>DASXMV010000029.1:0-31162 GCA_036495465.1 Candidatus Udaeobacter sp. | reverse complement strand
GCGCCATGCGCGATGATACAAATGCCGTTCACGCCGAGAAGCGGGCTGCCGCCGTACTCTTCATAATTCGTCTTGTCCTTAATCGTCCCAATGGCATTCTTCGCGAGCACTGCGCCCACTTTTCGCATCGGCGTGCGCATGAGCTCGTGTTTGAGCCATTTAAACATCGCCACCGCGATCGATTCGCATGTTTTCAATATTACGTTGCCAACGAACCCGTCGCACACCACCACCTCAACCGGATCTTCAAAGAGATGACGGCCTTCTATGTTGCCAACGAAGTTAAGCGAACTTGGTTTTAGCATCTTGAACACTTCTTTGGTCAACTCGGTGCCCTTAACATCCTCATCGCCCAGCGAGACCAGACCAACGGTTGGGTTCTTGTAATGGAGAACATGTCGTGAATAAACAGCGCCCATGAACGCGTATTGGAGAAGATGTTCCGGGCGCGCATCAATGTTCGCGCCTGCATCGATCAAAACGAAGACATTCGTTTCTGTGGGAAGCACAGCCGCAATGCCCGGTCTATCGATTCCTGGCAAGGTGCGAAGCTTAATTGTACCGGCGGCGACCGCCGCGCCGGTGTGACCTGCGCTGACGACTGCATCTGCCAGGCCACGTTTCACCAGGTCGAAAGCGCGGCTTACTGATGAATCCTTTTTGCGCCTGACCGCTGACCATGCGCGGTCGCTCATTTCTACCACCTGAGTGGAGTGGACAATATCGATCCGCGAATCGTTACACTGATGTTTGCGCAGCTCGTTCTCGATCTTGTCGGAGTCTCCGACCAGATAGAGTTTAGTAATTTGCTTGTAATCGCGCAGCGCCATAACGGCGCCGGCAACGAGGTTAGGCGGGCCAAAATCACCGCCCATCGCATCGAGGGCGATCTTCATCGGTTTGAAACTTTGCGGACTTTAGCCGCTAAATGCAACTTATTTGCCCTCAAGCGTAAGCACCTGCCGTCCGCGATAGTAACCACACGATGGGCAGGCCATGTGCGAGAGAACAGTGCTTCCACACTGTGGGCATTTGTTCAGGTGCGGCGCATGCCAGCGGTTTGCCGCCTTGCGCGTGCGCAGTCGCATCTTGGATGTTTTGCGTTTTGGTACTCCCATGGCAGCCGCTTACCAAAGCACGTTTAATGAGGAAAACAACGTTGAAGCCTTGAAACGGTACGGCGCTAAAGGGGTATTTAGGTTCATAATTTGTGCTCTTCAAGGGTTCAGCGCCTAAGCTTTAGCTTATCCAGCGCGCTCCAATCCGATTTCCGCTTTGTATCCTCCTCGACACTGATGGGCGGCTCCGCCTTACAAACGCGATGGCCATCTCTGTCGCAGCGCGGATGCGCCGGCAGATTAAGCAGGAGATCCTCCCGCATTAGAGGCGTGAGATCGACCGTCTCCGGCCCAGGCAGTTCTACATGGGCGGCAAATTCAGGTACTTGAATTTCGTGCACAAATTTCTCCAGGCACGACACGCAACTCAGCTCTACCGGTTGTGACAGCGAGCCTCTTGCCCACAGAGCGCCTCCGGCGATACCCACGTCGATATCGTAGTGCAGGGGACCGGCACAACGAATGATTCCCTCGGTTTCAAGATCGTGGATCGGGCATTCCTCGTCGCCGTCCAGATGCAGGCCCCGGGGAGGAATTTGTTTGAGATGAATTTTCACTAGTCAAACCTTTCAGGTATCGATCAGTTAGAATTTCGTCTTTAGCGCTTTGACCACACAAGCCGGAACAAAACGTGAAACATCACCTCCGAGGCGAGCAATTTCCTTAACGATCCGGGAGCTCAAATAAGTATATTCCTCCTTCGGCATCAGGAAAATTGTTTCTACGGCGCCGTTCAGTTTTCGGTTCATTAGCGCCATTTGAAATTCAAATTCGAAATCGGAGACCGCGCGCAAACCCCGGATGACCGCTCCGGCATCCGCTTCCCGGGCGAAGTCGACGAGCAGCCCTTTGAACTCAGCAATTCGCACATTGTCGATTTTTCCCGCTGTCTCGCCTAGCAAATTCAGGCGATCCTTTAGCGAGAAGAGGGGTTGTTTCTCATCGTTATCCGCCACAGCAACGATGACTTCGTCGAATAATTTTCGAGCACGCTCAATCACATCCAGGTGACCATTTGTCACGGGGTCAAAGCTGCCAGGGTAGATTGCTCGGTGCATCGACTCCAAAATCGCGCATGAAATTGAAAATGAAAAGATGAATGAGAAGTGATGAAAGTTTTCAGTCCAATTTGCCTAAAGTTCGTGACACACGAAATTGGTCATCTCTTCCCATGCGCGATCCATCCCCCTATAAGACTGTCGCCGTGGCAAGCACGTTTTCTCCGCGGTTTGAACAGGTCCTTGCGGAAGCGAAGCGGATTCAGGAGCGCTTTTCCGCCGACCTTCATCTGATCTACGCGGGCGAACGTGATGAGGACATAGCAAAGAAATTCAGTGACGCTCTTGGTCATGTGGAGCTTCCGTCCGATTCAAAAATTCACTACGAAAAAGGCAATCCTGCGGAAGCGATTCTTAGCGCACTTGCTCGAGAGAACATCGATGTCATCGTAGCTGGCGCATTGGAAAAGGAGGTGGTGTTGCATCCGTTTCTGGGGAACGTCGCGCGTCGCCTCGTGCGTGAAGCCCCTTGCTCAGTGATGCTCTTTACCACTCCGGAGGCAAAGCCCAAACCACTGCGGCGGATCGTCTTTGTTGCCGATTATTCGGATGCGAAATTGGAAGCTTTGAAGAGAACGCTGCCTTTCGCGGCAGCGGAATCGTGCGAGCGGCTCTACGTTATCCGTATCGTAACGACGTTCGATGAGGCACGCGCATCGATTCGGGCGAACGCCGGGAGCCGGGCAAAACCGCCCGCAGACGAGGATGAGGAAGAAGCGCTGGAAAAATTCGTTTTGTCAGCCGGGGCAACCGATGTTCCAATCGAGACACGTTGCATTCGTGGGAACACCGGCCTGGCTGCGTCAGATTTTGTTCAATCAGTGAACGCGGACCTGCTCGTCGTGCCGCTGCAAAAGAACACAGGAAACACGCAGCTACCGAGTAATATCGCTTGGGTCACCGATGTCATTCCGTGTAATCTCTGGGTAATTCGGTGAACTAAACGGCCAGGCGTGTCCGTGATTGTGGCGCCGCTTGTGGCAAACGGCTTTTAATCGGATTCACCCGCTGATACAACCGCCGTTATAGCGCCCAGATGGAACCTCAATTTCAACCTTACGGTTTGCCGCATCTCACTGTTATTTTCCTCACAATCGTCCTGCCGTTTGTGCTGGCTGCGATTGTGTGGCGGACACGATCGCCACTCGTTGAAAAGGTAATCATTGGAGTTCTCTCCGCGGTTCTGCTGTTGAATTACATCATCTTTATCATTTTTGTTCGAAGCCAGGGTTCGGTGACCTGGCAACAAATGCTCCCGTTGCAAATGTGCGACTGGGGCATGGCGGTGGTAATCGTCGCCATGTGGACCGGAAATCAGCGCTGGTTCGAGGTCGCATATTTCTGGGGAATTGGCGGTACCTTACAGGCTGTGCTGACGCCGAACCTTCGGTATGGTTTTCCGGATTGGCGATTCATCAGTTTTTTTACCTTGCATTGCGCGATCATCATCGGCGTGGTCTTCCTGATGTTAACGCGACGATACCGACCATATCCCATGTCGATCGTCCGCGTGTATTTGTGGACCGAGTTTTATTTCGTGGTGACCCTGATTACCGACGAACTGACCGGTTTTAATTACGGATTCCTGCTCCACAAACCGGAGGCGTTTTCCATTTTGAGTTTTATCTCCGATTCGTGGCCTCTCTATATTCTACAATTGCATGGAGTCGCTTTGCTTTTCTTTCTCGGATTGTACGTGCCATTCGCAGTTGTCGATCTTGTGCGACACAATCGCACCGCCGATCGACACGAATGCCCAGCCAGGGCCGATTGACCCCACACCGCCTATCGCGAAAATGAGGGTTTAATGAAAACCAGCCCCCTCAAAATTGGCAAAGTTACCATTGGCGGCAAAAAGCCTGTGTTCATTCTGGGACCCTGCGTAATCGAGTCGGAGAAGTTTGTCCGGCGAATGGCGAAGAAGATTGCCGAAATCTGCGCGGCAGAGGATATCGATTTTATTTTCAAGGCTTCATACGACAAGGCTAACCGTACGTCGGTGCGCTCATTTCGAGGGATCGGCGTGCGCGAAGGTTGTGAGATTCTTTCGGCGATCGGTCGGGATTTGAAAATTCCCGTCACAACAGATGTCCATTCGCCTGCTGAAGCCGAGATTGCCGGCCAAAAGATCGACTTGTTGCAAATCCCGGCGTTTCTTTGTCGTCAGACCGATTTGTTGCGCGCTGCCGCGAGAACCGGTCGCCCGGTCAATGTGAAAAAAGGTCAGTTTCTTGCGCCGTGGGACGTGCGAAATATTGCCGACAAGTTGATTGCGTTCGGAAATAAAAGATTCTGTTTCACAGAACGGGGAACCACTTTTGGCTACAACAACCTTGTTGCCGACATGCGCTCGCTCTGTTGGCTACGCGATGCCGGCTATTTGGTGATCTTTGACGCGACGCATTCGGTGCAGCGGCCCGGTGGGGCCGGCGACTCCACATCGGGCGACGGTGTTTTGGCGCCGGCGCTGGCCAGAGCGGCAATTGCCACTGGATGTGACGGAATCTTTATGGAGGTTCACGAAAACCCCGGGCGGGCTTTTTCGGACGGCCCAAATCAGATTCGGCTAAAGGATTTGCCGAAGCATCTGCGCGTGTTAAAGGCTATTCATGCTGCGGTCTGGTAACGGCCGTTCCGTCTGGAACGGCCTGGTCTGGTTCTTATTGGTGGCGCTGTCAGTTTGGACAGCGACACCACAAGTTTCTGGACAGTCGAAGGGCCGCAAGAAAAAGGGGCGCGCGGATGCGACGGCAAGCGCATCTCCCGGCGAACAGAGCCTCACGAACATTCCGCTACCGATTGGGCATGAAGCCAAGGGACTTGTGTTGCCGGATTTTGATACCGACGGCCGGCTTAGGGCGAAATTCGAGGCGGGCACGGCGCACCGGATCGATCTGGAACACATCGGTTTTCAACAGCTGAAAATTATCACTTACACACCCGACAATCAGACAGACTTGCAAGTGAATATGCATACGTCCGTGCTCGATTTGAAGACGCGTATCCTTAGTTCGAAGGAACGCTCTACGATCCAGCGATCGGATTTTAATATTGTTGGCGACTCAGTGCAGTTTGATACGAATGCGCGCACTGGGCGACTGATCGGAAACGTCAAAATGGTCATTACCGATAAATCACATCTGACGGCGAGACCCAACACGAACGAATGAAAAGAGTAGTGGTGTTGGTATGCTTTGTCGCCTGTGCGATCGGAGCACGATCATTTGCGCAAGTCGCGGCGGGAACGGTTTCGCCCACTCCAGCAAAAAAGGCGGAGAAACCAGCGAAAGAAAAAAAAGCAAAGGACAAAAGTAAAAAGAAAGACGACAAATCGCCTGGCACGAATTTATTTGGCTCGAGCGCTGCCGGTTTACCATCCGATCAACCGACGACGACAGAAATCTATTCAGATGAGGCTTATTTTGATTCTACCAAAAACATGGGCATCTTTAGCGGCCGTGTGAAGGTAGTCGATCCGCGTTTCAATCTTCAATCAGATAAATTGACGGTGTTTATTACGAAGGGACAAAACCAGAGCCTGGAGAGAGCCATCGCAGAAGGGAATGTGGGGCTGATTCGCGCCCGGCCTGATCCAAATGGCGGGCCGCCGACGCTCGCCGTGGGCCGATCCGATAAAGCCACCTACACCGCTACGACCGGTGATGTACAATTGGAAGGGACACCACGTGTACAGGAAGGCCAGAACCTGCACGTGGCAACAAGTCCGGATACGGTGATGATCATTAGCCAGAATAGCCAACTAAGGACACACGGACCCAGTCGGACAGAAATTGTCCAACAACCGGATGCCGACAAAAAGGGGAAGCCAAGTCCGTCCCAAGCGCCTGCCCCTCAGGCCTCACCCGCTGCATCTTTGCCCAAGCCATGACGAGCCAAGCTGCGCCTGTTTCGGCTCGGAAAGCTCCTTCCCCGGTGACGAAAAAGGCGGAGATGGTCCTAAACACCGATCAGCTGGTCAAGATTTACGGTGGCCGGGCAGTCGTGGATGGGGTCAATATGAATGTCCGCGCGAGTGAAGTTGTTGGACTGCTTGGACCGAATGGAGCAGGTAAGACCACCAGCTTTTACATGATCGTTGGACTCGTTAGGCCAAACAGCGGCCGGGTACTCTTTGCTGACACAGATGTCACTGACTATCCCATGTATAAACGGGCGCGGCTCGGCATGGGTTATCTGCCGCAAGAAGAGTCGATCTTTCGCAAGATGACAGTTGAACAAAACATCATGGCCATCTTGGAGACGCTTCCACTAAGCAAGGCTGAGCGCCGGAACCGTTGCGACCAATTGCTGCACCAGTTTGGCATCGAGCGGATCGCAAAAAATCTCGCGCTGACGTTAAGCGGCGGCGAGAAACGGCGACTGACGATTGCGCGATCTCTGGTCACGCAGCCGAAATTATTGATGCTCGACGAGCCGTTCAGCGGGGTTGATCCCATTGCGGTGTACGATGTGCAGCAGATTATCATCAACCTGCGCAAATCGGGTCTCGCGATCATGATCACCGATCACAACGTGCGCGAGACACTCTCGATCGTCGACCGCGCATACTTGATCTTCGATGGTCGAGTCGAGAGCGAAGGGACAAAAGATTTTCTCATCAACGACCCGATCAGCCGCCAGCTTTATTTAGGCGAGCGCTTCAAGATGTAAGGGAATCGGATCGGATGATAAGATGGCGTAGGCGCGCACATGACCGCGGACAGCGCCATGCCAGGGCGGGGACGAATCTGTGGCACAGGAGCCAATATGCAAATGTCGGAGCTGCGATGTCAGGGCCTGATATTAGAACTGAATGCGGTTAACGAGCGCCTGTTGAAGTTGATCCCTGAGAGAGATGCGCTATTATCCGGCCGAGGCAATGGAGTTTGCCGTCCCGCCTAAAACTGGGAAAACCGCGTGAGCTGATGACTCCTTCGATCAGAAGGAGTTTTTTAATGCTTAATTATATCTCGGTAATGTTAGGCGGCGCACTTGGGACGGGAGCCCGATTTTGGGTATCAGGATTTGTTGCTGAACAGGCCGGGGAACTTTTTCCGCTTGGCACACTTGTCGTAAACGTTTCTGGATCGCTGGTAATTGGGTTCTTTGCCGCTCTGACAGATCCAGAGGGACGGATTCTCGTGCCACCGGGATTCCGTGAATTCTTCATGATTGGCCTGTGCGGCGGGTACACAACGTTTTCATCTTTTAGCTTACAAACGCTCGATCTCATTCGGGACGGAGATTGGTTCAAGGCCGGTCTGAATACATTGCTCTCTTTTGCCTGTTGCCTTACAGCGGTATGGCTTGGGCGCGTCCTTGCTCTCGCACTATTGCCAAAATAAAAACAGCCTATGCATCTTCCAGAAGACGCCGTCCTACTACGAATTTTTATCGGCGAAAGTGATCGCTATCACCATCGGCCCCTTTACGAAGCGATTGTGTTGAAAGCGCGCGAACTGGAGCTGGCAGGCGCTACCGTTTTGCGCGGACCGATGGGTTTTGGAAAATCAAGTCACCTGCACACTGCGAAAATCCTTCGGTTGTCCATGGATCTTCCAATGGTCATCGAGATCATCGACTCCGATGAAAAGGTTAACGCATTCCTGCCCGCACTTGATGAAATGATGGGCGGCGGATTGGTTACGCTCGAGAAAGTGAAGGTGATTCGCTATCGGGACCAGACCAAAGGTTAACAAAACTCGTCTGTTCGAGTTTGCAGAGATCCTGAACAGCTGTCATTCCGGCTCGTGCTGACCGGGAATTGAACCGTCGTCGAGCTTTTCACGTTTTGGAACGTGCCAGTGACAAGTCTGTAAAACATTCGATAGCAGATTGGAAATAGGCGTCATTCACGCTAAAAGTTAAGCCTCATGGCGGAACGAGACGGGACCCAAACGATTACATCTCCGAGCGATCGGCAAAAAAGTGTCCCGATTGTGACGGTGGAGAGCTTCTACAATTCGCATGCCGAAAAGCTGCAAATGAAATTGGAAGGCCCGTGTGTGGGGTTCCATCGAAAAATTCGAGAGCCCACGATCAACCGCCCCGGCCTGGCTCTCTCAGGTTTCTACACCTATTTCGCCGAGAAACGCGTGCAGGTGCTTGGCGCAGCCGAGCATTCCTATCTGAAGAGTTTGCCATTGAAGCTGCGCATCCGGCGATTTCGAAGATTATGCGAACGCAAAATTCCGTGTCTGGTAATATCGCGCGGTTTTCATCTTGCTTCGGAGTTGCTAAGCGTGGCGGCGGAGGCAAAAATCGCGGTGTTTCGCACACCGATGATTACCATGAAATTCATCAATGCGGCGACGATCGCCCTGGAAGTGGATTTTTCTCCCACGGTCACCGAGTTCGGCAGCATGGTGGACATCCTTGGTGTGGGCGTTTTGATTCGTGGCGCGAGTGGAATTGGCAAGAGTGAATGTGTCCTGGGACTGATCGAACGCGGTTACAGCCTCGTGGCTGATGATGTGACGCGAATCACTTCGATGGAAGGTCGCGAGCTGATGGCGACGGCGCCCGAATTGACTCGCAATCATATGGAAGTGCGAGGCATAGGCATTATCGACGTGGCGAAGATTTTTGGCATTGGCAGCATTCGAATCGAGAAACGTCTGGACCTCGTCGTCACGCTCAAGGAGTGGCACGACGTCGAAGAAGTCGACCGAATCGGGTTGGATCGCGAGTTTTATGAGATTCTAGGGCTCCAGGTGCCGCTTGTGACGATTCCGGTGAGGCCGGGTCGCGACATGGCGCGCTTAATTGAAGTCGCGGCGATGGACGAAAAGCTGAAAGGTCTCGGACAAAACAGTGCGTTCGATTTCAATGAAAGATTGCTCAGTTTGATGGAGCCGAAAGGAGCTACTTAATGGGCTTGCTGTATAGAAAAGCAGGTGGCGCCGAGCAGGATCGGAAGATTGAAAAAGATCTGTTGGTTACCAATCGGCTTGGACTTCACGCACGACCGGCAGCCATGTTTGTGCGGATTGCCACCCGTTACCGCTCGGAAGTCTGGGTCTCCAAGGAAGGAGAAGAGGTCAATGGCAAGAGCATCATGGGTTTGATGATGCTGGCCGCTGGACAGGGCTCGAAACTGCGCGTTCGCTGCGAGGGTCCAGACGCCGACAAGGCAATGGAAGAACTCGAAGCGTTGATCAAAGCGGGCTTTAACGAGGAGTGACGCAGGTTCTCCCGCCCGAGCGATTCCAGGCTTTCGGCACTGCATAGCGTCCTTTACCTGCGCGTAATAGGATTTTCGCATTGTTTGACATCTGCTTTACTCTGGCAGGTGCATGAGCGACAGCGCGCGTCAGGAAATCCGATTTGAAGGAGCAGGCGTATCGCCCGGAATGGCCTGTGGCAAGACGCATGTTGTGCGCGACGATCAGGATGACGTTGTGCGCTACCGAATTGCGCCTTCGCAAGTGGCGGATGAAATCGGGCGCTTTGAGACGGCGCTCATCCAAACCCGGATGCAGATCTTGGAGATGCAGCAGCGCATCGCGGAATCCATTGGGGCGAAGGATGCCGCAATTTTCGATGCTCATCTGCTGGTCGTTGAGGACCGTACGTTGATCGACGAAGTACTGCGGAAACTGGAGACCGATCTGTGCAATGTGGAATGGGTTTTTCAGGAAGTCGCTACCCGTTACGCTGAGACGCTAAACAAAATCGACGATCCCTATTTGCGAGAGCGTGCGTTGGATATTCAGGACGTAACCAAGCGAGTGATTCGCAATTTGCAGGGCAAAGCTCCCAAAACATTCTTAGCCCTGAACGAGCCGCACATTCTTGTCGCGCACAATCTCACTCCCTCGGATACTGCAAGCATCAACCGGGCATATGTGCTTGGGGTCGCGACAGATCTGGGTAGTCGCACATCGCACGCGGCGATTCTGGCGCGCTCTCTAAATATTCCCGCAATCGTCGGATTGCACGATGTCACCGTCAAACTGGAGACCGGTCAGCATGTGCTTCTCGATGGAAGCGACGGCCTGCTGATTGTCGCTCCAACACCGCAAACCATCGCGCACTATGCGGAAATTGAATCACGGAGAGCAAAAGTTACCGCGAAACTCAAAGAGCTGCGCACAACGAGGTCGACTACGCGCGACGGCCGTCACATTGTGCTTTCGGCAAACATCGAACTCCCGCAGGACGTCGACGCGGTAGCGGCCAATGGCGCGGAAGGCATCGGACTTTATCGCACCGAGTTTCTTTATTTGAATCGCTCGACGCTGCCAACGGAGGATGAACAATTTGAAACGTATCGAAAAGTTGCAGAACGGGTCCGACCTGACCCGCTGATTATCCGAACGTTTGATCTTGGCGGTGATAAACTGGCCCCCGGTGCGGTGGAGATCACGGATGAGCTAAACCCGTTCCTTGGCTGGCGCGCGATCCGGCTTTGCCTTGAGAATATAGATATCTTTAAAACGCAGTTGCGCGCTATTCTTCGCGCCAGCGTCGCGGGCAACATAAAAATCATGTTTCCGATGATCTCCGGGCTGGAGGAGTTGCGCCGCGCCAAGGCGGTGCTCGAGGAGTGCAAAGATGAGTTGCGTCACGCCGGAATTCCTTTAGCCGAAAAGATCGAGGTTGGTGCGATGATTGAAATCCCGAGCGCGGCCATCTCCGCGAATGTGCTCGCATCAGAGGTCGATTTCTTCAGTATCGGGACGAACGATCTGATCCAATACACGCTTGCAGTCGACCGCGTGAACGAAAAGCTGGCGCACCTTTATGAACCGACGCATCCGGCAGTACTGCGTTTGTTAAAAATGGCCGCCGACGCGGCGCATGCCAATCATATCTGGGTGGGCGTTTGCGGAGAAATGGCCGGAGATGTGGCCCTCATTCCGCTCTTGCTGGGTCTCGGTATCGATGAGCTCAGCGCGAGTGCAAGCCTCGTTCCGCGAGTGAAACGCGCGGTGCAAAGTCTGGCCATTCCGGAATGCCGTGAGCTCGTCGAGGAAACCCTCAAGCTTAATACCGGATCGGAGATTCTGGCCCGCTGCCTCGAACTGGCAGACAAACGTTACGGCGATTTGCTCGGTTGAGCCCGTTAAACAGTTGTAGCGCGGTTCGAGGATCCGCAGTTCCAAATCGACTGAGACGCTTTAGCGCTTCAATGGATCCTTACTCTTCCGCTTCGGGATCAGGCTTCAACCCTTCTTCTTCCATCTTACGCAAGACGTCGCTCATATCGTCCACTTCGTCCCACACATCCTGACTCACGTAAATGGGAGCCTTTTGTTGAATAGCCATTGCAATGCAGTCGCTCGGTCGTCCATCGAGTTCGATAATCTTTTTTTGATGCAATTCGTTTTCAACGCGAATGATCGCGCGGGCGTAATATGTGGCATTTTTCAGGTCATTAATGATGACTCGCTCGACTTTTGCGCCGAGCGCCGTTAACAAATGAGCCATCAGATCATGGGTGAGGGGACGCTCCTTGGTGATCTGGCGCATGAACATCGTGATCGCGCTCCCCACGGTTTGATCGACATAAATGATGAACACTTTGTCGTTATTGCCGAGAAACACCGCACACCCTCCGCTCGTCGGCAATACTGCCCGCACTTGCACTTCGATCACCGTCTTGTTCACGACGAAACGTTATCCGCAGGGAAGGGAAAAACAAGCGGAGTGGAATCGTATATGTTGCGTTCGTGTTACTGAAAACGCGCGCAGATGGGCAGTCTCAAAAATTTTGCTTCTCAAGCTTGCATGTTGAACACCCTGATTGAATATCCGTGTGCGCAGCATTCGTCGCGCGATCCGATTAAATGAAAAACGAGTGGGACGTTGACGCAGCAATCGCGACCTACAACATCGATGGCTGGGGCGGAGGCTATTTCACCATCAATGGAAGCGGCAACGTGATCGCGCAACCCTTGCAGGAAAAGGGTGGCACAATCGATATTTTGGAAGTCGTAAATGAAGCACGTAACCGCGGTTTAAGTTTCCCGCTCGTCATTCGATTTCAGGATTTGCTCCGACACCGGGTCGAATCGGTCAATCGCGCATTCCAGACTGCTATCGCGGAGTTCGACTATAAGAATGAATATCGCGGCGTTTTTCCGATCAAGGTCAATCAATTGCGCGAAGTCATCGAAGAGATCGTTGACGCCGGCGCGCAATTCCATTTCGGTCTCGAAGCAGGAAGCAAGCCGGAGCTGGTCGCGGCGCTGGCGATGCATCAGGACGCAGAGAGTCTGGTCATCTGCAATGGTTACAAGGATGCTGCGTTCATCCGCATCGCGCTGCTTGGTTGCAAGCTTGGCAAGAAGGTCGTCATCGTTGCTGAAAAACTTGAAGAGTTAGAGCAGACGATTCGGGCGGCAAAGGAAGTCGGCGTGGAACCGTACATCGGCATTCGCGTACGTCTGTACAGCAAAGGCGCAGGCAAGTGGGCACCAAGCGGTGGTGAGAACGCGAAGTTTGGGCTTGATACCACGAGTCTTGTCGCGGCCAGCGAGATGTTAAAGTTTGCTGGGCTCGCGCATTGCCTCAAGCTCATTCATTTCCATGTCGGTTCCCAGGTGCCGGATATATCAACGATCAAGCGCGCCGTCCGCGAAGGTGCCCGTTATTACGCAAAGGTCGCGAAGCTCGGGCATGAGCTTGGATACTTGGACGTGGGGGGCGGACTGGGCGTCGACTATGACGGTTCGCGTAGCGATTTCGACAGTTCGGCAAATTATTCCCTGCAGGAATACGCCAACGACGTCGTGTGGAATATCATGGACGTCTGCGATTCCGAAGGTGTCCCGCATCCTGCAATTGTCAGTGAAGGCGGCCGAGCGATCGTCGCACATCATTCCGTGCTGGTGATGGAAGCGTTCAGCTCCATCGAAAAAACATCTCCGAAGCTGCGAGTTATCGCGGGCGAGAAAGATCACAAACTGGTCGGCGACATTCTCGATGTGAAGCAGCGTTTAAAGCGCGGCAATCGTCTTGAGAGTTTGCATGACATCCAGCAGATCAAGGAAGAAGCGCAGCAGACGTTCGAACTGGGACTGCTCGATCTGGAGTCAAAAGCAAAGATCGACACCGTCTATTGGCAGCTCGCGCAGCAGATTCTAAATATGCATCGCGGACTCCGGTTCATTCCCGAAGAGGTGAAGCAGCTGGAAACCACGCTCGGCGACCAATACATCTGCAATTTCTCCGTTTTTCAATCGCTGCTGGATCATTGGGCATTGGGTCAATTGTTTCCAATTATGCCGATTCATCGTCTCAACATACCTCCAGATCGGCAAGGGATGATAGTGGACATAACATGCGATTCCGACGGCAAGGTTTCAAAGTTCACCGATTTGCAGGATGTGCGTGACACGATCCCGCTGCATCGAGTTGTGCCCGGCGAGATGTATTACCTTGGGGTATTTATGGTCGGAGCTTATCAGGACATCATGGGCGACCTGCACAATTTGTTTGGGCGCGTGACGGAGGTGCATGTTTTTCTCGATCCCGATGAGGAATCGGGCTGGTACATCGAAGAAGTCATTGGAGGCAGCACTATTGGTGAAGTTCTTGCCATGACACAATGGGACAAGGTTGAGCTGATGCGATTGCTTAAGACGCAGGTGGATGACGCCATCAAGACCGATCGCCTTAAACCGAACGACGCCATGAGACTGCTGGACGATTACGAGCGTCTCCTTCAGGAATACACCTATCTGTCGCTGAACGGCGTTAAGCTGCAGCCGCAATCGGGCAGCTGGCTGCCGTTGTCATCCTGAGCCCGAACAAAGGAGCCTGCGAATTATAGTTCTTAGGTGCGGTGCCGGGTATGACCGTACACTTCGACATTGTGCAGAATCGGAATGACCAAAGTTGAACGTTGGGCTTTGAGCGTTGAACGTTGAGTGTTGAAATGACAAAGCTCGCACCAACTTCGATTAAAGACGCACTGCGAAGCACAGCGCCCCTCGACGCAATAAACATCCAGGGCTGGGTACGAACGCGGCGTGATTCAAAGGATTTTTCATTCATTGAGGTGAACGACGGCTCTACCCTGCGGAACCTGCAAATCATTGGGAGAAGCACGCTACCAAATTATTCGGCCGTGCAACGGCTCGTAACCGGTGCGTCCATCAGTGTGAATGGCGCGCTTGTCGCGTCGCAGGGTAAAGGACAAAAATGGGAGCTGGTTGCCGACAAAATCGAGATAGTAGGAACTGCCGACGATACCTACCCGCTTCAAAAGAAGGGACACACGCCTGAATTTCTGCGTGAAATAGCCCATCTGCGTCCTCGCTCGAATCTGTTCAGCAGTGTCTTTCGGGTGCGCAGCCGGCTCGCCTTTGCTGTTCACCAGTTTTTCCAGGAACGCGGTTTTGTTTATGTGCATACACCGATTATCACTGGAAGTGACTGTGAGGGAGCCGGGGAATTGTTTCACGTCACAACGCTTGAGGCCTCGAACGTGCCGCGGACGCCGAAGGGCGAAATCGATTATACGAAAGATTTTTTTGCCCGGCCGACTTATCTGACGGTGAGTGGCCAGCTCGAGGCGGAGGCATTCGCGCTGGCATTGTCCAAGGTCTATACCTTTGGCCCTACCTTTCGTGCTGAGAACTCAAACACATCCCGGCACGCGAGTGAGTTCTGGATGATTGAGCCGGAGATGGCATTTTGTGATCTAAATGGCAACATGGATCTCGCTGAGCAGTTTGTTAAATATTTGATCGCAGACGCGCGCGAACACTGCCCCGAAGAGATGGAACTCTTCGCCAAATTCGTGGACAAGGAATTGCTCGGGCGGCTTGATTTTGTCCTTGAGCGGCCGTTTCAACGGATTACTTATACCGAAGCTGTCGATTTGCTAAAAAAGAGCGGTGAGAAATTTGAGTTCCCGGTTGATTACGGACTCAATCTCCAATCGGAGCATGAGCGGTGGCTGACAGAAAAACACTTTCAGTGCCCGGTCACGGTCTTCAATTATCCGAAGGAAACCAAACCCTTTTACATGCGCCTGAATGACGATGGAAAGACAGTGACAGCGATGGACTTGCTCGTCCCAGGGATTGGAGAGATTGTCGGCGGCAGTCAGCGTGAAGAGCGGCTCGAGAAGTTGGAAGAAAATATGCGCCAACACAACATGGATCCCGCCGACTACAAATGGTACCTCGATCTCCGGCGTTATGGCACCGCGCCCCACTCGGGTTTCGGCCTGGGATTCGAGCGAATGCTAATGTTTGTTACCGGCGTCTCGAACATACGCGACGTGATCCCGTTCGCGCGCACGCCCGGCAGCGCAGAATTTTGATTTTCCGGCCTACGTTTTGATCGCCGCCGCAGGGTGCAGAACGATCAGTGCTGACGGCTTGACCGTAATCTTGATTTCATCCGACGACTTCTTCTTCTTGTCCCGCCAAAGCTCGTCGTCCAAATGGATTGTCGAGCCCTTCCAAGTGATTCGTAATTCACGGAATCTCCTTGTCGGTAACGGAGATTTGCTTTTCTTCCCGACCACGCGGGCGTCGAAATGTTCCATTAAAGCTGCGCGGTCGGCTGTGCGCGCGCAGACAAAATCAAATCGCCCGTCCCTGGTCTCGGCGTAGGGAGCCAGGTGAAGTGCAGGACCAACCGAGCGAATATTCATTGCCTCCCAAAGAATATAGCGGCCGGAGATATTTTTTCCGTCGATCTTGATGTTCCATTGACGGGCCGGATAATCGTGGAGCATCCGGTGTAACAGTGCTCCATGGCGCGCCATCTCTTGTTCTTTGGAAAGTCCTTCAGCTTTCCCGTTCTGTTTCTCTTCTTTCTTTGCGGCGCGAACGTAGTCCGCAAGCAATCCACCGCCAACCCCTTCAAAAAAATATCGTTCGCCCCAGGGACCAGTCGCTAATCCCACGTCAAAGACCTGTTTTTTTCCGCCTTCGAGTCTCGCGATGATTTCCTCTGGGGAAGCGACGAACCCGAGCGCCCGCGCGAGGTTATTCGCAGTACCCAGAGGAAGAACACTTAACGGGATGCCGCTGTCGATAAGACGGAAAGCAACCTTTCCAGTGGTCCCATCCCCGCCGGCGACAAGCACCAGATCAGTCGGTTGCTTGAGAGCTCTTTTGAAACCCGGTTCTTTCGTGGATTGGTAAATGGCGTGATGTCCAGCTTTGGCCAACGCCGCCATCAGTTGTTTTTCGCCATGCTCCGCATCGCCAGCCTTTGGATTGTGTATCAGTGTGACTCGCATCTTCTTTCGCAATCGTAGATTCTAGTGGGAATGGTTCGGCCAAAAACAATGTGGTACACGTTTTATGAATAAAGACATGCGAATTCTAATTTCGAATGATGACGGAATCTATAGTCCCGGCATTCTAGCCCTTGCTAAGGTTGCGTCGCGCTTTGGCGAAGTGCGCATCGTTGCGCCCGACGTTGAGCAATCTTCCATGAGCCATGCGATCACAGCTTCCAGGCCTCTCCGGTATCGGCGCATTCGCCTGGGCGACTTCGAGGCCTATCGCGTCAACGGTACTCCGGCTGACTGCGTCGCGCTGGGAACGCATAATTGGCAGCATGTCGACCTGGTTCTTTCGGGAATCAACCTCGGTTTGAACCTGGGTAATTCCTGCTGGCACTCCGGCACGCTGGCTGCCGCCAAACAAGCTGCGCTGCTGGGAGTACGTGCCATCGCGTTCAGCACATCGGTTAGCGAAAACAAAGAGCCAGATTTCGTCAAACTCGATCCCTACGTTGCGAAGGTGATCGATATGCTGCTCAAAGAAGACACGATGCCTTTGGTGAACGTGAATCTACCCGAGAAGCCACGAGGCATTCGCTGGACCCGGCAGTCTGTACGGCAGTACGACGGCAAGGTTGCCCCCAGCAAAGATCCAATGGGCCGGCCAATCTTCTGGTTCACGGTCATCCCACTGCAAGGAGCCGAGGAAGGGACCGACCGCTGGGCAGTCGAGCACAATTGGGTCTCGGTCACTCCATTGCGCCTTGATCTGACAGACGAAAAAGAACTCGGCCGCGCATTGGCACTTCATCACACCCCCGCAATTGGAGCGAAATCCTCGGGAGACGGTCAACGAAAGAGTAGAGCCTCGGGGAGCCGATCAAAAGAACACAAGAACACTGCCGGTCTCAATCGGAAGCGGAATCGCGAGAGGACCAATAAATAACGAGAACGGGCGGATCGAAAGATCAGCGGTGCGCTTCCTTTATCCGCGTAAATTCAAGCTTGGAGCCGCCAGGTTCTTGGAGCGTCATTTGGTCCCCGGAAATTTTCATTTGGTAAACCGTGGTTGCGAATGGCGTTTGAATTTTGATTCGGTCGCGATCACCGAATTCGTATTTGCCACGTACGTCTCCGACAAGCACGGCGCCATTTGCTGAGAATTCCCAAAGAATCGCATTTGATCCTCCCATCAAGCGCCATTTGCCTACGATGGTGGAGCTTCCGCAACCAGCCATTGCGAACAGAAGGGTTGCCGCGGCAGCTATCTTCATTCGCGATCTAAACTGAGAAAAAGGAAGTGACACAATTGGTGATTGATAACGGACTGCCATCGCAATGTCGAGAGTAGTGGATTGATCCCTCCTGAAGCATCTCCATTCTCGTGCGTGTTGCAGCCACGGCGGCGGATTCCGTCAAGTCTGCCAACGTGGGTTGTCTCGACAGCGAGACCGCTGCAAAATCAGTCAATTGGTTCGGGTACGCGAACTGTCAAAGAAACTATTTCTTCTTCGACTCTTTCCTCGGCTCGCGCTTCGGTTCTTCTGGCTCTTTGGCCTTCTTTGATTCGCCAGGTCGATATTCTTCTTGTTCAGCTGCGGCGAACGCTTTCTCAAGGCCAACCATATCTTCTCCCGGACGGAGAATGTCGAGCGTTTCGGCTTCCTTACGCAGTTGTTCCTCAGTGTAATTCGCAGCCTTGATCGACAATCCGATGCGGCGCTCGAGCTTGTCTACTTTGATAACACGCGCTTCAACTTCCTGACCGACTTTCAAGACGTCTTTGACTTTCGCGACGTGATCTTCGCTCAATTGCGAGATGTGCACGAGGCCATCGATGTCGTCCTGCAACTGCACAAACGCGCCAAAGCTTGCGAGCTTCGTCACATTGCCTTTGACCAGGTCGCCGATCTTATATTTCTCATCGATCGTCTTCCAGGGATCTTCGGTGAGCTGTTTGATCCCAAGACTGATCCGCTGGTTCACTTTGTCGATATCGATTACTACGGCTTCGACTTCGTCGCCTTTCTTAAAGACTTCGCTGGGGTGATTAATTTTCCGGGTCCAACTCAGGTCGGACACATGAATCATTCCGTCGATGCCTTCTTCGAGCTCCACGAATGCGCCGTAGGCAGTCATGTTACGGATCTTACCCTTCACCTGGCTACCGATGGTGAACTTCTTCTCGATTTCATCCCAGGGATTCGTTTCAAGCTGGCGCAGACCCAACGAAATTTTCTGTTCTTCTTTGTTTACCCCGAGCACGACCGCTTCGACTTCCTGGCCGACGCTAAGAATATCGGATGGTCGCATAATGCGCTTCGTCCAGGAAAGCTCGGAAACATGGATGAGTCCCTCCACGCCTTCTTCGATCTCAACAAAAGCGCCGTAGGGAACAAGGTTGGTGATCTTGCCTTTGATGCGCTGACCAGCGGGGAAACGTTCCTCGATCTGATCCCACGGGTTCTTCTGAGTTTGTTTCAGCCCGAGCGATACACGCTCCTTTTCCTTGTTGATATCGAGGACGATCACTTCTAGTTGCTGACCCACTTTCAGCAATTCATTGGGATGCCCAAGTCGACCCCAGGTCATATCGGTGACGTGCAGCAGTCCGTCCATGCCGTCGAGATCGATGAATGCGCCGAAGTCGGTGATATTTTTCACGGTGCCCACCACGCGGTCGCCGACGTTGACGCCTTCCATGAATTTCTGGCGTTTTTCGCTGCGCTCTTTTTCGATGACCTCTCGTCGACTGAGGACGACGTTTTTGCGGTCGTCATTCAGTTTGACGATTTTGAAGTCGTAAGTGTTACCCACGAATTGCTGTAAGTCCTTTGGCGGAACAACATCGATTTGAGACGCGGGCAAAAATGCCTCGACACCGATGTTCACCATCAAGCCGCCTTTCACCACCGACTTCACCTTGCCCTTGATCAGCCCGTCACCTTCGAAAACGCCAACGATCTTGTTCCAGTTTTGACGGTAAGCTGCCTTCTCTTTTGAGAGAACGACCATGCCTTCCTCGTTCTCCAGTCGCTCCAGAAGTACGTCCACTTCGTCGCCTACTTCCAACGAATCGACATCATCAAATTCTGTTAACGGAATGACGCCCTCGGATTTGTATCCTACGTCAACCAATACCTCGCGTGGGCGAATTTCCAAAATACGTCCCTTGACGATGCTTCCTTCACGGAAGTCCGGCATGGGCTTCGCCATTACATCCTGCATGTGTACCATAAAACTAAGTGAGCCTCCTTTAGCGAAACGGCACTCGCAATGGAGCGCCGATCTTTCCGCGCAGCTTAAGCAGCGGAATGGAACGGCACAGTAGGCATTTTCGGTGCGGAGGTCAACTGGGCTCTTGAGGTGGTCCCCGCCGGATTGTCTATTGGGCGTTCGCCGTTGAGCGCGGGCCGTTTTCCCTCTATCTTGTGGAGGAACATGTCGATAGCTCGAACCGCGATATTAATCACACTCCTCGCAACCGCGTCACTTCGTGCCGGGTCTCCAGTTGAGCAGCAGATTCTCGACGGAATCAAATCACCTGAGATCAGCGTCGTGCATCTATGGGCTCCGTGGTGCTCTAATTGCCAGGCGGAGTTGAAGAGCGGCGGATGGCTCAAGGAGGTCAAAGACAACCCACACGTGAAGTTTTATTTCGTGTCTGTCTGGAATAACGGCGAAGACGGGCGGCGAATGCTGCAGAAATTCCAAATCGCAGACCAGCCAAACGTTACCATTCTTGCGGACCTTGGGCCGCGTAGCGGTGACAAGAAGATCAGGCAATTTGCCGGGACGCCGCTGTCATGGATTCCTACGACTTGGATTTACAAAAACGGCGATCTCCGCTACGCATTGAACTACGGCGAAGTCCGTTTCGATGTGCTTCAGCAATTTCTGGAAGACAGTAAATCGGAATGGTCGCACAAAGGCGAACCGTCGATGAACACCCCCTAAAAACCGGCGATGCTTGAAACCCCACCCGTTTCCCACATTAGTCCAAAGCACCCTCCGCAAATCCTTTCGCTCATCGGCGATACCCCGCTAATCGAGGTCACACAAATAGACGCTGGCCCGTGTCAACTTTTCCTCAAACTTGAAAATCAAAATCCAGGGGGCTCGATCAAAGACCGCATTGCACTGTCGATGATCGAAGCGGCTGAGGAGGAAGGAAAATTAAAACCCGGCGGTACGGTCGTCGAAGCGACAGCTGGCAACACCGGTCTCGGTCTCGCGCTGGTTGCCGGCGCGAAAGGCTATCGTGTCGTGCTGGTGATTCCCGATAAGATGTCACAGGAAAAAATTTCGCACGTGAAAGCGCTTGGCGCTGAGGTGCGGATCACGCGTTCCGATGTCACGCGCGGTCATCCCGAATATTACCAGGATGTGGCTGCGCGACTCGCCGAAGAAATCCCGGGTGCGTTTTATGTGAACCAATTCGGGAACCCCGCAAATCCTTTAGCGCACGAGCGCACCACTGGTCCGGAAATTTGGGAACAAATGCGGCACGATGTCGACGCGATTGTTGTGGGAGTCGGTTCCGGCGGAACGCTGACTGGTCTCGGCCGATTTTTCAATCGCGTTAAGCCGCGCCGCGGTATTGAGATGGTTTTGGCGGATCCGAAAGGGTCTGTGCTCTATGAATATGTTAGGTCAGGCAAGCTAAACGAGGCAGGCAGCTGGGCGGTCGAGGGTATCGGCGAGGATTTCATTCCTGAGATCGCCGACATGTCGTTGGTAACGGAAGCGTTCGAGATTGATGACTCGGAAAGCTTCGACACGGTGCGCGAGTTGTTGTGCAAGGAAGGAATTTTCGGCGGTTCTTCCACGGGAACACTGGTGGCCGGAGCGCTGCGTTATTGCCGTCAACAGACGAAACCAAAGCGAGTTGTCAGCTTCGTCGTTGATACCGGAAACAAATATCTTTCCAAGATGTACGACGATTTCTGGATGGCGGAACAAGGTTTCCTCCATCGTCCGCCGCATGGTGATTTGAGCGACCTGATTTCACACCGTTACGAAGCGGGTGAAGTAGTTTCGGTCGGTCCGGGCGACACCTTGCTGACTGCGTTCAAGCGCATGCGCAGTGCGGATGTCTCGCAGGTTCCAGTGGTCGACCGAGATGGCCGAGCGATTGGAATTCTCGATGAATCTGATGTGCTCGTAAAAGTCCATCACGATCCCTCGCATTTTAATGATCCCGTCAAGCAAGCGATGACTTCCAAGCTGGAAACGCTGTCGCCAAAAGCAACGATCAAGGATCTCTTGAATGTGTTCGATCGCGGCCGGGTCGCCATCGTAATGGACGATGACAAATTCCTCGGATTAGTCACGCGTTCTGACCTCCTGTCATATTTGCGGTTACACATGCCAAGGCAGGGAACCGGTGTCTGACCGGATCCGACTCTGATTTTTGTCAGCGCTAATCGCGATTCGCGGTTAGATTGCAGCGACATGAAAAAGGAATACGAATTTGCCACGCGAGCGATTCACGCGGGCCAGCAACCCGACCCGACTACCGGTGCTGTAATGACGCCCATCTATGCGACATCGACGTATGTGCAGGAAAGTCCGGGAAAGCACAAAGGCTACGATTATTCGCGCTCAATCAATCCTACGCGGCTAGCTTACGAGAAGTGCATCGCCAGTTTGGAAAGCGGCACGCGGGGATTCGCCTTTGCCTCCGGCCTTGCTGCGATGGCCACCGTGCTGGAGCTGCTTGAAAGTGGCTCGCATATCGTTGCAAGCGACGATCTTTATGGCGGAACGTTCCGGTTGTTCGACAAAGTGCGTCGCCGATCGGCGAATCTTGATTTTACCTATGTCGATCTGACCGAGCCGAACGATCTCGAGCGCGCAATCAAACCAAACACACGTATGGTTTGGATCGAAACCCCGAGCAATCCGCTGCTAAAGCTGATCGATCTGGAAGCGATTGCTAAAATCGCCCGCGAGCACAAGATCATCTCGGTTTCCGATAACACATTTGCAACGCCGTGGATTCAGCGACCGATCGAGGCAGGATTCGACATTGTCCTGCATTCCGCGACCAAATATTTGAACGGTCATTCGGACCTTGTGAATGGAGTAGTGGTAGTTGGCGACAACAGGGAATTGGCCGACCAAATTGCATTCCTGCAAAACTCGGTCGGCGCAATTGCCGGCGCGTTCGACAGTTTTTTTGTGCTGCGAAGTTTGAAAACGCTGGCGCTTCGGATGGAACGACATTGTTCAAATGCGTTGGAAATCGCGCATTGGCTGGAGGAGCAGCGCGAAGTGAAATCCGTCAGTTATCCAGGGTTAAAGTCGCATCCACAGCACGATTTGGCACGTCAACAAATGCGGGGCTTTGGTGGAATCGTGACGATCGTTTTGAAAGGTGACCTCGCTGCCACCCGGCGTTTCCTGGAAAATACGCACCTTTTCGCATTGGCGGAAAGTCTGGGCGGTGTGGAGAGTCTTATTAATCACCCTGCTCTTATGACCCACGCATCAGTTCCAAAGGACCAGCGCGAGAAACTGGGTGTGACTGATTCATTGGTGAGACTTTCGGTCGGCGTAGAAGATGTTCGCGATTTAATCGACGATTTAAAGAACGCGCTCGAAGCAGTGTAGTCAGGAGCGTTTCGATTTCGTCTAATTCGTGGCAGGCGCGAACGAGTGATCTGGAATGGATTCTCGCGTCAGGGGCGTGAGTTGGTCGTCTCATTCATGCGCATATTTTTCCGCTCCGAGAAAATGGAGTGAAACGTAAGGTTGGTCGCCTACGACCCAACTGTCATGCCCGGGGCCGATGAAAAAGATGTCGCCAGGTTTCATGACGTAAACTCTTCCATCTTCCATGGCACACGCAGCTTGACCGGAGATTACCATTCCGATGTGCTCGACCTGACAAAGCGAGGTTCCAGCGACTGGTGCGACGTGCCGCGACCATTTCCAGCCGGGTTCATATGTCGCCCGGCCAATTGTCATTCCGCCGATCTTGATAAGTTCAAATCGCCCTTTCTCAAAAGTGCGAACCTCATCAGGGTGGTCGAATCGTTTAATTAGAAAGTCGACGTCTTGAGGAAGCATAAGGTCTAGCATTCTATCAAAAGTTTTATTCGAATCCTGCAATGTGATGAGGGACGTACAACGCTTGGAGCGATTCGATTTCGACCTCGGATAATTTCACGTCCACCGCAGCGACCGCTTCTTCAAGATGATGAAGTTTCGTCGCGCCAACAATTGGTGCGGTCACTGCTGGTTTTTGAAGCAGCCAGGCGAGCGCGATTTCCGCGAGTGGAATATGTCGTGCCTTGGCGACTTCACCGACACGATCAACTACGTGTTTGTCCTGTTCCTCGGTCTTGGAATAAAGCTTTTTTCCGTATTCGTCGGTTTGCCCACGCACAGTGCTGGACTGTGTCTCCCATGTGCGTGCAAGGCGACCGCGCGCAAGCGGGCTCCATGGCAAGACACCGACGCCTTCCGCCAGGCAAAGAGGTAGCATCTCTCGCTCTTCCTCGCGATTCAGCAGGTTGTAATGCGGCTGCATCGAAACAAATCGGGTCCAACCGTGCAGGTCGGACAGATAAAGCGCCTTGCAGAATTGCCACGCGAACATCGACGACGCTCCAATGTAACGGGTTTTTCCCGCCTTCACTATATCGTGCAGAGCTTCCAGTGTTTCTTCAATCGGTGTGTCGTAATCCCAACGGTGGATCTGATAGAGGTCGACATAATCCATCTGCAGCCTGCGCAAACTGTGGTCGATTTCCGTCATGATCGCCTTGCGCGACAATCCGCGCCCATTCACATCGGCACGCATCGGGAAATAGACTTTCGTTGCGACGACTAACTCATCGCGCTTCGCAAAGTCGCGCACCGCCTGGCCGAGGACCTGTTCGCTTCTGCCCGTCCCATACATGTTGGCTGTATCAAAAAAGTTAATACCAAGCTCGATCGCCCGTTTAATGAAAGGTCGGCTTTGTTCCTCATCCAGGCCCCACTCTCTTTCTTCCTTGAGTCCGTAACTCATGCATCCCAGGCAGATTCGCGATACCTTGAGCCCCGTTTTTCCAAGATTCGTATAGTTCATTGTTTGATAATCATCCACGCCTCGTTTCAAAGCGACTCCGGCTATCACTGCGCCGAATTCTGAAATCGATGGGCCTGTTGCACAGCGACCAGGTCTATCAGGCACGCTGTTGCTGGCAACAGAGATAGCATCAGAGCAAAAGTGGCTTTCGACAATCGCGACGTTGCGAACACGCGGCCGTGCATGACTCTTCGAACTGTTGAATCTATTTTAAGGATAAACTTTTCAGATGTCCGCGTTTGCACATTGTGAATGCCTGACGTCGGTTTAATTTCACAACGCAATGGGCAGCTCTTTTGGCCGACTATTTCGGATCACTACTTTTGGTGAATCGCACGGTGGCGGTGTCGGCGTAGTAATCGAAGGTTGCCCCCCGAACATTGGACTTTCTGAGGTCGAAATCCAATATGACCTGGACCGCCGCCGGCCGGGTCAAAGTCGAATCACGACGCAGCGGAAAGAAGCGGATCAGTGCGAAATTCTCTCCGGTGTCTTCCAAGGTAAAACCCTTGGCACGCCGATTGCGATTCTGGTGCGTAACAAGGATGCGAGGCCGGAGGACTATGCAGAGCTGGCAAAGAAATTTCGACCTTCGCATGCCGACTTCACGTATCAAGCCAAGTATGGAATTCGAAACTGGCAGGGTGGAGGCCGTGCTTCGGCACGGGAAACCATTGGCCGGGTAGCGGCCGGAACAGTTGCTAAAAAAATATTGTCGGTGCTCTACGCAAAATTCGAAATCGTCGGCTACGTCGTCCAAATTCAAGAGGTCGCTGCGAAAATTAGCCGGTCCGCGGTAAAAAGGATAGATGTCGAGAAGAATATTATTCGCTGTCCGGACAGTAGCGCGGCGAAAAAGATGATCTCGCTCGTTGAGCGCGTGGGTAATGAAGGAGATTCGCTGGGCGGTATTATTGAATGCGTTGTTCGCGGTATTCCGCCCGGAGTGGGTGAACCGGTTTTCGACAAGCTCGATGCGGACCTTGCTAAAGCCATGTTGAGCATACCGGCAACGAAAGGATTCGAGATCGGTTCCGGTTTTGCGGCGATACGGATGCAAGGCTCTCAGCACAACGATCCGTTTGAAATGCGCGGCGGGACAATTCGCGCGGCAAGCAACAATTCCGGTGGCGTTCAGGGTGGCATCAGTAACGGCGAGGAGATTTATTTTCGTGTCGCGTTCAAGCCGACAGCTACGATCCGTCACGAACAGAAAACGGTAACCAGTTCGCGTCGGCAAACCCGGCTTGCCGCCCGCGGGCGTCATGATCCGTGTGTTCTTCCCAGGGCGGTGCCGATTGTTGAAGCGATGGCTGCGCTGGTGCTTTGCGATCACGCCTTGCGGCAGCGAGCAATTGATGGGCGACGCAGTGACGCCTGACGCTCAAGCAGTAGCTGGATCGCTACTTTGGCAGGTCGTCTTCATTTCGTTTGGCGTCATTTTGATCCTGTTCGAAATCCTGAGGGGCTGGCGATTGGGTTTGATGCGTCAGGTAATCCGCCTGATCGCTCTGGGCGTCGCGTACGCAGCAGCATTTTTCGGAGGCAAATTACTCGTTCCAATAGCGCGCTCCTTTATTACTATTCCTGATCCTCTTTTGTCGATTTTATGTGGAGCGATACTAGCCTTCGCCGCGTACATACTGGTTAACGGCACTGGGGCGATTCTCTTCAAGCGAACCTCCCAGCAGAAATCTAGAACGTTCTACTTCGTTTACGGTTTCACGGGCGCGACCCTTGGCCTGTTTTTCGGTCTTTTTCTCCTCTGGTTGACTGTAGCAAGCGTCCGAACAATTGGCGCACTGGCGGAAGGCCAAGTCGGCAGCCGCTCGGTTTCTGCAATGCAACATACGCGAGACCCGGGGTTGCATGCTCTCGATGTGCGACGCCGCTTTCTTTCGGAACCGGACAATAGTTTGCAGGCGCTCGCCAAATCGCTGACGCGCCTGAAGAATTCATTGGAACTGGGTCTGCCTGGAAGCGTGTTTAAAAACAGCGACCCGATTTCGCAGAGAACCTATCAAACGCTGGAAAAGGTGGGGAATGTTCTTTCCAGTCCGGAACGCACGCAGAAATTTTTGACGTTCCCCGGCGCGCGCGAATTGGCAGAGCATCCAAAAATCGTCGCATTGCGCAACGATCCGGAAATCGCCGAACTGATCGCGCAAGGGCGGTTTCTAGATCTCCTTCAAAATCCACGCGTCATTGAAGTGGCGAACGATCCGGTGCTGGCGGATCGCGTCAGAAAATTCGATATTCAGCGCGCGTTAGATTACGCCGTGGAAAAATAATTGCAGATTTTAGATTTCAAATTGCAGATTGTTTACGATGACGCCATCTGAGTTGAAGGCGCGCTCGAAGGAGTTCGCGTTACGTGTGTTAAAGTTAACCGCTGCTCTTCCGAAGACGATCGAAGGTCGCGCAATCGCAAACCAGCTCGTTCGTTCCGGAACATCTGTTGCCGCGAATTACCGAGCAGCATGTCGCGCTCGCTCCCGCGGTGAATTTGCCGCAAAGCTAGGCGTCGCTCTCGAAGAGTCCGATGAGACACAACTTTGGCTCGAGCTAGTGATCGACGGAAAACTAGTTCCTGCTAAACGAGTGCAACCGCTGCTACAAGAAGCCAATGAATTGGTTGCTATTCTTGTGGCGTCACGCAAGTCCGCCACCAGAAATTTGAAATCTAAGTTTTGAAATCTGCAATTCGATACCTCGCCGTCATCGGTCTGGAAGTACACGTCCAGTTAAAGACGCGCTCCAAAATGTTTTGCGCTTCTCCGGTTGAATTTGGAGCGGAACCGAACTCGCACACATGTCCGGTATGCCTCGGTCTCCCGGGCGCCCTGCCGGTGATGAATCACGAGGCATTGCGAATGACAGTGCTCGCGGGGCTTATGCTCGGATGCGATATCGCGCCGATCTGCAAGTTCGATCGGAAGAACTATTTTTATCCGGACATGTCCAAGAATTACCAGATATCACAATACGACATGCCGCTTTGCACCAATGGGGCTGTCCCGTTACACGATCTCGCTTATCCGAAGGACGCGCAAAAAAATATCGTCACGCCGGAGAAGGAGGTGCACCTGGTACGAATTCATCTCGAGGAAGATGTAGCAAAAAGCTTTCATTTCGAAAACAGCACCGGGATTGACTTCAATCGTGCCGGCACGCCTTTGATGGAGATTGTGACACAACCGGAAATCGATTCACCGGAGGAGGCGTTCGCGTTTCTCACCTCGCTTAAGCAAATTTTGATCTACGGAGCAGTGAGCGACGCCGATATGGAGAAGGGACAACTCCGTTGTGACTGCAACGTTTCGGTGCGCCAGGAGTCGCAGAGAGAATTTGGCGCGAAGGTTGAGATCAAAAACCTGAATTCAATCAGCGGAGTCCGCCGCGCGCTGGCCTATGAGATCCGGCGTCAAATCGCCGCGCTGGAGAATGGTGAAATGCTTCAGCAGGACACGCGCGGTTGGAACGATACAGCCGGCGAAACGTTTCTAATGCGCACAAAGGAGTTTGCGCATGATTATCGCTATTTTCCGGATCCCGATCTTGTTCCTGTGAAGACCGATGTTCTTCTGGCTGAAGTGCGAGCGCGCGTGCCCGAGTTGCCTAAAGCGAAGCGGGCCCGCTTCGTCCTGCAATATCAAGTGAGCCCCTATGATGCAGCGGTACTGGCGGACAATCTTGATCTTGCGGGCTATTTTGAGGCGGCTGCCAAAGACGCAAAGAAGCCGAAAAATATTGCAAACTGGATTCTAAATGATTTGCAGAATGCGCTGAGCACCACTGGTAGGTCGATTATTGATTGTCCGGTTTCGCCAGAGGACCTTGATGAATTAGTGAACCTGATCGATAGCGGACAAATCAGCGGGAAACAGGGCAAGGAAGTCTTCGCGGAAATGTTTGCCACCGGAAAGAACGCGACGGCAATTGTAAAAGAGAAAAAGATTGAGCAGCTCAGCGATTCGAGCGCGATCGAAAAGTTATGTGACGAGGTTATCGCCGCGAATCCCAAAGCAGTTGCAGATTTCAAGACCGGCAACGTCGCATCGCTCAATTTTCTCAAGGGACAGGTGATCAAATTATCAAAAGGCCAGGCTAACCCGAAGCTGGTCGGCGAAATTTTGGAGCGAAAACTGAAGCCTTAATCACGCGATTGCTTTTTGTCATGTCGAGCGAAGTCGAGACATCTCTTACTATTTTTTTGAGTGGCCAGAGATTCCTCGGCTCCGCTGCGCTTCGCTCGGAATGACAAGGTCGAACAGGCGATAAAGTTGCAACTGTGCGAATCCTGATTGCTCCCGATAAATTTAAAGGCGCGCTGGACGCGCGAGAGGTCGCGAAAAATATTGCGGACGGCCTTCACGACATCTTGCCGGATGCCGCGATCGAAATTGTGCCGATGGCAGACGGAGGAGAGGGGACTGCAGAAGCGATTTGCGAAGCGCGTAGAGGTACATGGTTAAAATGCAAAGCACACGATCCCATCGGGCGCGAGATCGAGACTCGTTATGCCTGGATTGAAGATGGACAGGTCGCGGTAATGGAAATGAGCGAAGCCGCGGGAATGCGGCGGCTCTCTGAAAACGAGCGAAACCCAATTCGCACGAACACCTTCGGCGTCGGCGAAATGATTCTGGATGCGGCGAATCGCGGTGCGAAGGAAATTATCATCGGTCTCGGTGGCAGTGCGACAAACGATGGCGGATGGGGAATGGCCAGAGCTTTGGGATTTCAATTTAAGTACGAGCACGAGCAAAATGAAAAACGGTTGTCCGACCTCCTTAATCTCGATCGGGTTGAGAAGCCCCGGGATCTCAACTTGCCTAAAATCATTGCGGCGGTTGATGTGCAGAATCCGTTGCTGGGCAAAAATGGAGCCACGCGAGTGTTTGGGCCACAAAAAGGCGCGAGCGAAGATGAACTTAAGGTCTTGGAACAGGCGCTAACCAGACTGGCCGATGTTGTCGCCGAAGATTTTGGTTTTGATTATCGCGATAAACCAGGCGCAGGCGCAGCGGGTGGTCTGGGATTTGGTCTCATGAGTTTCTGCGGCGCGACGATTAGGCCTGGGTTCGATGTCGTAGCAGAAGCTGTTGGACTCGAGTCCAAAATAAAAGAGGTCGATGCTGTCATCACTGGTGAGGGAAGTTTGGATCGGCAGACTTTAGAGGGAAAAACGCCGTCTGGCGTGGCGAAATTGGCGCGCGAACTTGGCAAAAAAGTTTTCGCAATTGTCGGCCGTTACGACGGAGACGGACAGGTGCGCGCGTTGTTTGATGAAGTCTATGAACTCACGCGCTCTGGTATGAGTGAGAAGGAACAGATGAAACGCGCTGGAGAATTGTTGCGCGAGAAGGCCCAGGAATTGGCGCAAGAGTTGTAGGGCGTTTGACTCGCTCGCTCCGGCTCTCTCGCTCTGACGAGCTGCCCGTCCATGTCGCTCGCGTTCCCGCGGCTCCATTCTGTGAAACGCCGGACTATGGAAGTCTTGGGAATGGCGTCTGGCACAGACGCCCTACAATGATGACCAGACACTCGCGTTGCCTTCAGCTAGCGGCGCGCCCGGCGGTCGCGGCCTACCAGTGGTCTCTCAGCGCGATTTCGTTGCGTTCCTCGGATCGTCGGCGGGATTCAGGTAGTTGATCCGCCAGGGGCCAATCCCGTGGAGTTGGATGACTGTTTCACCGTCAGACCAAGCCGTGTGTTTCATCCCCGCGGGCCAGTAACCAAAAGAGCCAGCTGGAAGCTGTTTCGCGCCATTGCGGTCGAGAGCCTCACCAGTCGCGAGATAAAGCGTTCCCGAAATTACGGTAACCCGCTCAGTCTTTGGGTGGGTGTGCGGCGGAACGTGATAGCCAGCGGGAAACTGAAATCGGACCACAAACGGACCTTCCTTGGTTGGGTCACCTTCTAGTACGGCCATTCTTGCACCAGGAGGCAAAGCCGCGGGGCCCGGTTTCCACTCGATGCCAGTTGGGGCATAGAGATGCATGTCGGTGGATTGCATTTCTTCGGCGGACAACGGCGCGTGAATGAGGACGGCTAATAACGTAACGAATGCGGACGCGATGATGGCTTTCATGTGTGTAGTTTGTTTCCTGATTTTGTACGCTCGTTAGAAAAACTCGCGATACTCCTTCGCGGTTTCGACGTAGCTCCATGCCCAGCGTGCTATGTCCTTTTGTTCGTCGATGCCTAGTTGGCGGTGGATTTTCGCAGGCGAGCCGAGCACGAGTGAGCCGGAAGGAATTTTCGTCCCCATCGTAATAAGGGCATTTGCGCCGATGATTGAGCGCGCACCAATTTCCACATCGTCGAGAATAATGGCCCCCATGCCAACGAGCACTTCATTGTCAATCGTGCATGCGTGTACGATCGCAGTGTGGCCAACGGTGACCAGTTCGCCCATCGTCGTCGGATAATCGGTGTCAACGTGAACCACAGCATTATCCTGAATGTTCGAGCGAGGGCCGATAACGATTCGATTGATATCGCCACGAAGGACCGCGCCGTACCAAACGCTCGATTCCTCTTCCAGGATGACATCGCCAATCATCGTTGCGCCCGGGACAACCCAGGCGCTGGAGTGGATGGAAGGACCTTTTTTTAAACGCGCAGCGATACCTGCGTGTCCAGTGGGGAGTGAATCTGGTTGAATGTGCATTGAATCTAATACGCAACTTCAAATGCTTGATCG
>DASXMV010000028.1:0-4214 GCA_036495465.1 Candidatus Udaeobacter sp. | reverse complement strand
ATACGCGGAAAAAGGTCGTCCGCGTTTTGAGATGAAGCCGTCAAGTAGATCGGTTTTTCCTGAAGTGAGAACTTTTCTCGCCTGTTCTTTCGCGATATCGCGACCTAGAATTGTCTTGCTCGCGTAAGTGCGCGAGCGTCGTACCTACCGAGGCGGAAATTCAAATTTCGCTCTGTCTTTTTTCGGCGAGAGAACAAGATACGCGGAGAACTTATTGCCCCGTTTCGAGACGAAATTTTCGATCAAGGGCGACTTTCCTTTGGATAGCAATTCCTTCACTTCGTCCGCGGTGATTTCGTGTTCGCAGAGTTGCTTGGTCAACTTAAACACCTGGCGATTGTCCTGTTCCGGTTTGCGCACGTAGTAGGCGTCCTCCAATTCCACGAGTTCGCCGTCATGCATTTTGCTTTCGCTGATGACCTTTGCTTTTGAAAGATCGGCTTTCGCGCGCGCTTTCCGCGCGATCGGCTTGCCATCCTTGCCAACCTTGGCCGCGCGCGGGGGAAACTCCCAGCGGATCCTGGCGTCGTTGCGCACGAGGAAAGCGTCGAACGGTCGGCCCTTCTTGGAAGTGAATCCTTTGATCAGGTCGGTCTTGCCCTTTTCGATCAAATGCACCACTTCCTCGCGTGAGATCTCTTTTTTGCACATCAGGCGAGGAACCCGGAAGGCTTGTTTCCATTCGCCGTTCTCGCGCTCACGCAGGACGTAGTTCGAACCGACCTCGCATAATTCGGCACCTGTCGCCGGGTCCTTCCAAAACGGTTCCACTGATCCGAGATCGACTTTGTCTCCGAAGTCGTATTCGGCTTTCCACTTTCCGGTCTTCTCATCTTTTGCGAGCTTGAGCGTGGCGGCAAATGTGGCGCGCGTTTTCGCGGAAATGAACCCATCAAGCGGTCCGACGGAGCCCTTAACAACGAGCTCGCGAATCTCGCTCTCTTCCATTTTTCGGCCGCCGATGACCTTGTAGATCATGAACTCACCGTCCTGTGATTTGTAGCCGCGGAGGGTTTCGCGGAGCGGTTCGTGGTCGGTCGGCGAAATGATATCGGTCTCGCGGGCGATCGAGTCGTCTTCCTCGAAGTTTTTCACCCGCTCGACGATGCCTTTGGTCTCTTCGACGACCTCAGCCATGAATTTCGCGCGTGAAAACTTCCCGCGCGTCATCTCGCGCAACCGGTATTCCCACTCACCGGTCATGTCCGGACTCGTCAGGTCGGAGGCCTTCACCGCTTCAAGAAACTGGATCAACTGCTCGGCTTTCGCACTCGGCACCAACTCGCGCTGGTTACGGTCCATGTACTTTTGATAAATGAGACCGTCGATGATGTCGGCGCGCGTCGCGGGGGTGCCGAGTCCGCGCTCTTTCATGGCGTCGGCGGCATCTTCGTCCTCGACCAATTTCCCCGCCGTCTCCATCGCCGACAGCAGCGTCGCTTCTGTGTAACGCGGCGGCGGTTTGGTTGCTTCAGCGATCAATTTTGCTTCCAGTGTTTTTGCCTGCTTGTTGTCGTTAGGCGATAAAGCCGGCAACGCTTTGTCGTCATCTACGGTTCGCTTTCCGTAAACTTCCATCCAGCCTGCCGCGGTTAGCACTTTGCCCTCAGTTTTGAACTTGTGTTGCGCGATCTGGCTGAAACGCGTCGTGATATCAAATTCCGCCGCGGGAAAAAAGACGGCCACGAATCGCCGTGCGACCATGTCGAAAATCTTCGTTTCCGTTTCATCGAGATGTTTCGCTTCCGAGGTTGTCGGAATGATGGCGAAGTGATCGCTGATCTGCGCGTTATTGAAAATGCGCTTATTTGGCCGTACCCAATCATTCGTTAGGGCTTTTTGCGCGTGCGCGCTTAAGGAGCCGGAAAGATTTCCGAGAGTCTGTTTCGCCACCGGCAAATAATCTTCGGGCAAGGCGCGGGAATCGGTGCGCGGATAAGTTAGCATCTTGTGCTTTTCGTAAAGCGCCTGCGCGATCTGCAGAGTGCGTTTCGCCGAAAAACCAAAGCGGCCGTTCGCCTCGCGCTGCAGGGTAGTCAGATCATAAAGGCGCGGCGCGATTTGCGAACTGGCTTTTTTCTCCTCGGTAACATCGGCAATCGGAGCTCCCCGACACGCGGCCACGACTGCTTCCGCCGCAGCCGCATCCCAAATGCGATCCACGCGATCGTGTTCGTCGTTACTCTTTTTGGAATCGGGACGTTGATAAACGCCTTCGTATTCGCCTCGTTCGACTTCGAATCTCGCGGTGACGCGCCAGTAAGCTCGCGGTTTGAAATTACGGATTTCCAATTCACGTTCGTAAACCATCGCGAGTGTCGGCGTCTGCACGCGGCCGACGGCGGCGACGTTGCCGGCGCGCGAACCGAACATGCGTTTCGTGATCGCTCGGGTGCCGTTGATGCCGATAAGCCAGTCGCTTTCGCTGCGCGAATGGGCCGCATCGGCCAGGCCACGCATCTCGGCCTCGTCGCGCAGACGGCCGAAGCCATCGCGAATGGCCTGCGGCGTCATCGATTGCAACCAAAGCCGCTTGATCGGGTGTTTGTTATTCGCGAGCCGGCAAAGATTATTGAAGATGAGCTCGCCTTCGCGGCCGGCGTCGCAGGCATTGATGAGAAGGTCGATGTCTTTTCGCGCGATGAGCTTCTTCAGCCTGGCGAAAACATCTTTCGACTTGTCAATCGGCTTGAGTTCGAATTTCTCCGGGATGATCGGGAGTGTTTCCAGCCGCCAGAAGCCGTATTTCTTTTTGTCGATGTCCTCGGGCATGAGCAGTTCCGCGACATGGCCCACCGCCGACGAGATGACAAAGTGATCGTTCTCGTAATAGTCCTTGCCCTTTTTAAAGCCGCCCAGCGCCTTGGCGATGTCGCCGGCGACCGATGGCTTCTCCGTAATTATGAGAGACTTGGACATGGGGGTTGGCAATCGAACCCAGTTACAGGACTTTTGCAAGTGGGAGCCTTTTTTTGAGCGTGCATGCTCATCCGGAGAGCGCCTAACGCAATGCCTATCCGAGCTTTACGAAATATTTTCCCGGCAGTTGTTTGACCAGACGTTTTAGTTCCAACTGTAACAAGGTCGATGAAACCGTCGAACTTGGCAGATCTGTTTTCTCGGTGATCTCATCAATCGATGTCTCAGTCGCTTCAATCGCGTCAAAAATGCGGCGCTCCTCCTCCGAGAGGGCGGGCAAGGGGCGCATAGCGGCTTTGGGCGAAGGCTTTGCTTCCGGGAGAAGAATCTGTAAGTCATCCAGGATATCGCTGGCGTCCATGACGAGTTTCGTGCCTTGCTGGATTAGCCGGTTGGATCCCATCGCGCTGGGCGCATTGATGTGACCGGGAACAGCGTAAACTGATCGCCCTTGTTCGAGCGCCTGCGACGCCGTGATGAGCGCGCCGCTGTTCAAGCCCGCCTCTACGACAAGCACCCCATAGCTCCAGCCGGAAATGATCCGGTTGCGCATTGGGAACGTTTGACGATCCGGTTCGATTTCCATCGAAAACTCGGACACGATTGCTCCATTTCCTGCTCGAATTTTTTCAGCAAGCCCAGCGTTCTCCGGCGGATAAAGTTTCACCAATCCGGAGCCGATCACGGCGATTGTGCGACCCTTGGCTGCCAGTGCCCCTTGATGAGCCGCGGTGTCGATCCCGCGCGCAAGTCCGCTGATGACAGTCAATCCAGCGTAGGCTAGTTGATATGCCAGTTTCTTAGCGGATTCCGACCCGTAATGCGTAGTGCGTCGCGCGCCTATTACCCCAATTGCGTGATGGTCGCGGTCCTGTAGTTCACCCCAGACGTAAAGCACAATTGGCGGCGCATGAATCTCTCGCAACGACTTGGGGTAGGCCGGCGATTCCTGCGTAATGACTTTGGCTCCCAATTCGCGAATCCGGTTAAGCTCAGCGCCAAGATCGATGGTCGATTCCCAGCTGCTAATTTGATCGGCCACTTCATTGCCGATTCCCTCTATTTTCCGAAGTTCATTCGGTTTCGCTGAAAGAACCTGTTGGGGTTCCTTGAATACTTCCAACAATTTTCGCAGCCGCACGGGTCCAACAGTCGGCAGCATGTTGAGCGCGATTGACGCTTCGGTCGCGTTCATTTGTAAGCGCCAACCTTCAGGCTCGCGCTGCTTCTAGAAAGGGATTTCGTCGTCGTCTGGCTCGACCGATTTTGCGGATTTCGGAGGTGCGGCAGTTTTG
>DASXMV010000027.1:0-14691 GCA_036495465.1 Candidatus Udaeobacter sp. | reverse complement strand
GTGGTGCGAGGTTATCTGGCGGGTTCCGGTTGGAAAGAATATCAGGCGTCGAAAAGCGTTTGTGGAATCGAGCTTCCGGCTGGACTCAAACAAGCCTCGCAACTACCGGAGCCGATCTTCACACCATCGACAAAAGCGGAGAAAGGTCATGATGAGAACATCGACATGAAACGATGCGCTCGGATTCTCGGCGACGATCTCGCCAATCGCGTGAAAACACTGAGTCTCGAAATTTATTCCCGCGGGCGCGAGTACGCTGCAGAGAAAGGAATCATCGTCGCAGATACGAAATTCGAGTTTGGCACGACCGATGGCGATTTGCTTTTGATCGATGAATGCCTCACGCCGGATTCTTCACGCTTTTGGCCGAAAGATGAATATGCGGTTGGCCAAAGTCCACCCAGTTTCGATAAACAATTTGTACGCGACTATCTGGAGACGCTCGACTGGGACAAGACTCCACCTGCGCCACGTTTGCCGAAGGATGTTGTCGAGAAAACATCCGCGAAATATCTTGAAGCATTCCGTCGCCTAACGGGTAGCGAACTCGCAAACGCCTAAATTAATCCAATTCGGCCAAAGTTCAGGAATTGCGATGGACGAAAGAAAACTTGTCATTGGTTAATCGCGAGACTTGAAGAGTGGCGATGATTGGAAGTCAGGTAGCGACAACGAAAATCGACACAAACCAGCAATCCGTACGCCCTTTTGACGGGCACTGCTTGATGGCCTGCCTCGCGATTTCGACGTTCCTTGTTGTTTGGATCACCCTCGCCAGTGGAAATTTTAGTTTGTATTCTGCCGTGTTTCTTTTTGTGCTGCCATGGGTGCTGCTCAGAGCTGGCGGCATTATTACGACAACGCTGCAGCTGCCATCCTTTTTTGCGCTCGATTTCCTCTTAGGAGTCACATTTGTTTCGACCGGAGTGTTGGCTTGGAAGACTTTCGTTCCGTTGTCGCTTTGGATCGCCTTGACTGGTCTTCTGATCGCGGCCGCTGTCATTCCGAAGCTGTTACCACCAAATCAGCGTGCCCGAGTTTCCGGCCTTGATCTCCTATGCATAATCGTGAGCCTTGCTGGGGCAACGGGTTGGTGTCAGGATCTCATTTTGCCAACAAGCCAGGTCGAGGGTGGCATTCTGTTTAAGCCATGGTCGGATTTTTTCTGGCACGCCACAATAGTGGCGCGCAGCCTCGGAAATGAAACTTTGCCTCAGATTGGCAATTACGACTGGAAAGGATTCCCTTGGGTCTTCTATCACTACGCGAGTTATTCCCTTCCCGTTTGTTTAGCTAAAGTAGGGCACATGCCCGCCTACGATACAGTCGTAGGTTTCTGGGCGCCATTCGGATCATTTCTTGCGGCGCTAGCGAGCTATGCCCTCGGCCGAGTCCTCTGGGGTCAGGGGGCTGGACTTGCCGCCCTCCTCGGTAGCTTTCTAATACCGGACACTGCTTTGTTGAACATCGGGCACCTGCTTTACGGTTATTTTTGGCTGCAACATGTTGCGCCTGCAGGGCTCTATGGTGTCGCGATAGCCGGAACAGCATTGATACTCATTTTACAGGGAGCGCGCGAAGAACGGCGTGTCTTGATCGTTTCCGGCGTGGTAACGGGTGCGCTGGTAGCTCTTTTCAAAGTTCACATCTTCGCGGCAGCGTTCCCACTGCTGCTTTCTTTTGCCATCCTGGCGTGGCCGCCGCGTAACCACTGGCGCTGGCTTCTCCTCGGCGTATGTGTCGCGGCAGGATTAGCCTTGCTCCCGCTGGTAGACTACTTTTACATTGGACCGAATTTCCACTTCGATTTTTCAGGTAGCGCCTGGTACTGGAACCGACTGGCAAGAACAGCCACTGGTACGCGCGTGGAGAGTTGGTATCAGATTTTTGGCGCACCGAATCCGATTGCTTCTCACTTGCCGCGAGCGATTGGTTTAATCCTGCTTAGTGCTTTGGGAATTTTTGCGGTAATCGCTCCGCTTGTTTGGCTCCTCGCGGCCTCGACTAAGAAGTGGCAAATATCCGAGGGAATTTCGATGGCTGCGGTAGCTATTCTGCTTCTGATGACTTTTGGCATAAGCGGCGATTTAAACTCGAGCGAGCTGATACATAAGCCGTTCGTCTGGGGCTACTGGCTGGTGAGTTCACTTACTGCCGGCCGCCTTTTCTCAATGGTAGCGGCGGCTCGTCGACAACTGGCAACCGGCGTTGTTGCGATCAGTAGTGTTGCGTTAATACTGGTTCCTGTGCAATATGGCTCCGGGATCCAGCGCGGCAATTGGTTGGGAGCGAATTTCTATTCCGGGTTACGCGTGGATCGTGGTCTGGTCGATTGCGCGCACTACATCCGTGGTGAGTTTCCTATAAGTTCTGTGGCGCAGGACTCACGTTTGGATAACTACTATCTTATCCTGGAGGGACTAAGTGAGCGGCCTGCTTTCGCAGCTCGACCTGAATGGTGGAAATGGATGAGCACGGCCTTCAGGGGTTCTCGCTACCAGGAGCAACTACGGAAGCTGAAAGATTTGCAACAGGCGACCAGTGTTCGAGATTTGCAGCGAGCTGTACGCGAAACCGGGATTCGTTGGTACCTTGTTCACCCAGGCGATTCCAACGTCTGGCCGGCTGAGTTTCGAGATCGCCCGTCATTTGAGTCTAACGGTTACGAGGTTTACGACATGCAGCGTTGTTTTGATTTGCGGGGATGAAGCCAGGACGCTGCTCGCAACCCGGTGGAGCAGCGCCAACTTTGTGACTTTATGGAACCACTTGCAGTGACTGCTACGGGACCGGCCAGCCGGCCCAATATCTTGTTTATTATGACCGACCAGCAGCGGTTTGATACCATTGCTGCGCTCGGTAATTCGCACATTTACACGCCTAATCTTGATCGGCTGGTGCGGAGGGGAATCAGCTTTTCCAATGCGTATGCGACTTGTCCGATTTGCATCGCCGCGCGCTACACGATCCGTACAGGATGCGAACCGGTAACCACGCGCGTATTTAGCAACGCAAAACCAGAGCCGGCGAAGGGTCAAGCCGTTGAAATGGAAGCGCGTTGCGGGCCGTATCTGGGGCGAGTAATGTCTGGCTTGGGATACCGAACTTTTGGAGTCGGAAAGTTCCATACTTATCCCTGGAACGAAGATGTCGGTTACGAAAGACTGTGGCGCAGTGAAGAGACTTACCATCCGCCTGCGCGCGAAGGCGACGACTACGGTTCGTGGCTGACCAGGGAGCATCCGGCGTTCGATTTTCTCGAACAGCCGTTTGGGGAACGCACTGAAATGTACTACCTGCCACAGCGTAGTCCGCTTCCGGCGGAGTTAGGTGTTGAATGGTGGACTGCCGACTGCGCCGTGCACGAGATTACAAACTCACACGATCAGCGACCTTTCTTTGGGTTCGTATCATTTTTCGGTCCGCATCCGCCGCTGGCTCCGCCAATTCCTTTCAACCGTATGTACGACCCGGATCGAATGCCGGATCTCGTTCTTGGCAGGATCGAGGAAGATCATCTGGACGAAGAAATTCCCTTCATGCAATATGCCGTGTGGGCCGATGCAATCAACCCGGCACTGGCGCGAATCGTCAAGGCCCGATATTACGGCGAAGTCAGTTATCTGGACCATTGCATCGGTCGAATCCTCGACGCAGTCGAAGCGCGCCCGAATCCCGAGCACGTTTTGGTATGCTTTTTCTCCGATCATGGTGATTTGATGGGTGATCATCACGGCTGGCAAAAACAAAACTTTTTTGATGCCGCCTGCCGGATTCCTTTGTTGCTCAGTTGGCCGGCGGTGCTGCCCAAGGAGACTATCCGGGATGAACTGATCACCCTTGCGGACTTATTTGGAATTGCGACCGAGGCCGCCGGCAAATGCGAGGCGCGCGAAGGGATGAACGTTCTGAAAATGCTGCGAGGCGAAGCCGCGCCGCGCGAATATCTTATCGGTATGGTTGAGCCTCCTGGTTCATACGATTTCAAACTCATGGTCCTTACCAATGAGTGGAAATACATTTTTATGGCAAACGGCGGGCGTGAACAACTCTTCGATCGCAGGCGAGATCCCAACGAACTATCCAACTGCGTCGTATCAGCTTTGAAGATCAGAAACGAGCTGCACGATGTGGCTGCGCAAGCATGCAAGCTGCCAGGCGCGATGGACGCTCTCGATGGCGATGAGCTTCGCACATTTCCTTTTCGCGAACGTCCTCGGACGCGCATCTATCAATTCGACCGCTCATACGGCGTCGTTGGATTTCCGGATCAGCCACAGAAGGCGCTGAAAGGATTCGATCGCGCGACGTTGAAACGCTTGACCTGATACATGGAAACGCCTGGGGAAAGTCTGGGTGTCGGTCTAAAACCCGGGGACGCGCACTACCGCGCCTATGTCGGGCCGCCGGAAGATTACGATTTAATCGCAGCGATGACGTTCAATCTCCTGACCACAATGGGCTTGAGACAACATCATTTCCTGCTCGATGTGGGATGCGGTTCGCTTCGGATCGGACGCCTGTTAATTCCGTACCTGAACCGGGGAAAGTATTTCGGCGTTGAGCCAAATGAATGGCTGGTCGAAGAAGGAATTAAGCGAGAGCTCGGCGAAGCATTATTGGAAATCAAACGTCCCACCTTCTTTTTTTCCGATTCACCAGATACGATCGTTCGAGCCAACACCTCGTTCGACTTCGTGTTGGCTCAATCAATCTTCAGTCACTGCGGACTGGACCTGGTCAAGAATTGGCTGTCCGCAATTTCGCGTTCGCTTGCGCAGAATGGCGCTTTGATTGCCACATTTTTGATCGGCGGGGAAGACTCTCCGAAAATGGGCTGGATCTATCCGGACTGTGTGAATTATCGACCGGCGACACTGGAACGGGCAGCCGCAGACGTGAATTTACGATTTCAAATTCTGGATTGGAAACATCCCAGGCAGACGTGGGCGCTTTTTGCGGCGCCGAAGTTTGATTTGAGTTGGTTCAAGGACAGAGCTCTCACCTGGAACGCAACCTTGGAAAAAACGCTCAGCCCAAACCGGCAGAATGGATGAGCCGTCTCCGAGCTTGAAGGTTTGTCCGGTATGCGGCAGCAACCGGTTCACGAACAACCCGGTGCTTTGGCCTGAACTGATCGATCAATGGGAGTTGTCACCCGACGAAATTGCTTACATCGATCTACAACAGGGATTTTGTTGCGCGGACTGCAAAAATAATTTGAGAACGATGACCCTTGCCGCAGCCGTAACCAGAGCATTTGGGTTCGGAGGCAGTTTCAAAGATTTCTGTCGCAACGATGCTGGGATTCGGCAACTCACCGTGATTGAAATCAATCCTGCAAAAAATTTGTCCCCTTTTCTGCAGGCCCTTCCCAAACATGCGCTCCATTCGTTTCCCGAGTTCGACATGCAGCGAATGAGCTTTGCGGATTCGTCGATCGATATGATCATTCATTCCGACACGTTGGAGCATGTTCCAGACTCAAAGGCCGCGTTGAAAGAATCCATGCGCGTTTTGAAACCGGCCGGCCATTTGTTTTATACCGTGCCTATTGTCATTGGCCGCCTGACACGGACACGGCGTGGTTTGCTTCGAAGTTACCACGGAAAACCGGGAGTGAACCGGGACGATTGCGTGGTGCAAACAGAGTACGGCGCCGATTTCTGGTGCGAGATTTTCGAGGCCGGATTTCGCGAGGTAAGCCTGACAAGTCTGATCTTCCCTGCATCCGTGGCAATTCACGCGATCAAGCCGAAAGGCTAAGACCGTGCGTGGCTGATCGTAGCACAGGCATCTTGCCTGTGGGGCAACCGGGCCTCTCGCCTGGTAGAAACTTTTCTCCGATAGACAAGATGCCCACTGGCCTCACAGCCAGGATGGCTGTGCTACGAAATCAATTCGCTAACGAGGGATTTCTCTTCTTTTAACTCCGCTACCGATGCATCGATTTTCGTGCGGCCGAAATCGTTGATCGGCACTCCCTGCACGATTTCGCATTTCCCGCCGCGCACCCGAACCGGGAAGGACGAGACCAATCCCTTCTCCACATCATAACTTCCATCGGAACAAACCGCGACGCTGTGCCAGTCGTTGCCCAGAGTGTCGTTGGTGAGAGAAAAAACAGTATCAACGATCGCGTTCGCCGCTGAACCGGCAGATGACAGTCCCCGTGCTTTGATCACCGCTGCCCCACGCTGTTGCACAGTGGCAATGAATTCTTCTTTCAGCCATTTTTCGTCTCCGATCACTTCGTTCGCCGGTCTATTGTCGATCCTGGCGTTGTAGAAATCCGGATACTGCGTCGAAGAATGATTTCCCCAAATTGTCATGTTTGTGACCGAGCCAATACCGACGCCGGCTTTCTGGGCCAGTTGTGCGCGTGCGCGGTTTTCGTCCAGTCGCGTCATCGCAAACCAACGGTCGCTCGGAATTCCCCTGGCGTTGTTCATTGCGATCAAACAATTCGTATTGCACGGGTTTCCAACGACGAGGACGCGCACGTCGGCAGCAGCGTTCTTTTCGATGGCTTGACCTTGCCCGATGAAAATTTTGCCGTTGATCCCCAGCAAATCTTTCCGTTCCATGCCGGCCTTGCGTGGGATACTTCCGACGAGCAGCGCCCAATTCACGTCGCGGAAGCCTTCATTAAGATCCGCAGTAGGCACCACTGACTGAAGCAGCGGAAAGGCGCAATCGTGTAATTCCATTACAACGCCATCGAGGGCTCCAAGCGCGCTCGGAATTTCGATTAAATGAAGTATCAGCGGCTGGTCAGGCCCGAACATCTGTCCCGACGCGATGCGAAAAAGTAGGGCGTAACCAATTTGTCCGGCCGCGCCGGTTACAGCGACCTTGATCGGATTGTTCATAACGCAATTAGCCATAAACGCTTTGGTGAGCAAAGCCAAAGCCGTGATAGATTAATGACACTTCGATGTATCCGGGGAAATTAAGTAAAATCATTACACTTTTCGAGTCGCTTCCCGAGGACGAGCGGCGCGAGACCCTTGTTTCGTATGCAGACAGCGCCAAGAACCAGGAGCCCGGCGAAGGCGAGAATTTTGACCTCACTGATGTGCGAAAAGACGAGGAATGCGCGGATACCGTCGGCGTGTATTTGCATGTGGATGACAATGGCAAAGCACACATACGCATGACGCTCGGTCCGGAAGTGCAAACACTGACCCGTTCCATGGCGGCGATTCTATGCAAAGGACTCGACGGCTCGACACCGCAGGAAATTCTCGATCTTCCCAGCGATTTTGTGACTCGCATCGTCGGAACGGAGCTGGTACGAATCCGCAGCCAGACGGTGTATTACGTTCTGACGCGCATCAAAAGCATTTGCAAAGTCTGGCTGGACCGACAACGCATGGCGCAGGTAGCCTAGCGAAAGGTCCCAGCTGGCTGCTAACCACTGCGATTCTCGCGTGACGATTGCACGATTTCGTTTACTGTCCGCGCTGCGCAGATGCCGCGAAATAACGAGCTTAAAAAAATCCTGCTGATCGGCTCCGGTCCAATCGTAATCGGACAGGGCTGTGAATTTGATTATTCAGGCGTGCAAGCTTGCAAAGCCTTGCGCGAGGAAGGCTATGACGTCGTTCTGGTGAATTCCAATCCAGCGACCATAATGACCGACCCCGAATTCGCTGATCGCACTTACATCGAGCCGATCACGCCCGAAGTAATCGAGGCAATCATGGAACGCGAAAAACCGGACGCCATTTTGCCGACTCTTGGCGGTCAAACCGCATTGAACGCTGCGATGGAGTTGAACCGCAACGGCGCGTTGGCGCGACATGGTGTGAAGTTGATCGGCGCCAATGCTCAGGCCATCGCGAAAGGCGAAGATCGACAATTGTTCAAAGAAGCAATGTTGCGCATTGGCCTCGAGGTACCACGTTCGGGCATAGCGCGTTCGCTCGCGGATCTTGATCGCATCGTGGCCGAAATCGGCTCATTTCCGCTCATCATCCGACCTGCATTTACCTTGGGCGGAACTGGCGGTGGCATTGCTTATAATCGTGAAGAACTCGATGTGATCGCCGCGCGCGGGCTGGATCTCTCCCCCGTACATGAAGTGCTGATCGAGGAATCGCTCGTCGGCTGGAAGGAATTCGAGATGGAAGTGATGCGGGATCGGATGGATAACTGCGTGGTCGTCTGTTCCATCGAAAATTTCGATCCGATGGGCGTGCACACTGGCGACTCTATCACTGTCGCACCGGCGCAGACGCTCTCCGATAAAGAATACCAGATCATGCGCGACGCTTCCTTCGCAGTCATTCGCGAGATTGGAGTTGAGACCGGCGGCTCAAACATTCAGTTCGCCGTCAATCCGGACAACGGCAGGATGGTGGTGATCGAGATGAACCCACGCGTCTCCCGCTCCAGCGCGCTTGCATCGAAGGCGACAGGATTTCCGATTGCGAAAATCGCGGCAAAGCTCGCAGTCGGTTACGCGCTCGATGAAATCAAGAACGATATTACCCGCGAAACGCCGGCATGCTTCGAGCCGACCATCGACTATTGCGTGGTTAAGGTACCGCGATTTACGTTTGAAAAATTTCCGCAGGCTGATGCGACCCTTACGACGCGCATGAAAAGCGTTGGCGAAGCAATGGCCATTGGGCGGACATTTAAGGAGGCACTCCAAAAAGCGCTTCGCAGCCTGGAGATCAAACGTTTCGGTCTCTGTGGCGACGGAGCAGAAAAAGTCGTCGGTGCTGAAACTTTGCGTTTAAGACTCTCGATTCCGAATGCGGAACGGATTTTTTACATCGCGCAAGCGTTTCACGATGGAATTTCAATCGATGAAATTTTTGACCTGACAAAGATCGACAGATGGTTTTTGCGAAATCTGGCGGAGATCGTCGCCGAAACACAGTGCTTAAAGACGAAGAATTTGCTCCGCGCCAAAAAGCTCGGTTTTTCCGATCGCCAACTCGCAGTAGCAAACGGCGTATCTGGAAACGAAATCCGTGCGAAACGGCAGTCGTCAGGCGTCCTGCCTACGTATCGGCTCGTCGACACGTGCGCGGCCGAATTTGAAGCTTATACGCCGTATTATTACTCGACGTACGGCGATGAGAACGAACGCCGTGACAGCGGCAAGGGAAAAGTCATCATACTGGGTGGTGGCCCCAACCGGATCGGACAGGGGATTGAATTCGACTATTGCTGTGTGCACGCAGCCTTCGCTCTGCGAGAGCTCGGATTCGAAACCATCATGGTCAATTCGAATCCGGAGACGGTCTCGACTGACTACGACACAAGCGACAAACTCTATTTCGAGCCACTCACGCTTGAGGACGTGCTTAACATTTGTGATCAGGAAAAGCCTGAGGGCGTTTTCGTCCAGTTTGGCGGTCAAACGCCGCTGAATCTGGCGAGCGGACTGAAGGCGGCAGGCGTGACGATTTTAGGAACACAACCCGAAAGCATCGAGACTGCAGAGGATCGACAACTATTCGCAGGCATGTTGGACAAATTGGGTTTGCGTCAAACTCCAAATGGATCTGCAATCAGCACTGACGAGGCCATCGCAATTGCAAAGAAGGTTGGTTATCCGGTCCTGGTGCGGCCTTCGTTCGTCCTTGGCGGACGCGCCATGGAGCTGCTTTATAATGCGGAGGACCTTCGGCGGTACATGACCAACGCAATTGAGGTAACGCCTGATCGCCCGGTGCTCATCGATCGTTTTCTAGAAGATGCGATTGAAGTCGATGTCGATTGCATTTCAGACGGCGAAACAACTGTGATCGGTGCCATCATGGAGCACATTGAGGAGGCAGGCATCCACAGCGGCGACAGCGCATGTGTCATTCCCACATTCTCGTTGTCGCAGAAAGTGCTGGATGAAATTTCCGCAGCAACGAAGTCGATGGCGCGGGAGTTGAACGTACGCGGGCTTATGAACGTTCAATTTGCAGTGAAAGGTGACGATGTTTACGTACTGGAAGTCAACCCGCGCGCGTCGCGTACAGTTCCATTTGTGAGCAAGGCAATCGGTGTTCCGCTTGCAAAGCTCGCCGCGAAAGTAATGACTGGAAAATCATTACGCGAGCTCGGCTTCACCCGGGAGGTTGTGCCGAAACATTTTTGCGTCAAAGAAGCGGTTTTCCCGTTTCTGCGCTACGAAGGATTGGACATTTCGCTCGGCCCTGAGATGAAATCGACTGGGGAAGTGATGGGTATGGACGTTGACCTCGGTCTTGCTTACGCAAAATCCCAGATGGCTGCGCCGCCGCCATTGCCAAAAGAAGGAAAGGTATTTGTTTCCGTTAAAGACACTGACAAGGAAGCGGTGATTCCCGTCGCGCGGGAGTTTGTGAAACTCGGTTTCGAAATTATCTCCACCAGCGGGACCGCAGAAGCGTTAAGAAAAGCGAAGATCAAAGTGACCAAGGTCTTCAAGATTCACGAGGGACGACCCAACGTGCTGGACCGCATCAAGAATGGGGACATCAATTTCATCATCAACACGCCCAGCGGAAAAATTCCGCGCGAGCACGAAGTGGAAATCCGCAATGCGGCGTTGGCTGCGAAGATTCCAATTATGACAACGGTGCGAGCCGCGCTGGCCAGCGCGAACGGAATTCGGTCCCTGCAAAAACGGAAGGTGCAAGTTCGGAGTTTACAGGAATACCATTCGTGAATGACGAATAACGAAGCTCGACTTCGCTCGACATGACATCGCATTGATGTCATTGGTCAGGATGAAATTCTCGCTCCTCCTCGCAGTATTGTTAAGCGCGGCAGTCGTTACTGCCCAAGAAAAGAAAGAAACTTCTCCTATGAGCACCTCAAACGAAGTAGCAGTCATCAAAACCAGCGAAGGCAACATGGTTGTGCAGTTTTGGACTGATGCCGCGCCAAATACGATCGAGAACTTTAAGAAACTGGCGCGTCAGGGGTTTTACGACGGCACAACGTTCCATCGGATCGTCAAAAGCTTCATGATTCAGGGTGGTGATCCGAACTCAAAGGATCCGGCAAAAGAAAGCGCCTATGGCCAGGGTGGACCTGGATACAAAGTCAAAGCCGAATTTAACAATCATTCCCATGATCGCGGCGTTATCTCGATGGCGCGCGGACCTGATCCGGATTCGGCCGGCTCGCAATTCTTCATCTGCCTTGCACCTGTCCGGCGACTTGATGGGCAATACACGACGTTCGGCAAATTGATCAAAGGCGACGATGTTCTGGAGAAAATCGGCGACACATCCGTTACGAACAACGGCATGGGTGAAGTGAGTAAGCCGAGTAAACGGATCGTGATCGAAAGCGTGAAGATTGTTCCCGCGGATTCGGTGAAGTAGCCGTCATCCTTGTCGTTCCGGGCGAAGCCTCGGAATCTTTCACTATTTAAAAACTGTCGGAGATGTCGACTCCGTTTAACATGACAAACGCAACCAAAATCGCGCTTATCCAGATGCGTTGCGGCTCGAAGCCGGACGAAAACCTGGCGCACGCAATCGAAATGATTCGCAGTGCCGCTGCTAAAGGGGCACAGATCATTTGTTTGCCCGAGCTTTTTCGATCGCAATATTTTTGTCAGACGGAAGATCACAAGAATTTCGATCTGGCGGAGGGAATTCCGGGCCCTTCGACATCGGCGTTGGGAGAGGTAGCCCGTCAAACGGGCGCACTGATCATTGCTTCGCTTTTCGAAAAACGCAGTGCCGGTCTCTATCACAACACTGCGGCAATTATCGATGCAGACGGGAAACTGCTCGGCAAATACCGCAAAATGCATATTCCAGACGACCCCCTCTATCACGAAAAATTTTACTTCGCGCCCGGCGATCTCGGATTTCAGGCGTGGCCTACGACGCGAGGTAAACTTGGTGTCTGCATTTGTTGGGATCAGTGGTATCCGGAAGCGGCCCGTTTAACCGCACTGCACGGCGCGGAGATTATTTTTTATCCGACGGCAATCGGCTGGCATCCCTCGGAAAAGAAGGAGTTCGGCAAAGCGCAGCATTCAGCGTGGGAAACAATCCAGCGCGGTCACGCAATCGCGAATGGCTGCTACGTCGCGGTGGCTAACCGCGTTGGCCACGAAGCACCGGCAGGCGGGGATGGCATTGAATTTTGGGGCCAAAGTTTTGTGTGTGGACCAGACGGCGAAATCATCGTCAAAGGCTCCGTGGACCAGGAGGAGGTTCTGATGGCTGATGTGAGTTGGGCGCGGGTAAACGAGCAACGGACGCACTGGCCATTTTTGCGCGATCGCCGCGTGGACGCCTACGCCGGGATTGATAAGCGAATGATAGACTAATTCACGAGACGGTCGCCGTGCCTCAGCGACGTTTCCAAAAGTCCGAAACGCCTGTCTCAGATTTGAGCGTTGTGTTAATACGGTGGCCATGACCACCGGAACTCCTCCGCGAATGCGTCGGCCGTGGTACCGGCCCTCTCTGACGACGCAGATCATGATTGGGTTGGTTGTCGGGGGTGTAATCGGGTGGCTAAGACCCGACTGGGGCAACGCGGTCTATTTCTTGCGCGATATTTTCATTAATCTGATCAAGTCCATTATCGCACCGCTGGTTTTTTCGACCATTGTCGTAGGCATCGCCGGAGCGGGAGCATTGCGAAAAATCGGGCGGATGGGCCTGAAAGCGCTCATCTATTTCGAGATTGTCACGACTGCGGCGCTAATCATTGGATTGGCAGTAGTCAATTTCACGAAGCCCGGCGCGGGCGTAGTTCTGGCCACAGCTAATACCGATATCATTAAGACAATCGGACAAAGTCATCCCAAGACGTTGGTCGAAACGATCGCCCACGCGTTTCCCTCAAGCATAATTGAGGCAATGGTGCACGGTGACGTTCTGCAAATCGTCACGTTTAGCGTGCTGTTTGCACTGGCTGTGTCGGCAGTTGGCGAAAAGGGGAAACCCATCATTACCGCGATGCAGAGCCTGGCCCAGATCATGTTCAAGTTTACAAATTACGTGATGTTGTTTGCACCGATCGGTGTGGGCGCCGCCATGGCGCACACCATTGGTACGCAGGGTCCGGGCGTGTTGGTGAATCTCGGGAAATTGGTTGGCTCGCTTTATCTGGCTCTGGTGATTTTTATTCTGTCGGTCTTCGGCCTGGTCATCTGGATCGCGCGGATTCCGCTGCGGCAATTTGCCAGGGCAGTTCGAGAGCCCGCGGCCCTCGCGTTCGCGACAACGAGCAGCGAATCGGCGTTGCCAAAGGCCATGGAATCGATGGAACGTTTTGGCGTGCCGCCGCATATCGTGGGGTTCGTCATGCCGACCGGCTATTCGTTTAACCTCACAGGATCCACGTTGTATCTGGCAATGGCTTCGGTATTCGTAGCGCAAGCCGCTGAGACGACCATGGGATGGCACATGTCGTTAGCTCAACAGATCACCATGATGTTAACCTTGATGCTAACTTCCAAAGGTGTGGCAGGCGTGCCTCGATCGTCGCTTGTTATTTTACTGGCCGCATTGAACTCGTTTGTGCCATCAGGGCTGGGCCCGATCGGCGTAGCCATTATTTTTGGTGTGGATGAATTGATGGACATGGGGCGGACCTGCGTCAATGTTATCGGCAACTGTCTGGCAACAGTAGTCGTCGCGCGTTGGGAAAAGGAATTTGATGAAAGGCGGGCCCGCGTTTTTGGGACGGCCGCCGAAGCGGAGTTGGATTTGAAATCGGGCGACGTCGCATTCGCCGACGCAATTACCCAGGGTGATTAAGAGTGTCTTCCGCACTCGTGCTCTTGCGGAACGGTCAGCGCGAGCAAGATGAAAAACCTCGATTATAGAGAAATCGACAAATTCCGCTTCATCCGGCTAAGATTCATGAATCATGCCATCTTTGCACACACACGAGGGAGCCGTTTATCTGCTGCAGATTTTGTGCTCAGCTTTTCTAGCGATTCTCTTCCTTCAATCCGGGATTGATAAAGTCATCGATTACCGAGGCAACCTCGAATGGCTCAACGGCCATTTTGCCAAAAGCCAACTGGCTGGTGTTGTGGTTGTTTTATTGACCGCGCTCACGATCCTCGAAATTGCGGCGGGAGGTTTAAGCGCGATCGGATGCGTCTTGATGATTGTTTCTCACGAAACAGCTATCGCTTTTTACGGTGCGGTCATTTCGGCTGTTGCGATCGTTGCATTGTTCTTCGGACAACGAATGGCGAAAGAGTACGCCGGTGCAGCAGTGCTTGTTCCGTACTTCCTGCTCGCACTGGTCGGGATTTATTTGCTAGCGCACTAATGTGCTGAAGAACCGCGCCTATTTCTTGCCAAGCTTTGGCGGAAAAAGCCAAAGAAGCTTTCCTTCCTCGGATTCGGGGTCGACCTCGACCAGCGCGAGGCCGGCCTTGGAGAGTTTTAGAGAAGCCCCGGTCAATCCGGAAATGACGTTCGTGAAATCAGGTTCGTGACCAACGAGCATCAGAACGTTTGCCCGGTGACGTTTCACCACTGTTCGCAAGTTGCTTGCGCCGAATCCCGGCGCTAACGACTCATCCTTGCGCACCTTCGCTTTGAGATAATCAGCAGCGATTTCGGCGGTCTGCGCCGCCCGAGGCAAAGGGCTGGTCACAATTAAGTCGGGGCGGACTTTCAATCGGTCCAAAAACTTTGCTACGTCGCGCATTTCCCTTTTGCCGCGTTTGGTCAACGGACGTTCGTCGTCAGGTTTTTTCCA
>DASXMV010000026.1:0-10082 GCA_036495465.1 Candidatus Udaeobacter sp. | reverse complement strand
CGGGGACGCTACCATTCACTTGGGGGGAAAATTTCTCCGCTCGACCATGTCAACCCAGACGATTTGCGCATTAAAGAATTATTGCAACGTATCGATCAGGAAAAGATCGCTGAAATTATTTTCGCGCTGCCCGCCGACGTGGAAGGCGAATCCACCACAAATTACATCGTCGATCTTTTGAAGGCCAAGCCAATTAACCTCACGCGAATTGCCCGCGGTATTCCCGCGGGCGGCGGCCTGGAATCGGCCGATGAACTGACGCTTTCTGCCGCGCTTTCCGGAAGAACGAAGTTATAGTTGTTAAATCAACGGAGCGTAAGTCGGTCCCGGCAGCCTGCGTTGTCATGTTGAGCGACGCGAAACATCTCTGATTTTAATCTGTGCACTATCGAAAGGCATTGATGTCAGATTCTTCTCCTGCGGCTGCGGGATCAGAATGACAAATGCTTGATTGCGTCAACGCTTCAGCTTTCCAACGTTTCAACGTTGCGCTAGCGTTTGGATGACATGTCGTGCGCAAAGATGGATCCGGCCTTGCACCAGGGACAAAAACCGCCCTGGATCAAAGTGCGTTTGCCATCCAACCCGGTTTTCTTTTCAACGAAAGCACTCATCTCCGATTTGCGTCTACATACAGTTTGCGAAAGCGCGCAGTGTCCAAACCGCTGGGAATGCTGGAGCCAGGGCACGGCAACTTTCATGATTGCCGGTGACCGTTGCACCCGTGCGTGTGGATTTTGCGCCGTAACGACGGCAAAACCGTTCGCGCTCGAAGAAGACGAACCCCGACGCGTGGCCGAGGCGGTGTGCCGTATGAAATTGAAACATGTCGTAGTCACCGCCGTTGCGCGCGACGATCTCAAAGATGGTGGCGCCGATCATTTCGCACGCACAATCATCGCAATCCGAGAGATGGATCCTTCAGTGATTGTTGAAGTCCTCGTTCCGGATTTTCATGCGCAGGATTGGTGCATCCAGGTCGTCCTTGATGCCAAACCGGACATTTACAATCACAACGTGGAAACTGTTGAGCGTCTCACGCCACTCGTGCGTTCGCGCGCAAAGTATCGAACCTCGCTAGAAGCTTTAGGGCGCGCAAAGGAACTCTCAGCGGAAACCGTGACCAAGAGCGGCGTTATGCTTGGTCTCGGTGAGAAAGAGACAGAACTTTTTCAGACGATGGACGATCTGCGCGAGGTTGGCTGCGAAGTTCTGACCCTGGGACAGTATCTGCGACCGACTACGAAGCATTTACCAGTGGTCGAATACATCACTCCAGAGCAATTCAATTGTTACGGCGACATCGCGCGCAGAAAGGGTTTTCTCCACGTCGCCTCCGGTCCGCTGGTCCGCAGTTCTTATCACGCGGCCGACTTTCATCCGGTCGTACGTCGATGACAAAAGAGGAGCGCGACCCGCTCGCTCAAATTCGTTCGCAAACTGTCGCCCTCATTCCTGCCTATAAGGACGAAAAACATATCGGTGATATCGTTCGCCGAACTCGTGAACGACTCGATCACGTCCTTGTCGTCGATGATGGATCGGGTGATCAGACCGGGCAACACGCGCGCGAAGCCGGAGCTGAAGTGATTGTGCACAATCAAAACCGCGGCAAAGGTGAAGCCATTAAGACGGGGCTATCGCACTTGCTCAATGCCGTGAATAACCCCTCACACGCGGCAGACCCGAATCGACGAGTTACGTGGGTGAGCCTTCTCGATTCTGATGGTCAACATCTTCCCGAAGAGATCGATCGCTTTCTGACAGCGGCAGCGTCCGCAACGCAGCCGACGTTCCTGATCGGAACGCGCATGAACAACGTGACCGGTATGCCATTTATACGGCAGGTCGTGAATCGTTATATGAGCAACCAAATCAGTCGTCTGTGTGGACAAGCAATCCCTGATACGCAGTGCGGCTTCCGTATGGTCGAGTGGCAATTGGTTCCAGAGTTACTTAACGGCGGAAATCGGTTCGAATATGAGACCGAGGTGCTCATCATCGCCAGTCGCAGAGGTTACAGGATCGGGTCAGTCCCAATCTCGACTGTTTATTCCGACGAGGTGAGTAAGATTCATCCACTTCGCGACGCGCTTCGTTTTTTTAAATTGATGCGGCGCTATCGGAAGGCGGCTTAATCATTGCTTTCTCGCGGGCATCGGCTTTGAGCTTTTCAGGATTTCCGACTCAGGTGTGAGCGCGGCCGGTTTCCCGTAAAAGATGACCCGGTTTGGCTTTTCTGCGAGGGTTCCGACGAGCTGCTTGGCGTACGTAGCGACCACTTTCAGGTTTAACAGAGTCACATTTAGTTGCTTCAAGTTTTCCTGAAGCTCTCTGTCGGTGGCTTTAATGAAACTGTTCGCGCTGCCAAGAAATGAATCAGCGCCCTTCTCTACGCCATCAAGGTTGGTGATAGCGTTTTGCAGGTTGTCCGCGTCCAGCTTTAACGAATCCGCAAGTGGCCCGAGCTTCGGCATGAAATCCCCGAGATCTTTTTTCAATCCGGTAACAGTCACATCGAGATTGTCGATAAGCTTGTTCGCATTGTCGAACAATGGTCCGGCTGCGGCAGTGATTTGTTCAAGGCCATACGATGGATGGCCCTCGATCGCTGCGTTGTTGACCAGAGTTGGACCTCCCGGCGTGCCCGCCGAAAGCGCTACAAATTTCGGGGAGAGCATCGTGTCAGAACTCAGCGTTGCTGTTATGTCCGTCGGCAGCGGCGGAATTTTATCGTCGAGGCTGATCGTTACCCGCACCGCGTCCTTTTTGTTTTCGCTGGCTTCCCGCTCTTTCGCAGTCAGGTGACGCATCGCAATTACGCGTCCCGCAGGCGCACCTGCATAACGCACTTCGGAATTAACCTTGATGCCGGTCACATCTTCGTAATTAATTTGTAAGGTGTGTGTTGGTTTTTTGAGCCGATAACCTGAAAGCGCGAAGGTCAACGCCCCCAGCAGAACGACGCTGCACACAATCACGGATAACGCGACGAAGTAATCAGACAGATTGCGTTTCATCAGGCTCATGGATTTTTCCAAAAGGGGTGCGCGTAATCACGAACGATTTCATCAACATTAAACTGTCGAAGCGTTAATGAGGCCATCGTTCCGTCGTAATTCGTCGCCTGGGCTTTCTCATTTTTGTCATCCTGCTTTGTGATGAAATCTGTCGCGCGCTGCGACGAATGGCCGCGGCTTAACGTGCTGATGATCCTCATGTTCCTCCTGCGAAAGATTGAGGGGCGTTGGACCGTCAGCTTCGCCGTGAATAAATTGTTGTACTTCCGGGTTCGGACTGTTCCGAATCTCGTCCGGAGTGCCCTGCGCCACGATGCCGCCGTGTCCCAGCATGATCATGCGTGTCGCGATGCGAAAAGCGCTTGTCATATCGTGCGATACTACCACGGCTGTCATATGGCTCCCATGTGTCAGTTTTAACGTAAGTTCATCTACCACTGCGGTCATGATTGGGTCGAGTCCGGATGTCGGCTCGTCGCTAAAAAGAAGTTCGGGATTAAGCGCGAGCGCTCGTGCAAGACCGACCCGCTTTTTCATCCCGCCGCTGATTTCATCAGGTCTAAGGTCTTCAAAGCCTGTTAGCCCCACCATTTGCAGCTTTTGCTTTACGATTTCCTCGATTTCGTCAATCGACTTGTCGGTATGCTGCAGAAGTGGCAGCGCCACGTTTTCGCCTACGGTCTGCGATGCCAGCAATGCGCCCGACTGGAAGAGCATTCCGAATCGCAGACGGACACGCTCAAGCTCGCGCTCCTTCATCGCGGTGACGTCTTCACCAAATAGTTTCACCGATCCCGACGTTGGCCTCATGGAACCAATCAGATGCCGGAGCAAGGTGCTCTTGCCGCAGCCGCTGCCTCCCATGATAACCAAGGTGTCGCCCCGGTTAACGTTAAAAGAAATGTCATCGAGTACCACTCGGTCGCCGAATCCTCGGACCAGGTTGGTTACTTCGATGATGGTGCCAGCGTTACCATTCATGCGCTGAAAAAGAAAACCCCCGTCAGCACCGCGTTCATGATCAACATCGCAAGCAACGCCTGTACAACGGCCGCCGTCGTAGCCTGGCCGACGCCTTCCGCCCCGCCTTCAACATTCAGGCCTGCGTTGCATGCGATTGTGATTACGAGCCACGCAAAAACTACACTCTTAATCATCCCCGAATACAAATCCCATGTGTTGGCGCTTTGTAGCGCTTCCATGATGTATCCGGCAGTATTAAAATCGAGTGCAAAACGGCAGACCGCCCAGCCGCCGAGAATCCCAATGTAATCCCCAAAAATAGTAAGCGCCGGCAGCATCACCATCATCGCCAGAAAACGTGGCACTACGAGGTATTGGATCGGGTTAATTGCCATGACTTCCAGTGCTTCGATTTCCTCGGAGACCTTCATTGTCCCCAGTTCTGCTGCGACGGCCGATCCGCTGCGACCGATAACGATCACGGCGATCAATACCGGTCCCATTTCACGCAGGAGCGTCAGCATCACCAAATCGGGAATGTATATGTTTGCGCCGAGGCTTTCGAGAGAATGAGCGGCCTGCATTGCAAGCGTCACACCTATGCTGAACGCTGTGAGCGCGACCATTGGTGTCGCGCGCACTCCGATGGCCACCATTTGCCTGAAGATCGGCCCGATTTTGAAAAACTGACCCGTAAATGGCGCGATCAAAATCCAATACAGCACACTCAGATTAAGCTGAAGATAGTTTTTCACTTGCCGTTCGAGGGCGAAGAATGACAAGGCAGGCAGGATGAAGAAAGCGGAAAGTTTTACAAGCGCGCCCGTCCGTTTTCACGGCAACAATGCCGATCGCTCTTTTCTTGCCTTAAACAGCGCGATCAAAATCCAATCCCAAATCGTCCAGGATTACCCGCGCGGCATTGCGACCCGGCATAAACGAAACGCCCGGCCCAGGGTAACTAGCGGCCCCGCAGAGATAGACGTTTGGAACTGGTGTGCGGTAGTGGCCCAACTCGGGAATGGGTCGCATGGCGCCGGTTTGATAGGGAACGAACGCGCCTTGCAGTTCGGTGCCGTGCACAGCGGTACTGATCATGCGCTCCTGGTCCACAGGCGAATGCACAATCCGCTTCAAAATTCGCGACTTAAGATTGGCAATGTAATGTTCCTCCAGCAAGTCAATCACACGATCGGCATACGGCTCCCTGGCTGCCTTCCAATTCTGCGCGACAATCTCGCCTTTGGCATCGCCTCGAATTTCATACGGCACGCATTTGACCAGAATTTTGATCAAACCTTTGCCCGGTGGGACGCGGCTGGGATCGGCCGTGTAATCATTGCAAACCACCATCACCGGAAGTGCTGGAAGCAATCCGGCCCGCACCTCGACAAACATTTGCGCGATGTATTCCAGCGACGGCGGTGTGCAGTGAACGTAGCATGCATGAGCAGTCTCTTCGCCCGCTTTGAACTCCAGCGGCCCACTCAAGGCCAGGTAAATCACCATGATCGAATCGCCCCATTCGTATCGCTCTATCTTTCGCGTCATGAGCTCTCCAACTACAGCCTTACCGAGCAAATCAACCACGAGCGTCCGCGGATCAACGGTGGATGCGACGAGCTGACCAGCGGAAATCTCTTCCCCATCACTCAAACGCACGCCGACAGCTTTTCCTTGCTCGATCAAAATCCTGCTTACTCGCGCTCGTGTCTGAATCGTGCCACCGTGGCCTTGCAAAAAGCGCGCCAGTGCACGTGGTACGTTGACCATCCCGCCTTTGACTACCCTGTTGCCAAAGTCTTGAATTACGGAATCAAACAGCCAGGCTAACTGTCCGCCACCAACGTCATCAGGTGCAACGTTCGCGTGCACTGAGAATGTGCCGAGGAACAACCGAACAGTTTCCAGCTCGAACCACTGGGCGGTCCAGGCGCGCATCGTTTGCGTTTCGAACCGGTAATCGTCAAGGCCGTCTGGTGTACGTTCAAGTTCAGCAAGGTGCTGAGAGGGCGAACGCGGCGGAGCATTCAACCCTGCGCAAATCGCATCTTTGGCAGCAACCCATCGCCCAAAGAGGGCACGCCACCTTTCAGCGTCATGCGTTGAATGCGTTGCGATGCTCGCACACGTTTGTTCTAAATTTTTGTACATGCGGATGGTTTGGCCGGTGGAAAACGCGTGCGCGAATGAGATTTCAGGCGTCATCAGTTCCAGGCCATGACCATCCAGCTCCAACTCAAGTGGCGCGGGCGACAGATTCGCGAACTGGTATCCGAAAGCGTGCAGGTCGGAATAAAATCCGGGTAGCGTAATCTCATCGGTGATGGTCAAGCCGCCGATGTTTTCATTCGCCTCAAGAACAAGAACCCGTAATCCGGCCCGAGCGAGATAGCACGCGCACGTCAGACCATTATGCCCTGCGCCGATAACGATCGCGTCATAGGGATGAGGCATAGTCAGGAGGCAACAACGGTGTCGCAAATCGTCAAGCAATCTCCTTGGACGGCTTGCGCTACCATAGAAGTTGGCATTCCGCCAAAGAGCGCGAGGATGAATTTCCCCTGAGGAGCCGGCTTTGATTGCACTTTGCAGGCTAATACCTATCTAAGACCCGATGCCTCAAATTGAAATCGAAGCGATCCGCGCTTTATTGAGTTCCACGCCGCGACCTTTTGGGTGGCCCGAGCGACGAAAACGCCTGGATGAAGTCGGTTCTGTTTGGCCCGTAGCGAGCGATGTGAAGCTCATTTCAGTCGACATCAACGGTCTTCCCGGCGAATGGTCTGTTATTCCCGGCAGCGATGTTTCGCGAGTTCTGATGTTCTTTCATGGTGGCGGTTATTGTTCCGGTTCTATTGTCAGTCATCGTCGTTTGGTGACTGAGGCGGGCCGCGCCGCTGGTGTGCGGACGTTAGCAATCGCCTATCGACTCGCTCCAGAGCATCCGTTTCCTGCGGCGTATGACGACGCGTTTAATGCATGGCGTTTTCTGCGGGACCAAAACATTCCTGGTGCGCACATCGCGATTGGAGCCGACAGCGCCGGCGCCGGCCTGACACTATCGTTAACGAGCCGCCTGCGAGATGCACATGAGGAGCTTCCGGGCTGTGTGTGGCTGATCTCACCATGGACGGATCTGACAATGTCCGGCTCAACCCTCACTGCCAAGGAAACTGTCGATCCGATCATCCACAAGCAATACCTCAACGAATTGGCGGACGCTTATCTGCCGCTAGGAATGGATCGGAAGGATCCTCGTGTCTCTCCACTCTACGCGGATCTGAGAGGATTTCCGCCGATGCTTATTCAAGTCGGTTCAGCTGAGACATTGCTCGCCGATGCTACTCGATTGGCGGCTGACGCCGGCGAAGCCGACGTTCGAGTGACGATGGAAATTTGGCCGCACATGATTCATGCGTGGCCTTTATGGAACGCTCAACTCGAGCCAGGCCGCCAGGCACTGGCCAATGCGGGCGCGTTTATCAGAGAACATCTCTAAAGCTGCCGACGTTGGTCGATTCAGAAGGCTACAACAAACCGCGCCTGCGAAAATCGCCAAGATTGCCGCCCGACTTTCGACCAGCCTGTTTTTGTCATTCTGAGCGCAGCGAAGCGGAGTCGAAGAATCTCTGTTTGTTTTTTGTGAAATCGTTTCCGAAAAATTAGAGATGCTTCGACTTCGCTCAGCATGACAGGCTAGTTGGATCCCGTTCGGGAATCGTCGCGGGCGACAAGTCGCGCTAAAGCAATCCGCGCTTCCGAAAGTCGCCAAGATTGCCGCCCGACGAGTTTTCGACCAAATCGATAGTAAACTTCAGCAAGCATACCTCCCAGGCGTCATCGACACCGTGGATGATCGCGCTTAAGGGTTCATTCGCACTCTCGACGCGTCGTTTGGTGCGATCTATCACCGCATCGATCGATTCACGCAAAGTTTGCTCGTTTAAATCGGTCTTGCGGAATTGAAAACCGTAACGAAGGACTGCGATGTTACGGGCGTGTTCCCGTAGTTGATCGACATAGCGTTCCGCTTTTTCTCCGAAACCTTCCAGTAGCAGACGGCAATAATGCTCTGGCGCAAGAATTTGAGGTCTCTCAGCGTGTATCTTGCCATTGCGAATCCGGACCTGATCGACGCGATCCATCAGCTCTGAAATAAGATAAAAATTGAAACTGGTGTTGCCAAAGCTCGCGATCTGTTGCTCGGGAGCAACGATCACGCGCGTGTTTTCAATGGCGTAATCGAAATCGTCCCTGGTCATGGCGGCGTAAAATAAACTAAGGCGTCAGGCGAGGCTTCAAAAAATGACGAAATAAAAAAAGAGAAACCTAAGTTTTAGGGGCGGGCCCTTACATCACTACGCCGGTACGCGAGCCCTCGATTCAGCACTCAACGATTTGACCCTGGGAAAGCCAATCCGCAGTCCTACTAATCGCGCCGTGCCTGCTGTTGCTGCCCCTGTGGCGATTGGAAAAGCGAAAGATATTCGCCGTAGCCTTCTTCCTTCAATTTCTCCACCGGAATAAACCGCAACGAGGCAGAGTTGACGCAGAAGCGCTGACCGGTCGGCGCTGGACCATCATCAAAAACGTGACCGAGGTGCGAATCGCTTGTTTTTCCTCGAACCTCGGTACGCTCCATTCCGTGGGATGAATCCCGCTTTTCCACTACGTTGCCCGGTGAGATCGGCTTTGTGAAACTGGGCCAACCGGTGCCGCTGTCGAATTTGTCCTGTGAGCTGAAGAGTGGCTCACCGGTAATAATATCGACGTAAATTCCGGCCTTGTGATTGTCCCAATAAGCGTTGTGAAACGGTGTTTCCGTGCCGCACTCACGCGTTACGTGGTACTGGTCTTTGGTTAATTGTTTCTGTAATTCAGCCTCTTTTGGCACCGGCTTGGTTGGATTCATTTTCTCAGCTTCTTTTTTCTGTCCTTGAGCATAAGCCAATAAAATCGAACCAACAATCACGACAATTGTACCAAGCAAACCGAACCAAACCGTTTTATGCGACCCATGATGGGGTCTTAGTAAATGCATGCTATTCATACTCTCCTGAATTTTATTGATTCCCTTTCACCCGTACTACTTACCCTGAGAGTCTGACTACTGAGAGTGCTACACAATTTAAACGTTAACGTGTTCCTTGGCAAATGGTCCGGGCCTAAGATCGAACTTCATTAATTAAATTCGCAAACAAGCTACACAATGGTCCTCTAACCTTTTCCTACGGGAAAATAAGGCCGGAGTTTCTTAAGTGAGCAGACAATTTTCCGACTAATCATGCCAACCTGCTTCAGGGACGCGAATGTAGCGACGAAATGCAATCAATCCGATCGGGGCGACCGCCGCAGCCAGAGCAAAGATTAGCCACATCGTTGCTGGATGGTGTAGGCCGTGTTCGCGAACAAACGCCGCCAACAGCCATCCGCCGCTTCCTAAAAGAATCTTACCAACAAGGAATGGTAGGTACGCCTGTGAACCGTACGATGCGATAGAGGAACACCGTCGGTGTTCCAATCGGTTCATCCCGGTGCACATTTTTTCGGTCCACGAAGCCTTCTATTCTCCACGCCGTACGATTTCGCGACTGCAATTGCCACGCGCGACGGGAAGCGATTGGTCCGCTGCCGCGATTCAGTTTTGGGCTTGCGGTGAAGCGAGCATACTGCTTTAAGTGCGGTCGTGCCGCGATTTCAGCCCGCTAACTAGTTCCAAATGGCTTTAAGCAGATTCTGGGTCGCCCTCTTCCTTTGTTCGATTGCCTATCTTCTCGTCCAGCTCTTCACCGGCCGATATTACAGCATCGAATTTGCCGTGAGCGGCAAGAAGGACGATCCGCTGCTACAACACGAGTATTACCTCAATAAGCTGCCACCCGAAGTGGAGCGCAGCTTGCAGAGCGCTTCAGATCAGAAGATCACGATCGACAATAAAGAGTATCATTTCACGACCGACAACGAGGTCTTGAAGCTCTACGCCGGCAAACAGGCCGCTGACGGCGTCCTGCCGCAATGTAAAACGACGATCTTCGAAATCTTATTGCCGCTGATCGCTTACCTGTCTTTCTTCAGCGGTATCCTGCAGTTGCTGAT
>DASXMV010000025.1:0-8403 GCA_036495465.1 Candidatus Udaeobacter sp. | reverse complement strand
GGAATCTCATAGCCAATCGGCACCGTTCCCACGACTGGCAAACGCGGCCCGCGTCCATCTGCAAAAAGATCGAGCGGCGCTTGTGCGCGGACTTTCGGTTGTCGCACCATGTCGGGGAAAATTTCGCTTGGCGGATGAGTGCTCTTTTGACCACGAAATCCAAACACCGCGATTACCGCGATGGTACATAAAAGAAAAATTACGAAAAATGCACGCAACATGGTCAATCCTCGTGAACGATTGTGATGTGCTGCCCGCCGGTTTCTTCGAGCAACTGGCGTACGCTGTTCTCGGTAAACCGTGGATCACGCGCTTCAATGGCCAGGAAAAACCCGTCATTCGTCACGCGGCTGAAGCGTTCCCAATTGAACATGGGATGATGCCAACGGGGCAAGCCGTTCATCCCCTGCCAGGCAAAGAATGCGGCGAATGCGGAGAAAAGAACCGTCAGTTCAAACATGATCGGGAAAAACGCTGGAACGGTCCAGAAATTCCAAGGCTTCCCATGGACATCGAGGGGGTAAAGAAAGGAGGAGGAACCGAATTCGACGATCGCAGCCGTCAGAAGTCCCGAAACGCCGCCGAACAAGACCCATCCGCTCAACCATGATTTTCCGAGCCCCATCGCCTGGTCCATTCCATGAATTGGGAAGGGTGAAAAAACATCCCAGCGTCGGAAGCCAGCATCGCGGACACGCTTGGCGGCCTCGTAAAGCGCAGCAGCGCTCGGATATTCCGCCGCCATCGCGTAAACATTGTGACCATAAGGAGTCTTTGTCATCGGTTCCGCTCCTTTCTATTGGAAGGCTCCGGCCGGATTCCACCTGGGTGCCCATAATGCGGATCCGCCTCCGGTACTGTGGTCTTGACCTCAGACATCGCGATCATTGGGAGAAAACGGATGAATAGCAGAAACAACGAAGTAAAAATTCCGAGCGTGCCAATGTACGTCCAGATGTCTACCCAAGTCGGATGAAACACTCTCCAAGAAGACGGTATGAAATCGCGCACCAGCCCCCCTGCGATAATGATGAACCGTTCGAACCACATTCCGGCGTTCACGCACATCGAGACGAAAAACACGACCAGGATGTTGCGACGGCACCAGCGGAACCAAAACAGTTGAGGCGACAGCACGTTGCAGAACAGCATGCCGAACCACCAATACCACCAGTAAGGTCCGAAAATACGGTTCCAAAACGCAAAGCGCTCGTAGGCATTGCCGCTGTACCACGCCACAAAGAATTCCATCGCGTACGCGTAGGCCACGAACGAACCGGTCAACAAAATGATCTTTGCCATTTTGTCGATGTGTTGTGGTGTTATCACGTCATACAACTTAAAGATGGCACGCGCGGGAATTAGAAGCGTCAGTACCATGGCAAAGCCCCCGAAAATCGCGCCGGCGACAAAGTACGGAGGAAAAATGGTCGTGTGCCACGTCGGCACAACTGACGTGGCAAAGTCGAAAGATACGACGCTATGAACGGAAAGAACCAGCGGCGTCGAAATCCCAGCCAAAAGCAAATACGCCATCTCGTAATGACGCCAGTTGCGGTTTGAGCCGCGCCAGCCAAGCGCGAAAATTCCGAAGAGAAACTTCTTTATTTTTGTAGTTGCCCGGTCACGCAAAGTCGCCAGGTCCGGAACTAAACCCGTGTACCAGAACAAGACAGAAACTGTAAAGTACGTCGAGACTGCAAACACATCCCACATCAGGGGACTGCGGAAGTTTTGCCAAATTGCCCAGTTGTTCGGCACTGGCGCCAGATACCACGCCATCCAGAAGCGGCCGACGTGGATACCGGGGAAAATCGCGGCGCAAATGACCGCAAAAAGAGTCATCGCTTCAGCCGAGCGATTGATCGAAGTACGCCATTTTTGGCGAAGCAAAAACAGGATCGCGGAGATCAGGGTACCGGCATGTCCGATACCGATCCAGAAAACGAAATTGGTAATGTCCCAGGCCCAGCCGACCGGGATTTGATTTCCCCATGTACCGATACCGGTAGAAATCAGGTAACCAATACAAAAAAGTCCAAAACTTGCGACACTCGACGTAATCGCAAAAGCGACCCACCACCAGCGCGGAGCAGGCTGCTCGACAACACCGGAAATGCGTTCAGTCAACCAGCTAAGATTGCGCCGATTGAGGACAAGCGGGACACGTTTAATCTGGCGTTCCGCTTCCTGGATGGCTGGCTGTGGTGCTGCTGCTCCGTCCATGGTCACAATACAAATGCTGAATCAAACGCGCTTCGCACCATTCGCGACAATCCAAAATCAAAAATCGAAACTTGAGAACTCATCACTCTGGTATCTTCTCCACAGCGCTGGCAATCCCGATGTCCTTTGCGTCTGGCATCTTTGGATTTGGATTGCGAATACGCGCGAGGTAACTGTTCCGCGTTTGGATATTCAAATAGTCGAGTAGCCGATAATTGCGATCTTGTGCCTTCATTTTCGAAACGCGGCTTTCGGGATCTTTAATGTCGCCAAAAACAATTGCGTCGTTCGGACAAGCTTGAGCGCATGCAGTTGTAAATGAATCCCGAGGGATAAGCGTGTTGGCCGAGGCGCCTGCGCGTGCCAGTGCAGCTATTTTTGCCTCTTCGATACGCTGGACGCATAACGTGCATTTCTCCATCACGCCGCGCATGCGCACGGTTACGTTTGGATTTTTCTGCATCTTCATAGTGTCCGGCGCGCCTTTGGTAGTCAGCGGCGCGAAATATTCTTCGTAAATATTTAACGCACCGACGACCTTTCTCTTGCCGACTGGCCGTTGGGTATAATCGAAGAAATTGAATCGCCGTACCTTGAACGGGCAATTGTTTGAACAATAACGAGTGCCGACGCATCGGTTGTAAGCCATCACGTTGAGGCCATCTTCACTATGGACGGTCGCGTTGACCGGGCAGACTGTTTCGCACGGTGCGTTTTCGCAATGCTGGCAAGGCATCGGCTGATGAACCATTTCGGGATTCTCAGGCCAATTGCCACCGTCCTGGTCAATAGGTTTCCTGCTGGCGTAATAACGGTCGATGCGCAGCCAGTGCATAATCCGTCCATGTGAGACTTGTAATTTGCCTACAACAGGAACGTTGTTCTCGGCCTGACAGGCGATAACACACGCGCTGCATCCGGTACATACGTTCAGGTCGATCGTCATTCCCCATTGCTGCGGCGCCTTCAGCGGCGGATGCGTGTAAATACTGGCCGGTTGTTCCACTAACTCTTCTTCACCCGGAATTTTCTTGGCAAAATCCTTGTTTGCCCGATAACCCTCTAAAGTGGCTTCACGCACGAGTCCGCGACCCTCGATAGTGAATTGTTCCTGCATCAGGGAGAACGGATACGTTCGCCCAACCTTCGTCACGCGGACGCTATCGATTCCCTGCCCTCCTTTGACCGCGAAATATGGATTCGCGGCTGTGCGAAGGAAGTAGCCATTAAACCCGGATTGCTGCGTGATGCCCGGTTGCCTCTTGAGATCTCCGCCGGCGTACGGAAGCCCGTAAAATTCCGGCATTTTGCGCGCATACCCGAGCGGGACCGTAATTGAATTGTCGGCGTGACCGGGGGAAACCAACGTCGCGATAACAAGCTCGCGTTTGATCGGCTGCCCTGCAGCGGGGTTTTCGTTGATTGTGATCTGTAGCAAATCGCCGGTCAGCACACCGAGCTTCTTCGCATAAGCCGGACTAATCAGCGCCGCATTATCCCACGTCAGCCTTGTGATCGGATCGGGTAATTCCTGGAGCCAGCCGTTGTTAGCGTAGCGGCCGTCGTCCATCGAATAACTGCTTGTTAGTACAATCTCAGGTGAATCTGCCGTCGGCGGGGATAGCAATGTCCAGGAGTTTTGATCCCGTACGCCGCCCGCGTTTCCACTGAAAGTCGTGGCTTGGTCGCGAGGTTGAACATGTGTCGCAAACCCATCGTGGAGAAAACGTGTCCATGCAGTTTGAAAATCGCCAGGTGGATTTGTAGACCGGAACGTTTCCTGGATCAGCTCTGGTCCTTCGACTTTAGGTCCACCGAGCAATGCATTAAGGAGTTCAATTTCCGAAAGACCGCCAAAAAGCGGCAGGATCATCGGTTGGATCGATAAATAATCTCCGCCGCCGGTGAGTGCGTCTCCCCAGGATTCGAGGTAATGCGCCAGCGGGATGTGCCACTGGCTCAGAGCGGAGGTAGCGTCCTCGTGATAACCGAGCCGCACAACCTCTGGAACTTTCTTTTGCAAATCAACCCAATCGATTGGGAGATTCGTCTGTCGATCCTGCGCCAACCCGCGTTTCGCGTTGTAAACCGGATCACCGCCGAGAATAAACAGTTGCTTGATGCGCCCATTGTTCACATCCGACGCCAGCTGCGACATGTCTATGGTGCGCGGATTGTGCGGAAACTGCCGAGCTATCAGAGTCTGGCCGAGATTCTTCAGCGCAGCATTGATCGCGTAAACGAGCATTTGTACTGCGACTGGTTGGCCCGGACCAACCAACACGAGGCTCGCGCCGGGTTTTGCAAGAAGGTCATTCGCGGCTTCACTGAGCCATCGCTCGTCAAAAGCCGCCGCGCTTCCGGAATTTTGCGAAGCACCAAGAATTCCTGTCAAACCGGGATCGTTTGTGCCGCCGAGAATTTTTTGAGCGAGCGCATACGTAAAGGCAGGAATCTGGCTCGCGGGGCACCGGAGGCGATGGTCAGCCAGTGCGCCGGTCAGGGTAAAGTGATTCTCAACCACGTAGAGCCGGTTCATGTTGTCCGCAGGAGATTTCACCCGACGGCGTGACGTGAAGCCGCGTACCGATTCGAGATCGCCCTGGCCGCAATCGAGAAAATCGCTGTCCAAAGCCAGAATGATGTCTGCCCGATCGAATTTCGGAATCAGCCGCGCACCTGGACCGAACGCAGTTTGTGTAGCAAGGGTTTTTTCCTCGCTTAGTAGCGGCTCGTAAACACACCAGCGCATGCTGGGAAACATTTTTTCCAGTTCACCGCGCAACCGTTCGCGCGTGGGCGAATACGTTTCATCCACAAGGAAAGCGAGGCCTTCACCCTGCTGGCCCCCAACTGTGTCGCGAAGGTTTTTAAGATAAGCGTCAAACTCTGCGCGTTGGATGGTTTTGCCGTTATGAACAAAACGCTGTGAACGCGACGGATCGTACAGATCGAGAATTGATGCTTGAACAAACGTGTCAGTCGCGCCACCACTCGCCGGATGTAGTGGATTTCCCTCGAGTTTAATCGGACGCCCGTCGACGGTCGTAGCGAGGAGTGGAATTGCTCCGTTTCGACGCGGCATCGCCGTGGCGTAGTAGAGAAACTTGCCTGGTATCGTCCATTCAACGTTCTTTGTGAACGGAACGAGATGGAGTTCGGGTCTCCTGCAACTGGTCAGTCCAACTCCGGCCAGAGCCATTGACGCTCCCATCAGCTTCACGAAATCGCGGCGCGACCATTCGCTGCCGTTTAGCTCTGCCGTGCCTTCAGCAAATTCTCGTTCTAACCATTGCCGAAACTCCGGTGTGTCATTCAGCTCTCCCAGGCTGCGCCAGTAACGCTTGCCTGTCGCCGGTTCTGGCGGATGATGGAAAACGCGTTTCATCGGTGACACCCCTGACAGTTCGTCGGCGGATTGATATTCCAGTGCTCTTTCAATGTCTGGCCAATCTCTTCCTGTGTTAGTTTTTTCTTCTTCGACAAATCCTCGCCGGCATCATGCGGTTGCCCGTACATCGCCACAAATTCCGCCGGTTTCACATCGTCCGGTTTCCAATCCAGGTTGAAAACCTGATCTTCGGGCCGCAAAAAATTCTCGGGATGCCGATGGCAATCGAGACACCACGCCATGCTGTGCGGTTTGGCAAGATACACGGTCGACATATGATTGACCTGGCCGTGACAACTGAAGCAACTAATGCCGCGGTTCACGTGCGCCGCGTGATTGTAATAAACGTAATCGACAGTGCGATAGATCCATACCCACTCCACCGGGTTACCGGTTTTCCAGCTCGTCCGAACTGGCTCCAGTTTCGGATTATCTTTTTGTACCTGCGTGTGGCAATTCATACAGGTCTGAGTGTTCGGCACGTTGGACTGGGCCGCCATTTCCACAAAGCTGTGACAATAGCGACAATCCATTCCCAATTGCGTGACGTGTATGTCGTGCGGAAACGGCACCGGCTGGATCGGTTCGTAGCCAACCTTCGTGTACTTCGGCGTCCCATAATACCAAGTCGCTGCCGTCAATCCACCGGCGGCAACGATGCCACAGATCAACAGTTTGATCGGTATCCAGTTGCTTGAGCGTGGAAAGAAGTTAGCCATGGAAGATCACGCAAACGCGGCTCCGCTGGGAATCACCGGCCACTACGACAAATCAACGTTGAAATCCAAATACGCTGCGTTCAGACGGTCCAAAAAGGGTTAAGGTTTCTTTTTCGCCCGAGGGGAAGCCATGATTCTATAAATCTGTGCCGCGGTAGCAAAATAAAATTCATCATTCAATCTCATACTGAAGAACGTTCGGCGTTTTCCGATACGAAAAACGCACAATTGCCAAAACTGATCAGGTCAAAAGTTCGGCGCCACGTCAAGTCTGGAAGCACGATATTGATTCCGTGGGGTCAGATGGCACCTTCGTTTCCGCAGCTTTTACGGGAACATTTGATGAAATTGGTGCGAAAACGACAACTGGCTTTCCTTCTGCTTGGGTTTTTCATTGGAACAATGGCGCGCGCAGAAGAGGCCGATCTCCTTTTAACCAATGGGAACGTTTATACGGTCAACGACCGACAGCCGCGCGCCGAAGCCATTGCGGCGAAAAACGGGCGGGTGCTGTTTGTCGGTTCAAATGAACAGGCAAAAAAATTTCACGCTGCGAAAGTCGTCGATCTTCACGGTCGCACAGTCGTCCCAGGTTTCACTGATTCGCATTGCCACATTTTTGGGATCGGGGAACGCGAAATGCGATTGAACCTGGAAGGAACAAATTCATTCGAAGATTTTCTGGCCAGGGTGAAGGAGCGAGTCGACAAAACGCCACCCGGCAAATGGATCACCGGGCGCGGCTGGATCGAAACGTTTTGGAAACCTCCACGATTTCCAACACGCGAGGACCTCGACAAGATCGCGCCCGAGAATCCTGTTTTTCTTACGCGCGCAGACGGCCATGCCGCAGTTGCTAATTCGGTGGCACTAAAAACCGCCAAAATCGATAGGAACACGCCGGATCCATTTGGCGGACACATTTTAAAAGCGAACGGCGAGCCGAATGGGATGTTGCTCGATAAGGCGCAGGATCTGGTTGGAAAAAACATTCCAAAACCAACTCAAGCGGAGCGAGAAGAGGCGTTGCTACGTGGAATCGATCGGGAGATCAAACTTGGCTGGTGCGAAATCCAGAATGCTGGCAGCTACAAGCTGGACGTCGACGTGATCCGAAAAGCATTCGAGGCCGGCAAAATCAAAATTCGTTTGGTTAACGCCGTCTACGGCCCCGGGGAGGACGCGCAGAACTTTTTGCAGGAAGGGCCGATCTTTGACGCCTATGATCACCATTTTACTCAGCGGACGATCAAAGTGCTCTTCGATGGAGCGCTCGGCTCTCGGGGCGCTGCACTGTTGAAACCGTACAGCGATGCGCCCGAAACTTCCGGTTTTCTGAGGGAAAAACCGGAAGAGCTAAGGCCGATGTTTGAAGAAGCGCTGCGCCGCGGTATTCAAGTGGAAACGCACGCGATCGGCGACCGCGCGAATCGATTGATACTCGATCTTTACGAGCAGGCCTTCAAAGCCGTCCCGCCTGACGAACGAAAAATTCGCGACCCGCGCTGGCGAATCGAGCATGCCCAGATTGTGGATCCGGCTGACATTCCGCGGTTCGCCAAACTGGGTGTTATCCCATCAATGCAGCCATCGCATGCAATCAGCGATTTGTTCTTTGCTCCTGCCCGGCTGGGAATGGACCGACTCGGTGGCGCGTACGCCTGGCAAACTTTTATTAAAAGTGGCTGCATCATTCCCGGTGGGTCCGATGCGCCCGTGGAACGCGGTGAACCGATGATTGAATTCTACGCTGCTGTTGCGCGGAAGAGCATCAAAGGCGAGTCCGGCGAAGGCTGGCACCCCGAGCAAGCCGTCTCGCGTGAAGATGCGTTAAAGATGTTCACGATCTGGACTGCCTACGCCGCGTTCCAGGAAAAAGACAAGGGCTCAATTGAAGCTGGCAAGCTCGCTGATTTCAGTGTGCTCTCACAAGACATCATGAAGATACCTGAGGCGGGAATTCTTGGAACGCGAAATGAAATGACGGTGATTGGCGGTCAAGTCATCTATCCGCGTTAGGCGTAAAGAACCTCGCCATTTCATGAACCACAAACACGCACACCGGCT
>DASXMV010000024.1:0-7705 GCA_036495465.1 Candidatus Udaeobacter sp. | reverse complement strand
ACTCTCGAGCGACGGCGTCGCGCTGCCGAGCACCACAACGCATTTTTCGATCCTGGCGCGCACCACCGCGACATCGCGAGCGTGATATCGCGGAGCTTCTTCCTGCTTGTAGGTAGTCTCGTGTTCCTCATCGACAACAATAAGTCCAAGGCTCTTCAAGGGTGCGAAGACCGCGCTCCGCGCGCCGATCGCAATGCGGGCCCGTCCTGAATGAATTTTGTGCCATTCATCGTGCCGTTCCCCTTCGGATAAATGGCTATGCAGCACGGCGACCGCGTCCTGCATATCGGCAAACCGACCTTTGAAACGTTCAACCGTCTGCGGCGTCAGCGAAATTTCGGGGACCAGCACTATTGCGGTGCGACCGCTCTCAAGGGCGGCGCGGATTGCCTGCAGGTAAACTTCGGTTTTGCCGGAACCGGTTACGCCATGGAGCAAAATCGGGCGCTCAGTTTCGGGAGCGTGAAGTGCCTGGATGACTTGCTGTAATGCGCTGACTTGTTCCTGGTTTAGAATGAGATTCGAGGTCGCGATGAAGTGCTCCTCGGCATGTGGATCGCGAACGACCGCTTCCTCTCGTAGCTCCGCCAGACCGCGTTTCACCAAAGCTCGAAGGGTCTGATTATCGAGCGAGGTTTGTCGCAGAAGTTGAGCCGCGGAAACAGGGGCTTGCAACTGCGAGATCGCCTCCAGAAGTTCGGCCTGGCGTGGCGCGCGTTTCCGTAATTTCTCAATGGCTTCGTTGTCGATCTTGCGTGGGGGCTGGACGAACAACTGCTTTTTCCACCCGATCTCTGCGCGCCGGATCACTTGTGGCAACAAACTGCGCATGACTGTTTCGATTGGACAGCAGTAGTAAGTGGCGATCCATCTCGCGAGCTCGAGTAATTGTTCGCTCAAGGTTGGTGTTTCACCTACAACCGCTTCGATTGGCCGGATGCCTTTTACTTCACTCTGATCCAGAACTGCGACGACAGTTGCAAGAGCAGACTTCTCTCGAAACGGCACACGCACGCGGGAGCCAACTCCTACCCGATCACTCAGCCCATCGGGTACTGCATAATCGAGCTCGCGGTGAATGGCCCGATCGATGATAACACGAACGTAGCTGGCTTTTGTCATGAACGAGATTGCGTTAATTTAATTGCTCCGGGAAACACCAGCACGAGATTTGATTTTGAAGTGATACGATTCCTGTTCAAACTGCTTCTCTGTTTAATGCTGGCGCTGGCGGCGGGTTTCGCCTATCTCGGCGTGCGCTCCGGCGATCCGATTTACACGTTTTACGAATGGATGAGCCCCGCTCGCTTCCATCAGTACGACCGCCTGATTCGCAGCGTCGCCACGGAGCATCATCTTGATCCCCTGCTCGTGAAGGCGGTTGTGTGGCGTGAAAGCCGCTTCGATCCAAAAAAACATGGAAGTCGCGGGGAGCGAGGACTCATGCAAGTGACTGAAAGAGCGGCCAGCGAATGGGCACGTGACAATAAGGTTACCAACTTTCAGGTGGACCAGCTTTTCGATCCTAAGACCAATCTGGAAGCCGGCAGTTGGTATTTGCATCGCGCGTACCAACGCTGGGCGACCCAGCCGGATCCTGCCCCTTTTGCCCTTGCCGAATACAACGCGGGCGCCAGTCGTGTGGAACGCTGGAGCGGCGGAAACGGCGTCGCTGATATCCCGGTAAAACAGTTCATGCAGAATATAGACTTTCCCGCGACGCGGAAATACGTCGATTCAATTGTCGAGCGCTATCAGTTTTATCAGCGGCGCGGACAAATGTGACAATTCTTTACTGCGCTACTCGCGCCCGGTAGTTACGAAGTTGATATACCACTCAACTATCGACGAGGTAGCAATCTGGGTTAACGGTTTTACTGATGACGAAAGAGAAAATCGCCGGCGTCCTCGAGCAAATCGCGACGCTTCTTGAATTGAAGAATGAAAATCCTTTCAAAATCCGGGCGTACACAAATGCCGCGCGTGCGATCGAAACATTTGGTGGAAATGTCGCGAATTTTCAGGACGAAGAGGCGTTATCGAAAATTCCAGGAATCGGCAAAAGCATTGCCCTGAAGATCAAGGAACTGGCTGCGACTGGATCGTTGAAATATTTGGAGGAATTGAGCACGGAATTCCCGTCCGGAATTTTCGAATTGTTTTCACTACCCGGACTCGGTGCCAGGAAGATCAAGGCCCTTCACGATAAACTTCAAATCAATTCAATCGAACAACTGCGGAAAGCATGTGAAGACGGACGTGTCGCCGAATTACCGGGCTTTGGCGAAACAACGCAGCAAAAGCTTTGTGACATCATTGCAAAACGTGCTGCGCACGCGGGTTCATTTCAATTTGGGCAAATCGCGGCAGAAGCTGAAACATTGCGATCCGATTTGGCGGCACATGACAGCGCGTTGCAGGTCGAGCTGGCTGGAAGTTATCGGCGCAGGAAAGAAACCGTACACGATTTGGATCTTTTAGTGGCGGCAAAAGAACCAGAGAGCATCACGAAATTCTTCGTTTCCCATCCACTCGTGGAATCGATTATTGCGCAAGGACCTACCAAATCGAGTGTACGACTGCGCTCGGGAGTGCAGTGCGACCTGAGAGTGGTGAGCGGGACTGAATATCCTTTTGCGCTGGCTTACTTCACCGGGAACAAGGAACACAACATCGAATTGCGCAGCCGCGCGCTTCAGCGTGGCTGGACACTCAACGAATACCGGCTGGCTCCGCTACCCGTGGATTCGAAATCGAAAAAGAAAGGGACGGCAGAAAAAATCCCAACGGTGCGCGATGAAGCCGGGATCTATCGCGCGGTCGATCTCGATTTTATTCCGCCGGAGTTACGGGAGAACTGGGGTGAATTCGAAGCCGCCGAAAACCATGCGCTGCCAAAATTAGTTGAGAAGGAAAACTTGCGCGGCGCCTTTCATTGTCACACCACTGCGAGTGACGGACACAATTCCATCGAAGAAATGGCGGACGCTGCGCAAGAGCTGGGACTAGAGTATCTCGGCATCGCAGACCATAGCCGCAGTTCGACCCAGGCCCACGGAATCGACGAAGCAAAGTTGCGCTTTCAAATCGCCAGCATTCGCGCGCTAAATAAAAAATTCCGTGGCTTTCGTCTCTTTGCAGGCGTGGAATGCGACATTCTGCGCGATGGTTCGCTTGATTTTTCGGACGAGATTTTGTCAGGGCTCGATTACGTAGTCGCGTCTGTTCATTCTGTTTTCAATTTGAGTGAAGCGGACATGACCGATCGCGTGATCCGGGCGATGGAGAATCCATTCGTGACGATGCTGGCGCATCCGACTGGCCGATTGCTGCTGAAACGGGACCCATATCAAATTGATATTCCAAAAATTCTCGACGCAGCCGCGCGTACGGGAACATGGATTGAACTCAACGCAGCACCCAAACGGCTCGACCTGGACTGGCGCTGGTGGCCGTTAGCGAAACAAAAAGGAGTGAAATGCGTCATCAATCCGGACGCGCATCGAACGGAGCGACTGCAAGATTTGTGGTTTGGGATCGGAATCGCGCGGAAAGGCTGGCTGACCAGATCAGATGTGGTGAATTGCCTGCCGCTCGCAAAAATCGAAGGGGCGTTGAGGGGGAAGCGCGAATCGCGAGTCGATAAGAAATGACCGCGAAATGTGCCGGAACTTCACGACTAGTTCGGCGGTGCGTCGCGAGTCCTCAGCACTTTTCTCTTTGGGGCATAAACATGGTGAGACATTTACAGGCTCCGCCAGCCTTGATGAATTCGGTCATCGGCAGTTCGTGACAACGATAGCCGCGGTCCTCCAACGTCGCGACAAGCCGGGGCGCACCCTTGGGCAGCACAATGTCGCGTTCGATGATGACTGCATTGCATGAAAAGTGCGTTGCTTCCTCCGGCAACACGTCAATCAGATCAGTGAAATGTTCACGAATGGCGCGCTGACCGTAATCATCGAAGGCAGATGGAAACCAAAATGCAGCGCCGTCCGGCAGCGGGCAAAAGCAGGTGTCGAGGTGATAAAAGCGCGGATCCACCAATTCTACTGAGATTACCAGACAGCCAAGAATATCGGCCAGAGCACGATGAGATTGAATATCGGAGCGAAATTTGTAGCCGCAAAAAAGCGCATCGCCGCCGAAGAGAGCGTCACCCTCACCCTCGAAATAAAGATTTTCCGGCAACCAATTCACCTCATAATCGCGTTGTTCCATCCATTTTGCGAAAAACGGCTGCTCGCCGGCGCGTTCTTTGTGGCGGAAATTGCTGGGAATAAATTTGCGGCCAACCGTCAGGCCGGCATTGGCCGTAAAAACCATATCGGGAAGTCCGGGTTGAGGCGTAATCAGATGGACTTCAGAATGCAAATTTGAGAGGGTCCCGTGTAATTGTTCCCACTGCTTTTGTGCCACCGCCACCTCGGCTCCGCGCGCTCGGCTCATCCAGGGATTGATCTCATACTCGATGCCATAGTAATTCGGCGGACAGAGAAGCAGCTCGCGCATGGGATCGTCAATTCACTCGCGCACGCGAGATTCAGTAAGATAATCAGCCAGCTCCTGGAGAAACGGCTCCACGTCCGTGACCAGTCCGATCGATTGAAGGGGCTGATGTTCGACTGCTCTTTCGACCGCAGTGGGATCAATGTCGACGCATACTGTTTTTACGTTGGGCGCGAGCATGCTGGCCACCGCAAGCGAGTGCTGGACTGCCGCCAGCAGCATCACATGAGTCACGTCGGCGAGCTTCTCGCGCATCACTTTTTGGGCTTCAATCACGTCAGTGGTTACGCCCGGAATCGGTCCCTCGTCGCGAATCGCCCCAGTCAGTACAATGTCCACGTCTTGTCGAACACAGGCATACATGATGCCGTGCGTTAATATTTTTTTCTGAACGGCAGCGGCAATTCCGCCGGCCTCGCGAATTGTATTGATGGCACGCAGATGGTTCTCATGTCCACCTCGGGCGAAAGCCAGATCGGGCCTCATTCCCAATGAAGTCCCGTACAGAGCGCGTTCCACATCGTATGCGGCAAACGAATTTCCAGCGAACAGGCGATTGACAAAACCGCGTTCTACCAGGCGCCCCAAATGATGACCCGCGCCGGTCCGTACAATCGCAGGCCCGGCAACAATCGCGATTTTGCCTTCCGCCCTGTGCGCGCGCCGCAATTCTTCGCCCAGTTCGCGAATGATGGCCGATTTTGGTTCATCAGCATCGACAATCGTGTTGATGAATTGAAAGATGTCTGTGTGCGTCGTTGAACGCTGCAACGGCACAACGCGCACCCCCTGGTGACCGACCACGATTTCGTCGCCTTTGTCGACATCGAGGAATTTGACCGCACGAGCTTTTCCATTTTTTCGATCAACCGCAACTGCACTATTGAACATCGCCGGACGCACCTCGATTTCCTTGCCGTCAAAGCGAACAAACGTCTGCTGATTGGTTGTCACGTAGAAATCACGGGGGAAAACGCCGTCGGCAGGTGCGCCGGCGAGTTGTACGTTTGCGCGCTCGACCACTTCGGCTCCGTGCTGGCGAAGCCGCAGCACCAGCTCGTCGAGCGCTTCGCCTGTTTCCGCGAACACCTCAATCCGCGCGAAGCTCTGGTCCTCGCGTTTCTTCCCAATGTTGATCTCGCCAATTTTGAAATTGGCGCCGTGAGTCAGGATTTGATCCAGAACCTTGGGCAAAATCAGAGAATCGATAATATGCCCACGTAGCTCGATCGTTTCCGAAGCCATTCCGAAACTTAGCCAATCAGCAGGGGTGCGCCAGTTGCACAAGAAAGCCCGCTCGCAATTTCCGATCTCCGGGTTCAATTTCTCAGCCGAGATGGAAAAACCAACCACCCGCGGCCCTTCGCCGAGTCGGAAGGCACATCATACCTTAGGACAGGTTCTGAATCGAAAATCGAAGCGGCCGCCGCGACTACCAGCGAAAAAAATCGCCAATGGCGTCGATCGCGCCACCAATTGTTAAAAAGAAATGGCCACGCATGAACATTTGTCCGCCCTTGCCGTAAAGATCGCCAGGATGCTATCGATGAAGTCTGAGTACTTAGTAACGCAGCCTGCAGAGCTGCGAATTCTACGAGAGATGTCCGAGTCGGATGTTAGAGAGTTTGCACATAGTCACAGGTGGCGCGTGATACGTCGGCTCGGGGGACGACAGATCGAATTTTATAACGATGCAGACCAGCGTCCGGTGTAGAGCCGGACCTCATTTCGCGGAGAACGGACTCAGTCACGACATGACGCATCGGCGTAACCATCACTGGACAGCGCAGAGCTGTTGGCTTACCAATGCGCCAGTCGGAGTTCAATGGAAGCGGCGAAGATTTATTTTATTATTTTCGGAGTTCTGACAGTTGTCGGCGGCGTCATTGGTTACGTCAAGGCTGGGAGTGTGGCGTCGATCGTCGCGGGGTCTATCACTGGAGTGCTATTACTCGTGGCCGCTTTTCTTCTTCCCGACCATCGCGCTGCCGGGTTGGCAACCGCATTCATTATCTCGCTTCTGCTCGCCGCTCAGTTTGCTCCCAAATTTATACGGACCGGAAGAGTCATGCCCGCGGGCATGATGTCGATTCTAAGCGTGATTGGGCTCATTGCGGCCATCGTCGCCTGGGTAAAGAAGTAATCGCGTGGGAAGAATTCGTCTGCGGACGTGGCGGCGGCTGGTGCTGGTAATATTCGGCGCGCTCTTTGTCGCAATTGTTTATCGCTGGATCTCACTCGAACGCCTCCAGCATGTTGCGCCATTGGAGGTCGTCGTGACATCGATACCAACACCGACGCCTACGCCGACGCGGGCACCGGTTATCACCGGAAAATTAGACACCAGCAAATTATTCAACGGCATCACACTTCGTTCAACCGTTGAGACACAACCTGGCGCCGATGCAGCAACCGAGCGTATCGAGCCGGAGAGCTACGTACTCGACCTAAAGTTGCAGGCGCGCGTTCCGTCACCAAATAAAACGCTTGAAGAGCTCGCCAAGGTTAATCCTGAGTTGCCGACGCTGTTTCCCGAATTGGCGGCGACCTTTCCCTCGGATCCGATTTCGCCGCTGTACGCTCAGCTCTACGATACGAAGGTCAAAATGCTGCGCCAGAACCTCGGTCGCCTGGATTTACTTCTCTCGCGGCACAACTTTTTCGACTGCCAAACAGTCCTGGAACTTCAGCATCCACAGACCCATCGGAAAGCAGTTCTGCTGCAAGCGGACATGGATGTCGACGCGGATGGGTCTGACGCGGATCGGATGCCCATCGGCAGTGGTTCTCCCGCAAATTTCAAGCCATCCACCAGTTATCGCTGGCCGAAGAAAACGGCCGCTCCTAATCCATATCTCGCAGCCACGGAAGAGGGATTGAAGCGTGCGGAAACGGAGTTCGCTCTTTCGACAACGAGTCCGGTTCGTAAACGCGATTTGCGGAACGTCATCTCGCAGTTGCGGTCGGAAATCGACACGCTTAAAAAGTTCAGCTTCCTGATCGGTGCAACGGATCCCTTTATCGTGGTGCCCGGCTCTTTCATGCATGGGCGTGAGCCGGTTAAACCCGGGGACTACGCGCTGGTGATTTTCGGCAACTCGATTTATCCAGCTATTGTGGGCGACATTGGGCCTAACGACAAGGTCGGAGAAGCCTCGTTGCGGATTGCAAAAGAGATCAACACACTTGCAACGCC
>DASXMV010000023.1:0-12446 GCA_036495465.1 Candidatus Udaeobacter sp. | reverse complement strand
AAAAACTTGAGAAAAGGAGAACACAATCCGAGTCAACCAACCGAAACTGACATGAACCTCCTCGTAGAAGATCCACTTAGCAAGACCGGTTTCAGTGGTCCGTTTGTCCTGTTTCCAGGCGATAGCGGCCTCCAAACCAGCGCAAAAGAGCCCAGCGCGCGAATACCGCGCGAGGCGATGGAGGCATTTTTGAATGCGACATCCAATAGCGCCCACAACGGACATTTCTTTGTTCCTCCTCCAGAACGGGCAAATGCCAAGCCTGACAAAGAACCGGCTCTTGGCGTTCTGAAGCAGGCAGCCCACGATCTGCGCCGATTCCGTTCGGCGACGCGAGGAGTGAGACGGGAGCTGTATGTCGACGCCCATGATTGGGTCACGGCAAATGATTTTTCCTGGACGTACTCGTTCGTGAATATTTGCAAAACTCTGAATGTCTGCCCCGAAGTTGTCCGCACAGAACTCTTCGCCGACGCATCGCTGAGCTGGTTCGATTATTGGGCAAAGCGCGCAGGGGAGGTTTCGCAGAGACTTCAGTCGTCTTTTGTTCGCATCTTCGCTGGTTGTCCCGATTCTGAGTCGGCGATACCAACCCATTAGCCATATTGATTTAAGCGAATATGAAAACCCTCTCTATCAGACTTGTTGAACAGGTGCGCGACGTCTTGAGTTCACTCCTTCGGGTGACGAGTCGCCATCACGACCCGTTGCTGGCACAAAGCATGGCCTCATTCAATTTCGACGGCGGATGGAGGGAACTCGGTCTGAAGATCTCTTTCAGGCACATGCCGACCGAGTCAGCCATCGTTCTTGTCAACGAGCCTTCCGGCGTATGAAGCTATCCGTGGAAGCGAAAGTTGCAGCGGCCGTAGCAATGGCATTCGCGACGTTGACCGTGGCTGTTGTTGCCCAGGAGGGAAGCGAACACGGAACCGCCCGGCTCAATCAATCAACTTTGCAAGGGCCGGAGATTTTATCCGTTCAAAACCCAGGCAGTGCGATTCCTCTCATAGCTCAATACTGACCAGCTGTAACGGCAGGGTGTGTCGCGGGCATTTAGGGCTATGAACCATTGGTAAGATTGGCTGCTGCGCAGCGTTCATACCAGACGGACAACTTCGCGCGATTTTTCTCGCAAAATTAGATTTAGTAAGCGACCCTGCGCGAACGAAAGCGATCCCGGGAACGTTGCAGGAGGGTGGTGCTTCGTTTCAAACGACGCATTGGACGGTCGTGTTGCGCGCACGAAACGAGGATCTCACGGAATCGTCTCGGCAGGCGCTCTCCGGATTTTGCGAAGCGTACTGGCCGCCGCTTTACAGTTTTCTTCGCCATCGCGGTCACTCATCCGCTGACGCACAAGATCTGGTCCAGGGCTTTTTCGCCCACTTGCTTGAGCAAAACACACTGACCCGCGCAGATCAGGAAAAGGGCCGGCTCCGCACTTTCCTGTTGGGGTCGCTGCAGAATTTTCTATATAACGAATACGACCGAGCCCGGGCGCTGAAGCGAGGGGGCGGTCGTCAGGTCGTCTCGATCGAGGAACATCTTCCCGAGGCTGAGGCAGCGATGATGGCAACCGCGCATCTTAGCGACACTGCCTGCTACGATCTGGTGTGGGCATCGACTATCGTCCGGCGTGCCTGGGACAATTTGGAAACCGAATTTGTCGCGGAAGGCAAAGCTGAGTGGCTCGAAGAATTAAGGCCGTTCGTTGCAGGCGGAAGCGTCACGCCACCAAATCAGGAGCAAGCGGCGGACCGACTCGGAGTGCCGATCGCAACTTTGCGTACCTGGTTATCGCGCCTCCGTCACCGTTACCGCGAATCGTTGAGAATGGAAGTCGCAGGTACCGTTTCTGATCCGGCAGATGTCGACCAGGAGTTACAACACCTGTATCGAATATTAATGGCGTAAACTGATTTTGCGCATGGACGACAAAGGGACCGGTGTCGAAACTCCGGATGCTCAACCTGAAGCGGCCGGTACCTGCGCGACTTGCGGAAGACCGCTCACTCAAGTTGGTCCCAAGGGCGAATGTTTGCGTTGTCTCGTCGGCCTTGGTTTTCTCGCGGAAGGCGAAGAACCGGAAAGACCGGCGGCCCGAGGTCGACTGACACCCGGACCATTAAAATACGCGCACTTCGAGGTGGAGACAGGCGCGGACGGCTTTCCGGTCGAGCTCGGTGCGGGAGCAATGGCCGTAACCTATCGCGCTCGGGATACAGTGTTGAACTCCGAGGTCGCTCTTAAGGTCATTGATCGCAGAGTTGCACAGAATCCCGGAGCGCGATCGCGTTTTCTGCGCGAAGCGCGTGCGGCCGCGAACATTCATCATCCCAACGTTGCCCGGGTCACTTATTACGGAGAGCAGGATGGTGAGTGCTTTTACGCCATGGAATTGGTCAAGGGCGAGACGTTGGAAGCTCGCGTGCGACGCGATGGACCCATGGCCTTGACCGTTGCGTTGGAAGTAATTGAGCAAGCCGCACGGGCGCTGGCTGTGGCCGAAGCATGTGGTGTCGTGCATCGGGACATCAAGCCGTCCAATATCATGCTCGAATCGGATGCGAGTGGCGCACACACGGTAAAGCTGATCGATTACGGAGTAGCCAAAGTAATGGGACCTCAGGCAGAATCTGGTATCGATCAAACACAGGCCGGTTTCATCGGTACGCCGGCTTTCGCCAGTCCGGAGCAATTCGCAGGAACTAGCCAGTTACCGGTCGATACGCGTTCGGACATCTACTCACTGGGTGTTACTCTTTGGTATTTGCTTACTGGCCGCACGCCTTTTGTCGGACGCACGATGGAGCAAATCCGCGCCAGGCAAACTGACGAGTTGCCCTTGGAACAGCTAAAGAATGTCCACGTTCCGGGTCAGGTCATTGCGCTTCTGAAATCCATGCTGGCTCCGGATCCGAAGGACAGGCCGCAATCGGCGCGCGAGTTACTTTCTGCTGTCCACGATTGCCATGAACGATTTACTCCCAGAGCACGCTCGCGTCGCCACAGAGTCGCGCTGGCAACCGCTGCTGCCGGGTTGGCAATTGCAGCGATTGCGCTTGGCACCTGGTTATACCAACGAACGCGCCATGTCGCTCCGATCGAGCGATCCATCGCAGTGTTGCCGTTTGAGAACCTGAGCAGCGACAAGGAAAATGCTTATTTCGCCGAGGGAATTCAGGACGAAATCCTCACGCGTTTATCCAAAATCGCTGATCTAAAGGTCATCTCGCGCACTTCTACGCAGCATTACAAAAGTGCTCCGGAAAACTTGCCTGAGATCGCGAAGGAACTAGGTGTCGCACACATTCTAGAGGGAAGCGTGCAGAAAAGCGCCGACGCCGTGCGGGTGAACGTGCAGCTAATCAAGGCGGCCACAGATTCCCATCTTTGGGCGGACACCATTGATCGAAAAGTCACCGACCTTTTTTCGGTCGAAAGCGAAGTGGCCAAAGCCATCGCTGACCAGTTACAGGCAAAATTAACTGGTGACGAAAGGCAAACCATTGAGGCCCGGCCTACCAACAACCCGCAGGCGTACGATGCGTATCTGCGCGGCCTGGCTTACACGCTAAAAACCGCGTTTACACCTGCGAACTCCGTTGCGGCACAGAAATATCTAAAAGATGCAGTGCAATTGGATTCGAAGTTCGCTCTCGCCTGGGCTTTGCTTTCTTACGTCGATTCGAGCGGTTATCTGACACAGAGCCTTCAACCGACGGCGGTACTCCGTGAAGAAGCGCGCGAAGCAGCCGACACGGCTCTCACGCTTCAGCCTAACCTTGGCGAGGCTTTATTAGCCAAAGGTTTCTATTACTACGCCTGCCTGAAAGACTACGACACCGCCTCAAAATACCTTGAACAGGCAGAACGAGTGCTGCCCCATAGCAGTCGAGTTCTTCAAGGTTTGGCTTATGTTGAGCGCAGGCGCGGCGACTGGGTCAAGAGCGAGGCGTACTTCAATGAAGCTGAGAAGCTCGACCCACGTAGCGTTAACCTGTTATCGCAACATGCACGTTCCTATGTGTGCCAGCGTCGATTCCCAGAAGCCTTGGCTAAGCTTGAGCAAGTCCTCAATATAACACCCGACGATATAGATACGCTGGTGCTAAAGGCGCGCATTGCACAAGCCGAGGGCGATCTCTCGCGCGCTGCCGCTCTGTTAGCTCCACTCAGGCCAGGCGTCGGCTACATCAACGCGTTGGAAACACAGGTTTACCAGGCCATCCTCGAGTCACGCCCCGCACCAGTCATAGCCCAGCTAAAGGAGATATTGGCCAAACCCGATGAATCACTTGGTTTTTACGCAGGCGAGCTGCGTTTTTGGTTGGGCTGGGCACAGGAAGTTGCCGGGGACCATGAAGCCGCACTCGAGAGTTGGGCGCAGGCTCGAACCGAACTGGAATCTTTCCTCAAAGAACAACCTGACAATTTTGTTCTGATGGGAGACCTCGCTCTTACAAATATGGGTCTTGGCGACAATACCGCTGCGCTGCAGTTGGCTGAGCGTGCCCTTATGCAGTTTCCGATCGAGAAAGACGCACTGACGGGTCCGAGGCCACTTGAAATTCTCGCCCGGGTAGCAGCCGGGATTGGAAACTACGAACGCGCCATCACAATGTTAGAGAAGCTGCTTGCGATACCCTACGAGGCGCCCCTGGCCGCAAACCCGCCGCTCACGCCGGCGTTACTCCGTTTGGATCCGATGTTTGAGCCACTGCGCAACGATCCACGATTTCAAAAGCTCACTGCCTCTTCGATGGCGAAGTAACGCGGAAGCGCGGTGCGTCCCCCCGACTGGTGGTTTTGAAAGATGCGCAAACGCTTCATTCGGGTTACAATTGATGATCGAGTGAAAATTGAAACGTTGCCGCTGCACATTGCCCAACCCCCAACTGGGTACCGACCCTGATATGGCTACCAGATTCCTATTCGATCCGCCAAGGCGGGCAAAAAAGGCTGGACCTACGATCAAGAGTCTGCTGGTGCGCTGTCCCTCAACATCGAAGCTGACGGACACTGGCAAAACAATCGAAGAAAAGCGGTGGCCTGCGGTCAAACTGAAGGTGCAAAAGTTTAGTTGTGTGCATTGCGGCAGCGTTCATACCTGGACGAAAGCAGACGTTATTCTGGGACGGCCAACATCAATGAGCCGGTAGTTCACAGATTGCGCGAATAACGTTACAGGGCGGTTCCTGCCAGGGCATCGTTAAAGTCATCGGGTAGCGGGGCCTCAAAGCTTTTCCATTCCTGAGTGCGAGGATGCTGAAATCCAAGCTTCCACGCGTGCAACATCTGTCGCGGAAAGTCCCTTGCGAGACGGGATGCGTAAAGCTTGTCGCCCAGCACCGGGTGCCCGAGATGATGAAGATGCACGCGAATTTGATGAGTGCGTCCGCTGTATAACCGGCATTCGACCAGACTGGCGCATTCGCTGGACCGAACTACTCGATACGCGGTCTTGGCCGGGCGTCCCCCGGGGGCCGTGGCGGTCATTCGTTGTCGATGAACCGGATGCCGCCCGATTTTTTCGTCAATTACGCCGGTGACTTTGCGCAATTTTCCGGCGACCAACGCGAGATACATTTTCTCTACCGTGCGTTCGGCAAATTGTTTGGATAAGGCCTGGTGCGCCAAGTCGTTTTTGGCCGCTACGAGACAGCCGCTGGTCTCTTTGTCGAGACGGTGAACGATGCCGGGACGCTCTTTACCGCCGATTCCAGATAATGTTGTGCAATGGTTGAGAAGCGCATTTACCAGGGTGTGTTCGCGATGGCCGGCGCCCGGGTGAACAACGAGGCCTGCCGGCTTATTGATGACAATCAGATCATCGTCTTCGAAGAGCACCTCGAGCGGAATCTGCTCCGGGAGTGTCTCGATCTTTTCTAGCGGAGGCTCTGCGAGTTCAATTCGATCACCATCTCGAACCACCTGACGCGGCCGAGTGATTGCATTATTAAGTCGAACAAACCCGGTGCGGATCAGCCGCTGGAGTCGTGACCTCGAGAACTCCGGAAGCCTCTTCGCCAGGAATTGATCAAGACGAAGTTTTGCCTCACCCGCCAGTACAACAAGCTCGATCGGGGTCGAATTGCGGGCGGAAAGTTCTTTCATTAATAGATGTGCCGCGCGACCTTTCGGCGGCATGACGAACAGCCAGGACAATAACCGCTCGAGAGTCGATAGGCGAGGCGGTCACTTGGTACGTTTTGCTCTGTAAGTCCTGAATGTTACAATTGCGGCTCAATGGCGAGTGAGCCGACGGCCCAAACATGTCCCGCTTGCGGAACAACTGTCGCGACGGTCGCGGCAGAACCGTTAGCGCGTATTCCGTGTCCGAACTGCGGCAAGAAACTCCGAGTGCAACGAACCTTCGATCACTTTCTCGTAGTAGAAACACTTGGCGTTGGTGGAATGGGTACTGTGTACAAAGCGCGCGACACTCAACTGGATCGGTTTGTGGCGCTGAAGCTGCTGCGAAGAGATCTCGGTGGCGAAGAGAACTATGACGCTCGATTGCAGCGAGAGGCGCGCATAGCCGCGTCTGTGAATCATCCACACGTAATTCAGGTGTTCGATTCGGGAACCGATCACGGCCAGTTCTATGTCGTGATGGAACTGGTGGATCGGGGAAGTCTTGATGACTTGATGGCGTTACAACCGCGGTTGCCCGAAAAGCAGGTGCTCGAAATCGGTATTCAAGTCGCCCGAGGGTTGCGTGCCGCGTTGCGACGGGGTCTGATTCATCGCGACGTCAAGCCGGCCAATATTCTATTTAGCGACGAACAAGCGGCAAAAATCGGCGACTTCGGTCTTGCCAGCGTGGCGACACAACGTTCGGAGACCGACAGCGCCGTGTGGGGAACGCCACATTACGTGGCACCGGAAAGGTTGAGTAATCAGCCCGAGGATTTTCGCGGTGACATCTATAGTCTGGGCGCGACACTGTTTCATGCCGTCGCCGGCACGCCGCCAATTAATGCTTCAACCAATTCCGCTGCTGCTTTGCATAAGCTAAAGCAACGACCACTCGATTTGGAGGTTGCCGCGGCAGATGTTTCTGCGTCCACCGCGCGCGTTCTGCAACGAATGATCGCGCCTGATCCCGGTCAACGTTTTTCTTCTTACGACGATCTTGTGACAGAATTGGAGTCGGCCCGACGTGATTTGGAGAATCCAAATGACAGCGATGCATCGGCGCATTCGCGACAGCCGCGTTGGACGTTGCCTCGTTTCTCTTGGACGTGGCTTGAACCCGTGCGCGAATTTCTACGCGAATCGTTTCGATGGTCGGTTCTGATTCGCGTGGTTTTACCACTTATACTACTAACAGGTGCCGCTTTCTTTGTTTTCCAACGGGGTGTTTCACGCTCCTGGGAGGATGCCGCTGCATTGGTCACGTCATTTCAGGAGCGCGGCCCCTGGAATAAAGCGTTTGCCACCTACAAAGACGAAATCTCGTTTTATCATTTTGATCAAGCCGCTGAAACGATCAGAAATGTACAACTGACCGGCACGTATTTTCAGTCGGCGAGGGAAATCGCTGAAAAGAGAGCGCGGCTCTTGTCCGATTGGAAGAACGCGCTAATCGACAACCTTAATCGGATGCAGTATTCCGCCGCGCTTACGGATAGCAACGGCACGCAATACCTGGGCATTGCAGGCGCGACAAACGAAATCCTCAACATGAAGCTCCCGTACGGCATCGCAGGAGTGAAATGGCAGCAGCTGTCACCACAGGAATTGCTGATTGTATCCAAATCCTTCATCAATCCGGGAGCTCCAGACGCGGCAGATCGAGAATGGCGTTGTGCTGTATTTGCCAGTGAAACCGGGCAAAACAAGGAGGCGAAGGCATTAGCTCAGGCGGCGGCGATAGCCAAGCCTGAATACAAAGAACAGATCGCGCAGTTATTTCCGAAGATTAGATAAAGCCTTGCAACACCGTTGAGAACAACGCCTTCCAACCGCTGGTGAAAGATAATTGTTGCTGCCGAACGGCGAAAACTTGATCGCCCAGGGCGCAGAATCGCGAACGATTTCGCAGCCCTAACGGTCAGACCTTAGACGAATCATTGCCATAAGTGATTTTTAACGCGACCTTTTCCTGATCGCGATATGGAGCAAAACCCACCGCCGCAATTTCCTTCACCGGAAGAGTTGAAATCCAAGATTACCGAATTCATGAAACAGAACTTCGGTGATCGAGTCTCCGTTGCGACTTTTGCCGAGCCGGAACCCGCGCCGGCGGAAGAGGAAGAAAAATCAGAGAAGACTGATCACAACGACTTCGAGTTCAATCTCCTGCCGCGAGATATCAAAGCGCATCTTGACCGTTTCGTTATCAAGCAGGACGAAGCGAAGAAGGTGCTGGCGATCGCCGTTTGCGATCATTACAACCATGCGAAATACCTGCGCCGTCTCGAGAATGAGGACGTCACACGCGCTCAGGAAATTGAATACATCAAGCAAAACGTAATTTTGGTCGGGCCGACTGGGGTCGGCAAAACTTATCTCATCAAACACATCGCCGACCTGATCAAAGTGCCGTTTGTGAAAGCCGACGCGACGAAGTTCAGCGAGACCGGTTATGTGGGTGGCGATGTGGAAGATCTGGTGCGCGAGTTGGTGCACAAGGCCGATGGCGATGTGAATCTGGCGCAGTTCGGAATCATTTATATCGATGAGATCGATAAGATCGCGGCGGCTGGAAATTTGATCGGCCGCGACGTGAGCGGGCGGGGCGTCCAGACCACCTTGTTGAAATTGATGGAGGAAACAGAAGTTCCTGTGCGCAGTATGAACGACTTGCAGGCGCAATTGCAGGCGGCTTTTGAATTTCAGCGACGCGGCAAGGCCAAGAGAGAGACGATTAATACTCGTCACATCCTCTTCGTGGTGAGTGGTGCGTTCGAAAAGTTGAAGGAACAGGTGGCGCGACGCGTGCGGCACAGTCAAATCGGATTCAGTGCAGAACCGATCCAGGTGATGGACAATGAATTGTTCCGCCATGTAACGACGCAGGATTTTATCGAATATGGGTTCGAGCCGGAATTCATCGGCCGATTGCCTGTGCGCGTGGTCTGTGAAGAGCTCGATGCCGCTGATCTTTTCAATATCATGAAATATTCCGAGGGCAGTTTGCTCCGGCAATACGAGCGTGCGTTTCGGGCTTACGGTATTGAAATCAGTTTTGAGGACGAAGCGTTGCGACTCCTGGCTGAAGCCGGCGCCAGGGAGAAAACCGGCGCCCGCGGGCTGCTGACGGTGTTCGAAAAATTGTTCCGTGATTATAAGTATTACCTCGCTGGATCAGGCCTGAGCCAGTTGCGTGTCACTGGTGCATTGGTGCGCGAGCCGCAGCGTGTGCTTGACCGGTTGATGGCGGAGGGGCACAAGCTGGAGGCCCAAATGCTCGAAACTGGTGCGCGCCAGTTTGCGGAGAAATTTAGCAGTGAGCATGGCGTGGAAGTTGTTTTTGATGACGCGGCTGTTCGGCGTCTCGTTGAGCGCGCGCAAGCTGAACGGATGACCATGAGCGATCTTTGCGCCCACTTATTTAAGGATTATCAGTTTGGACTAAATCTGATCAAAAAAAACACCGGCCAAGCACGATTTGTTATTAACGCCGAGGCCGTCAACGCTCCGGACAAATTCTTAAGTGAACTGGTAGTGCAGTCCTATTATCCGGCTGCAACTTCGCAAAAAGCGTAATCCTTAATGAAGCGCTCGTTGATCACAACGCTCGTCATTGGAGTTATCGTGGTCATCATCGTTGGTGTCTTGCACGCGACCAGGGCGATAGGCGGTTTTGAGATTGGCGTTGCGAGGCTCGTTTCCAATTATGCTGCCGCGACCAGAGTTGTAGGGGAGAAATGGCAATACGTCTTTGTCTTTCTGACGGCTGTTGGCGTGGTGTGGGTGAGTCTGCGAAATCCCGGACCTGCTGCGCGGTCGCGAAACTATCTTTTATTCGGCTCTTTGGTTGTTGAACTCCTGGTGCTTTCCTGGGTGTGCTCTCTTTACCGGATTTTCTTCCAGCCGGTTCCCTGCATTTTTGCCGTCGTACTTGCGGCGGCCGGCGCGGAAGCCTGGATGGCCTTTTTGCAGAGGGACCGGTCGCATCTGGTGCGGACAATTTTTGCCAATCGTCTTTCGAAAAAAGAATTTCGTCAGGTCGCGGATGGGACCACCCCGTTTGATGGCGAGGCTAAAACCTATGAAGCGAGCATTGTGGTTTGCGACATTGCCAAGCGTCAAGGGTTTACGGATGACTCTGACCCCGTCGGTTTTGCTCAAACATTGGGGAAATTCCTTCGTGAAACTGCTGACGATTTAATCGACAAAGGAGCACTTCTCCAAGCCGCCGATGGTGAGGGCGTCGTCGCGATTTTTGGATTTCCGAATGCAAATAGCCAACACGCCGAAGACGCAGTACGGGCTGTGCTTGATTTGACAAAGAAGTTTTATCAGCGGCAACAGGAAAACGAAGAAGCTTTGCGCGATTGGGAGATTCAGGCCGGTATCAGTTCGGGGGCGATAATTGCCGGCGCATTGAAGGACAGCGTTCGTCCAGCGCTCCTCGCCAGCGGGGAACCGATTGAACTTGGGCGGAGGTTCTGCGCCTTGAATCACCGGTATGGATCGAAGGTTTTGATCGATACGGCAACTTTTGATCGGGTGAGCGAGACCATTGTGGCCCGACCGATTGATTTTGTCAGCGGGATGAATTCACATGATCGAATCGAGATCTACGAGCCGCTCTGGCTTGCGAATGAAGCGGGGCCGGAGCTCGTAGCGCGTCGAGATTCCTTCTGGAGCGCTGTGGTTCTTTATCGAGAAAAACGCTGGGCCGAAGCTTATTCTGAATTTCAGAAGGCAAGGGGACCGGAGGGGGAGATTGATCCCGCATTGCAATTTTACCTGCGTCGGTTGGAACCGCTCGTTCTTCAGCTAGCTGGGCCCACGCCGGAAGAAAGCTGAGCACGGTTTGAAAAGGACGGAATACCCGCTCGCAATCCGGAATTTGATTGCGCAACTGCGACAAATGCCCGGAGTGGGTCCTCGCTCCGCGGAACGGATTGCTCTCTGGATGGTAAGGGCAGCAGACGATCGGCCGGAGCAAATCGCGCGTGCCATCGCGGATACGCGCCAGGCGATTCTATCCTGCAGGCTGTGCGGTTTTTTTGCCGCTAACGAGTTATGCGAGATATGCGCTGATCCCTCGCGTTCAACCGACCTGCTCTGTGTCGTAGAACAAGCGACGGACATACTTCCGTTGGAAAAAACCAATGCTTTTCGGGGACGCTACCATTCACTTGGGGGGAAAATTTCTCCGCTCGACCATGTCAACCCCGACGATTTGCGCATTAAAGAATTATTGCAACGTATCGATCAGGAAAAGATTACTGAAATTATTTTCGCGCTGCCCGCCGACGTGGAAGGCGAGTCTACCACAAATTACATCGTCGATCTTTTAAAGGCCAAGCCAATTAACCTCACGCGGATTGCTCGCGGTATTCCAGCCGGCGGTGGCTTGGAATCGGCCGATGAACTGACGCTTTCTGCCGCGCTTTCCGGACGCACGAAACTCTAACGCATCGATTGGTTAGATGGTTAGCCGCCGCATCACTTGAAATGTTGCAATTCTTTTGGCAATTCTTTTGTAATATGAACACCGCCTGGCACAGGAACATGAACCTTGGTCGGCGGGGCATACCCTGGACCAAAAAGCATATCATAGTCCGCGTTGTAATCTGAATCCGCGAAACCCCAATCCGGTCTGCCCATCCCGGAGAATGGTGAAATTCGAGGTCAACGATGCCGTCATGGTTGCGATCATAATAGGTCACTTCGTATCGCGGGAGATGTGACCTCCGACCTCGGTCGCATCCTGAAATAAGAAATAAACAAGCAACAAGAGCAATCAACAACGTTGGAGCTCCCCACATATGTCTAACGAGAAAGAGATAAGCCACGGCAGGGCGTCGCGGCAAACACCGTGAGGTTGCATCGCAATGGGGCCGTTGGCTCATCGATTGGTTAGATGAAATATTGCTATCGGCCCAATGTGAATGCCACAGGAACCGTTATGGCGTCTACCTTTCCGGGGCGAGCTCGCCAGTGGGAGAATGCGGCTATGGCGGCGTCATCCAAAACACTCGAGCCCGTGCTCTTGATGACCGCGACATGTGTCACGATGCCCGTTTTGGTCCGAACGGTGAGTTTGAAGGAGCCTTTGCCCGTCAAGTGGCGGCGCAGCGCCTCAGAGGGATACCCCGGCTGTGGCGCGGCAAGCATCATTTGATCTAGCGTGACATGAGGGATACCGATTTGCGGTTTTTTGGGCGGATACGTGCCTTACGGGGAAATGTGCGACAACGATAAAGAGACCTGCGATTGTGATGCGTCTTGAGATATTTGCCAACGGCGTCATCTAA
>DASXMV010000022.1:0-28107 GCA_036495465.1 Candidatus Udaeobacter sp. | reverse complement strand
TCTTTCCGCGATCGGAAAAAGCTTCTGCGTGTACGGCCACGTAGAACTCGGGACGGTGATAGGAGGAGTTTGAACGTCACGGATTTCGACCTGCTTCCCGCAACCATCACACGTGCCGTTGACGGTCATTTTTTGGTTAATGGGCTCCGAGAGAGTGGAAAGACTATCGGACGCCAGAACGATGCCATCAGGCACACGGAGAGAGACGTTTAAGGTCATCGTTGTTGATGTATGAAACCCGATTTGTTGCTGCCTTTTACTAACGCACCACCGATTCGTCAATGCTCATGCCCCGCCCCTCATTTCTACTCGATGAACAATTCCTTTTGTCTTCAAGATTTGGCTGGCTTCGCTGAAGTAATCGCGAATGTCTGATTGCTCGCGAATCCAGTTAATGTACCGGCCGATGCCTTCACCCAGCCCAACAGCCGGTTTGTAACCCGCCGAGCGCGCCAGCATTGTATCGCTAGAGAGATGACGCATTTCACCGGGCCGAAATTCGCCGTTGATCTCAGGAGCGATCCCGATCTTCAGAACATCGGCAAGTCGTTCGGCGATTTCGCGGATCGGCGTTCCGTGTCCGCTGCCAATGTTCACGGGTAGGCCATCAAGCTTGTCTGTTTCAGCGGCAAGCAAATTCGCGCGAGCGATGTCATTCACGAATGAAAAGTCGCGGGTCTGCTCCCCGTCCTCGTAAAGTATGGGCGACAGATTATTTAGCAGACGCGTACAGAAAATCGCGATCACGCCCGTGTAAGGATTAAAGATCGACTGACGTGGTCCGTACGTGCACGAGTAACGCAGTGCGACCGTGGGAATACCAAGTTGTTTTCCCCATAGAAGGACCAGACGCTCTTGATCAACTTTCGTCAGGCCGTAAACGGTCTCGCCGCCAACCGGCGCATTTTCTGGAGTCGGAACACTCTTTGTAGGAGCGCCACAAAATGGACAATGCACCCGCCAATCGCCTTTACGCAATTGTTCCACCGGACGCACCGCGGGAAAAACCAAACCATGGGCCGGACAGTCGGCGGCGCCTTCGCTATAAACAGCTTGTGAGCTTGCAACAACAATTTTCTTAATCGGTAGATTCTTCTCGCGGATTACTTCCAACATTTGGGCAGTACCGAGCGAATTCACATCGACGAATTTTGCGATCTCCGGCATGTAACCTCCGTAAGCAGCCTGATGGAAAACGACGTCAACGTTGTCGAGACCGGCGGCAATTATTTCGCGATCCCGCAAGTCGCCGTGAACAAATTCCGCCTTCTCGTTTATCCAGGCCGGCTTTCCACGACGATGGGTTTGTGGTTCCAGACTGTCGAGCGACCGAACCTGCCAGCCTTCGTTAACCAGGAGATCGACTACATGTGAGCCGATTAAACCTGCGCCGCCAGTAACCAATGCTCGTTTTGCCATTTAAATGGGAGGCTAGCCATCGCGCTGTTGCAGGGCAACCGCTTCCGATCTTTCTCGCGTTCGAGATGCCAGACGCTCTTCCTAGGAGAAGATGCGTCTCCGGCCATCACCCGCCAAGAGGTTGCGCAAAAATTCCTTAGTGTCTGGCGCGACAATGTCCGGGACACCTTCGCCCAGAAGTTCATTACAAAGTCGACGCAGAGTCGCTTGGTCATCCACGTCAAATCCGCGTGGCAATTCGCGAGCTTCAACACCAATTTGTAATGCTCGTTGTTTCGTTTGCTCGAACACTCGCTCGGTGCTCCAGTCGATGCCTTCAAAGATTTCGCGGCGCAACGACCTTAATCCGATCAGATAGTAACCACCATCATCGCAAGGGCCCAGGACCATGCATTTATCCGGCAAAAAGAGAAGCTCTACAGCTCGCACAAAGTTCTCCGGGGGAATCGTCGGGCTATCGGAATCAATCAGACAAACCGTCTCGAAGCCGCATTTGAACAAGTCTTCAGCCGCGAAAAAAAGACGTTCGCCGAAGTCTTGTCCGCGCTGTGGCAACAAACTGAAACTCAGCGGCAGAATGTCGTGATAATCGGACTCCGCCCCGACTGGTGTGTAAACGGCAACACCACACGCGATCGGGTGTCCATCCATCTGCACCCTCGGGCTGCGGCAACAGGTGGAAATCGCAGCGGCCGTATCGCGTAAAAAGCACTTATTGAGTTCTGCTGCTTCCTCGTCATTGAGAGGTGGCACAAGCCGCGTTTTGACCTTCCCGGCGCGCGGCGCCTTAGTCATCAGCGCCAAGGCGCAATGACCACCGAACATTGGATCTGGCGTTTCCGGATCAAGAACGCGATGAATCGTTCTCATTCTTCGCGCCGGCAGTTGTTATTGTTTTTCGCAGAGCGCGTACTGGTAGCGTCCATCCTGCCAGGTCTTGATCGTTTTCCATGGCTGCGCCGGGAAAAGATTCGCGAATGCGTTTGGGGGGAAAACCATCGCTCTGCGTGGCTCGCGGTAACCGTTTTGCGAGGGAGTTAAGCCCACGAGCAGCCACATGGCGAATAGTGGGATGGAGGCCCATAAAGCGTGGCGAGGTTCCGCGATAAAACAGCGGCCTCCGGGCTTTAATACACGATGCATTTCCGCGATTACGCCTGCCTGTTCGGGTAAAATAGTCAATAACCGCGACGCCAGGACCACATCGAAGGCTTCGTCCGGACACGACAGATTGAGAACGTTGATTCTCTTGAAGCAACAATTGGTCAGACGGAGAGCATCGGCTCGCTCGCTAGCCCACTGAACTTGCTTCGCGGACCGATCGACCCCGGTGATCGACATCTCCCGAAAGCGTTCCCCCAGTCGACATGAGTAAAACCCCGGTCCGCAGCCTAGTTCAATTAAGGTTGTGCCCGGACTAGGATGCCCGTCTGGCCAAAGAGTCGTAACAATACGGTTTGTATCGTCACGGAAAAGATGTTCACGACAGAACGCGTAAACCCAGGCGGCGTGTTCGAAAAGACTCTCGTTTTTATAAGTTTGATAAGCACACTTGCCAGGAATGGTCGTTGTTTTACTCAAGGGAACCTGTTCCGGTAGCATGATGTTAGTGTTTCTCGTAGGAAAATCGGTTTTCGTTTTAGTTTCCAGTGTCTAAAAGTTTTCCACAGGAAGTATTGGATTGAATCAAATTTCTTTTTTCATAATCATATTCTTCTAATTGAGAATAACCCGGCCCAAGCGCGCCGTGTTGCCCTTCGTGATTTGCCTGGAATGAACTGTTGATAAGGCCAACGTGTCACGCCGACAACTCCGGTTTTTCGAAGACGGACGGGACTTATTCAAACTTATTCGAACTTATTGGCTTCTTAATGCTAAATGCTTTCACAAGACTGATGCTAATTAAGAAAATCTCGCTCAGTGTTGTACTTTTTCTCGGGATAATTGTATCGGCATGGAGCAGTGACGAACCCTCACTCTGGCAAATTCAACAGATCATTGCGCGCAAACGATTCGTCGATCTGACGCACGAATTCGCACCAGGAATTCCTCACTGGCCGGGATTTCCGGACGAAACACGCAAAACAATTTACTGGTACGAAAAGCGCCCTGATGTTATGGGAACAGGTTTTTTTTCGGAACTTTATACGCACGTTGGCCAATGGGGAACACACGTCGATCCTCCGGCTCATTTTATAAAGGGGCTTCGGACCGTAGATCAGATTGATCCCAAAGAAATGGTGCTGCCTCTTGTTGTTATCGACGTACACGATGAGGCGGCGAAAAATCCAGATTACACGCTATCGCTCGAGCGCGTAGAAAAGTGGGAGAAAGACCATGGACCGATCCCGTCCGGAGCTTTTGTGGCAATGAGGACCGATTGGTCTAAGCGTTGGCCAGATAAGGCAAAGATGGAAAACAAGGACATCAATGGTATTGCGCATTATCCGGGATGGAGTTTGCCCACACTGAAGTATCTTTACGAACAACGCCAAATCACGGCTTCAGGCCACGAAACGACAGATACGGATCCAGGAATCGCGGCCAGCAAAAATGATTATTCGCTCGAAACGTACGTGCTCGGGAAGAATCACTACCAAATTGAGCTGCTGACCAATCTTGATCAGGTCCCGGAAGCGGGCGCAATAGTGATAGCAAGTTTTCCAAAACCAAAAAACGGCTCAGGATTTCCAGCACGGGTGTTCGCGATTGTGCCGTGAAATTAGGTTTGGTTAATTTGACCGAAAGTCGCGGCAGGAACGAAGGTAGGCGCCGGATCCATGCACATCATTGATATCATGCGGGAGGATGCTCCCACGTTTTCCTTCGAGTTCTTCCCCCCGAAAAGCCCGCAGGCCGCCGAGACTCTCTATCAAACGATTCGCGATCTGGAATCGTACATGCCGCACTTTGTCAGCGTTACTTACGGCGCGGGCGGCTCAACCCGAGATTTAACACATGATCTGGTGGAACGGATCCGGCGCACAACAAAGCTGGACCCGATACCTCACCTTACGTGTATCTGCCACAATGAAGAGGAGCTCGAAGCGATTCTCACTCGATATGCTAAATCTGCCATAGGAAACATCCTCGCGCTCGGCGGCGATAGACCGGCTGGAATTCCGTACGATAAGTCGCGGGACTCATTCAAACACGCCATCGACCTGGTAAAATTCATTCGGCGATTCAACGAGTCCGGTACGCATCCGGACTCCCGTGGTTTCGGCATCGGCGTGGCGGGATTTCCCGAAGGCCACCCTGCCACACCCAATCGATTGGTCGAGATGGATTACTTCAAAGAGAAAGTGGATGCCGGTGCCGATTACGTGGTCACCCAGTTATTTTTCGATAACCGTGACTTTCTCGATTTTCGTGAACGCTGCACGCTGGCGAACATTCACATACCCATTATTGCCGGTATTATGCCGATTACTTCCATTAACGGATTTAAGCGCATTGCCGAGCTGGCCGGTGGTGCGCGCTTTCCCGCCAAGCTTTTACGCGCTCTACAGCGTTGCCAAAGCGATCCTGAGATGGTCAGACGCGTGGGCCTTCATTTCGCAATTGAACAATGTCATGATCTTTTGGACAACGACGTTGCTGGTATTCATTTCTATACGCTCAATCGCTCCGATGCTACCCGGGTAATCTTTGATAGTCTCGGTATTTCGCGTCGCAGCAACGCAGAGTCGTCGACTATCTGATTACGTACGTAGAGTTCCGCGAGAGAAGAGCTTTGGATTGCGCTAAGCTGGCGACGCGAGCAAAATCTCGGGATGTTGAAGTTCAGCCGGGCGATTTGGTGGCAAGTTGGAGCAGTTGTCACAGGCATTGTAATCGCGGTGTTGCTTTCGCGCTTCATCCCAATCCTGGGTTTTATCGAGGAATCACAACGGCGGGTGATGAGTTGGGGGCCGTGGGGAGCGGTCTGCTACCCTTTACTGTTCGCGGCTTGCAGCGTTCTGCTACTTCCCGGAGGCATTCTCGCTGTCGGCGGGGGTTTCTTTTTTGGATTGTGGTGGGGATTTGTAATTGTCCTGGCGGGTAACTTCATTGCTACTGTCATCTCGTTTTCGCTAAGTCGGTGGATAGCTGGGCGATGGTTTCGACAAAAGCTCTCGGATAACTCCACCCTACGAGCGTTAGGACCGGCAGTAGAACGCGAGAGCTGGAAGATTATCCTTCTAAGTCAGCTGCATCCGCTTTTTCCGACCAGCCTTCTCAATTATTTTTATGGATTGACGCGAATTCCCTTTGGGACCTACATGATTTGGGCGTCAATTGGTCGTGCCCCGGGACTCTTTTTGTACGTTTACGTCGGTACACTCGGGCAATTTGCCGTGCGTATCATGCGGGGGAAAAGTTATCCCCGTATGATCGAATATTGGGTTTGGGGGGGTGCGTTTGTGACGACCGTATTGCTTCTGATAGTGTTAGGGCGCATTGCCCACGGAGTAATACAAGAGTCCGATGATGCAGCGCGCTCGCAGAAGGCAAACGGTAGCGGTCAGCCATTAAAGATAAATGGCTGATTGACAGTTATTTATAATATAAATGAAATTTAGATTACCGACTGAGTACGACGTGATCGTAGTCGGCAGCGGTCACGCTGGGATTGAGGCAGCATTGGCTGCTGCGCGAGTTGGCTGCAGAACGTTAATGTTGACTCAAAATTTGGATACGGTCGGGCAGATGTCCTGCAACCCTGCCATCGGTGGCCTGGCCAAAGGACATATCGTTCGCGAGATAGATGCAATGGGGGGAGCAATGGGTCTGAATGCCGACGCAACGGGAATTCAGTTTCGAATGCTCAACCGGACCAAGGGTCCATCGGTCCGAGCTCCGCGAACGCAATGCGACAAAAAAGCCTACCAATTTCGGTTGAAGGCCGTTCTGGAATCGACTGACAATCTGAGTGTTCACCAAGGGACTGTCTCGCACGTTTTAGTTAACAGCGGAAAAATCGCTGCAGTCGAAACCGACTTGGGTCTGACAGTCGGCGCACGAAGCGTCGTCATCACATCGGGTACGTTTTTACGCGGTCTCTTGCATGTCGGCGAGGCCGTCAAAGCCGGCGGACGAATGGCCGATGCCAGTTCGAGTCTTAGTGACAATCTTCATCGGTTGGGGTTTCAGGTTGGACGATTCAAGACAGGGACGCCCTGTCGTTTAAACGCGCGCTCAATTGACTTTTCCAAGTGCTCAATCCAGCTCGGAGATGAACCGGCTCCGACCTTCTCTTTTTGTCTAGAAGAAATTGGTAATTGCGGCGCGGAGGTATTCACTCTTAACAAGGTTCGGGATGGAAAGTTCCACGTGGAACAAATGCCATGCTGGATAACTCACACTAGCCCGCGAACTCACGAGATCATTCGGGCGAATCTTCACCGCTCGCCGCTTTACGCTGGTCAGATCAAGGGCACCGGGCCCCGCTATTGTCCATCCATCGAGGATAAGGTTGTAAGGTTCTCGTCCAAAACATCTCATCAGCTTTTCCTCGAGCCGGAGGGCCGCCACACCCGAGAGTATTACGTAAATGGCATTTCAACGAGCTTGCCATATGACGTCCAACTGGAGTTCGTGCATTCCATTCCGGCCCTGGAGCACGCCGAGATAATGCGCCCCGGATATGCGGTGGAATATGATTATTTTCCACCAACACAGCTTTTGCACACGCTTGAAACAAAATTAGTCCAAGGACTGTATTTTGCTGGTCAGATTAATGGTACATCGGGATATGAAGAGGCGGCTGCTCAAGGTCTGATTGCCGGGGCCAATGCAGCATTGAAAGTCCAGGGTCGTCCTCCGCTTGTATTGGAACGCAAAGAGGCTTACATCGGCGTTCTAATCGACGATCTCGTCACAAGAGGCACCGAAGAGCCTTATCGCATGTTTACCAGCCGGGCGGAGGATCGATTGCTTTTGCGGCACGACAATGCAGATCAACGCCTGACAAGACGAGCGTATGATGCAGGATTAGTGAATCGGACACGATGGTCCCGTCACAATGAAAAGATGAAGCTGTTGGACCAGGCACGCTTACTGGCCACCGAGACCAGAATCAACAATGTGCCGATTGCGCAACTGTTTAGGAGACCCGACTTTTCTGCGAAAAATTTGCCGCCGGAACTCCTTTCGCCGGTGCCGATCGCGATATGGCAGTTAGCTGAAGTGGATTTCAAATATGAAGGGTATGCGCTGCGGCAATCAGACCAAAATCTGCAACTTGAGCGCCGAAGGCACCAAGTGATTCCGGATTGGCTAGACTATGACCAAGTGCCTGGCCTCCGATCGGAAACCAGACAAAAATTAGCCATGATTCGTCCGTCCTCTCTCGGGCAGGCCGCACAGATAAGTGGAATTACGCCAACCGACGCTGCGATAATATCTATTTGGCTGTCCAAGAATATGTTACACAATAAAAAAGCTGTCGAAATGGTGGCGAATTCGGAATAACTCCCTATGCTCGCGCTCGCCGCCGTTCTAGTCGGAGGCTACCTGCTGGGATCGATTCCATTTGGCTATCTTGCTGGTCGAATCGCAGGTGTCGACATCCGAAACTGCGGGAGCGGCAATGTTGGTGCAACGAACGTCTCGCGGACACTGGGAAAGAGGTACGGCTATCCCGTATTCGTTGCGGATTTTTTAAAAGGTTTCGCTGCTGTAAAGCTGTCGACTTTGATTGCCGCGCGCGTACAGCCAGAATGGATTTCCTCAGAAGCATTTGGAATTGCTGGAGCAATCTCGAGCGTGCTGGGTCACTCTTTTCCAATATGGCTGCAATTTAGAGGCGGAAAGGGTGTCGCCACCTCAGCCGGAGCGCTTTTTGGTTTGGCACCTATTGCTGCATTAATCGGGGTCGCGATCTGGGTAACGACCTTTTTTCTTACGCGCTATGTTTCCGTGGCCTCGATTGCAGCCGCAGCCGCGTTGCCTCTCATCATTTTGATAACAACCTGGAGAAGTCGGGGTGGCGGAAGATCGTTGTTTTACTCGTCACTTTGTCTCGCGGCGCTTGTAATTTGGCGCCATCGTTCAAATCTTTGGCGGCTGGTACGTGGAACGGAGCCGCGGTTCACTGGAAAGTGAAAATCCGCGAAATAGCGATTCTTGGAGCTGGCAGCTGGGGAACAGCCCTGGCGTGGTTATGGGCAAAAAATACGCTTCAGATTTCGCTTTGGGGTCGCGACAACGATCATATCGCGCGAATCCGACAAACGCGCCAGAATAGCGATTATCTTCCGGGGCTCAACCTCCCCGGATCAGTGCTGGTTACTTCCGAGCTCGCTGATTGTGCTGGCGCGGACCTGATCGTCTTCGCAACACCGTCGATCGCCTTGCGAAAAGTTGCTGCAAGGGTTCGAGAAACGAAAGGCAATGATCACCGAGTGCTACTTAGTTGTGTGAAAGGGATCGAGCACGGCACCGGGATGCGGATGAGTCAGATCCTGAACGAACTTTTTCCAACCCAAACGATTGCTGTTTTGTCGGGGCCGAATCTGGCAGCGGAAGTCGCACAACATTTCCCAACCGCGACGGTGATTGGGTGCAAAGACGCTGAGTGTGCAACAACTTTGCAATCGGCTTTGGGAAGTACACGCTTTCGTGTTTACACCAGTCAGGAGGTGACATCCATCGAGTTGGGCGGTGCGTTAAAAAACGTATTTGCCATAGCGGCAGGAATCAGTGATGGCCTTGGATTGGGCGACAACGCCAAGGCAGCGCTAGCAACGCGATCATTGGCGGAACTGCTGCGCCTCGGAGTTGCGATGGGTGGAACACCGCAAGCTTTCTATGGCTTAAGCGGCGTGGGCGATTTGATTGTAACTTGTTACAGCGAACGCAGCCGCAATCACACAGTCGGCAAACGTCTTGGGCAAGGCGAATCCCTCACGAAGATTACTCAATCGATGAAAATGGTGGCTGAAGGAATTCCTACCGCGCGCAGTGCTTTTGAATGCGCGCGCCAATTGAATGTCGAGACGCCGATCCTCGATCAGGTATATGCCGTGCTGTACGAGCAGAGAAAACCGACTGTTGCGTTGGAAGAAGTATTGAATCGCGAGCAAAAGGCAGAACGGCTTTAGGCGCTGCATCGATTCGACGGATCGTGAATTCCGCGGCCTGAAAATTTATGAGCCAGTTGTCTGGTATCTTTCGCAAAATTCCGCGATTACGGCCGGGTACAACTCGCGCTCAGCGATTTGAATCCGGGCGTGCAGACTTTCGGGCGTATCTTCGGGTAGGACGCGGACGTCACGGCGAGAGATGATCTCACCGTGGTCGATTCTCTCATCCACGTAATGCACACTGCAGCCAGTTACTTTTTCGCCAGCCGCGAGCGCTTGTTTCCATGCTTGGAGTCCGGGAAATTTGGGTAAAAGCGATGGATGGATATTGATGATTCGCCGTGGAAATGCTTTCAGCATCCCGGTGTGTAGCACACGCATAAAACCAGCGAGCACGACGAGATCAACGCCGGCTTCGCTTAACATATTTACCAGCTTGTTTTCCGCGTCCGGCTCCAAGCGCGTGCGAAATTGACCCGGCGCCAGATAAGCGTTAGGAACCGAAAACTCTCGTGCGATGTCGAGAATCGGTGCGTCCAGCACATCCGAGATTACCACACGCGTTTCCGCTGCGAGGTCGCCCGAATGAATGCGCTCGAGGATTGCCCGGCAGTTGCTGCCCTTTCCTGATCCAAGAATTCCAATCGGCAGACGTTTCATTCAATTCTTTTTGAGCTTCCAAGATGTCTCGGCATCGGTTTCGGAGCGTTGGGGAAAAGGTTTCAGGCGCGCCGCTTACATATTTGTTCGAGCAGCCGCGAAGTCGAATAGCCTGTTTCAAATGGAATGAAGCGAATCTCGGTGCCTGTTTTCTTCAAAAGCGTACGCTCTTCGTCGTTGAGTGTTTCTGCACTGTAATCCCCGCCTTTGACATAAATGGCTGGCTGGCTTGCAACGATAAACTGCGTTGCTCGCATTTCCGGAAAAATCGTAACGAGATCTACGCACTCGAGTGCGGCAAGAATTTCCGCCCGATCGTGCTCCGCGACAATCGGACGCCCTTTTCCCTTTAATTCGCATACCGAACGATCCCCATTCAAGCCGACGGCCAGCAGGTCACCGAGTGCGCGCGCGGCTTGCAGGTAATGCACATGTCCGACGTGCAGCAAATCGAAGCAGCCGTTCGTCGCAACCAGCTTTTTTCCTTCAGCGCGCATTTGTCTCCCACGCTCGGAAAGCTCTTCGAGGCTGATGATTTTTGGACTCATCGCTTTCTCAAATTACACGAGAACTATGTCTTAAAAGCGCAAAAAATTCCAAAACGAGCCGAGCGAAAATTTTGCGCAATCGCCTTTTTGGCAGACAAATTCTGTGGTTGGTCTTTTGTGGATTTGGGCCACCATTGTGAAAAGTGAAGCTCAAAAAAATATTCCACATCTCCAGGAGGCCGGTTGTGCCTCTCACAAAGGAGGAGCAATCGCACGATTTGCACAACGCCTCGGAAATGGCGCGCTTAGATGGTCCACCACGTCTTATCGCCGTTGCACGCGACCCATCGACGATCTTCGTGTATTGGAGCGTCGATTGGGCATCGGTCTTCAAAAATGCCGCGCCCTTCGATCGGCAAGTTCATCTCCGAATTCATTCCGGAGACGGTTTGGAAGAGAAAGAGACGACTGTCGAACCGATGGCCGGAATGCATTACGTCAAGTTGTCGCAACGGCATCGTTCGTGTCACATTGAAGCTGGGTATTACCAGCCTGCTGAGGTCTGGCATTCAGTGGTCAAGTCTAATGAAACGATGATGCCGCTCGAACAGATATCGGCCTCTGAAAATGTAGATCTAGCAACAATTCCATTTCATCTCAGTTTTCAGCAACTCGTTGATTTGTACGGAGCTAACCAAGATGGGTTAGCCGCTGCCATTTCACGATTTCAGATGCGTGCAGCAAGCAGTGGCCGACACGAGACGTTGCGTTCTGAAGAGCGGAAAATTCTGCAAAAGACAGGCCAAACCCCCGCGGAACTCGCCGATTCGCGGCGCATTTTCAATCAAATCGATAGAGAAACGCTCAAGAAACGTGCGAAAGCGCTGTTAGGGTCAGGCGCAAGCAGTCCGTCGCGGGAATTCCGAGGTGATTGGACCTCGCCGGGATCTTAAAGCTCTGAAATCTATCGACGCGCTTTTTGCCGACGCTGAAGTAACCGTCTGCGAGATTGCTACCGCCGACTACTTCGAGCTCTCGCCTGGCGTTTCCATCATCAAGTGCCGCGCATGCGTATGATCGGAAACCTGTGCAACCAGATTTAGAAGGGCGCCCAGACTCCAGGCGAGGACAAATCCGGCTAACCCGATTACGATGCCCATCGGTCCGGGAATGTATTCCGCGCGGTAACGCGCCAGCCACAGGATCGAGCCCAGCGATCCAAATACAATCCAGATCACTCCGGCGACTTTCAACGCACGCGACCAGCCGGTCTCACCCGGGACTTTGCGCGGACCAAGCCTGGAATGGTAGACGCTGTAGCCGAAATAAATCACGATACCGAGCGCAAACCAGTAGATCAGCCGCTCCCATGTAAGCCACGGCAGCGAGATCATCAGGTAGCCCGCCGACACCACACCCATCGGCGCAACGAACCACACCAGCGGTGTCTTGAATTTGCGTGGCAACTCCGGTTCACGCACGCGCAGCACCAACACGCCAATCGAGACAATTGCAAATGCCAGCAGGGTGCCGATGGAAACCAGGCTGCCGGCTTCGCGCACCGTGAAGATCGCCGCAAAACAGGCAACAACGATTCCTGTGACTATTGTCGTGATCCACGGCGTGCGGAATTTGGGATGAACCCGGCTTACAAAAGGTGGCATCAAACCGTCGCCGGCCATCGTCCAAAAAATCCGTGATTGTCCTAATAGCATTACCAAGATAACCGAGCTGAGCCCCGCGATAGCGCCCAATTTGATCAGCGAAGACATCCAGCCCAATCCGGCGTGGTCAGCCGCCACGGCAATCGGATCCGGAACATCCAGTTGCGGGTACGGAACAATGCCGGTAGCAACGGCTGCCACCGCGATGTACAGAATGGTGCAGGTCAAGAGCGAGCCGATGATACTAATGGGCATGTCACGCTGTGGATTTTTAGCTTCCTGCGCCGCAGTGCTGACAGCATCGAAGCCAATATAGGCGAAGAACACTATGCCCGCGCCTCGCATCACGCCGCTCCAGCCGAATTGACCGGCCGTGCCAGTGCTTGGTGGGATAAATGGATGCCAGTTGGCGGTAATCACCGCGTGAGCCGCGCCGAAGATGAACAGCAACACGACCGCGACTTTCACAAAAACTATTACATTATTGACGGTCGCCGATTCGCGAATGCCGACTACCAGCAGGAGGCTGACGATGGCGATGATGACCACAGCGGGGAGATTGAAAATGGCGGCTACCTGCGTTCCGTCCGCCAAAGTAATGAGTGTCCCACGCGCCGCCGACAGTTGCGGCGGAATGTGAATGCCAATGTCACGCAGAAACGAGACGACATAACCAGACCAACCGATAGAGACTGTGACCGCACCTAGTGCGTATTCCAAGATCAAGTCCCAGCCGATGATCCAGGCGAACAATTCGCCGAGTGTCGCGTAGCCGTAGGTGTAAGCGCTACCTGCCATTGGGACCAGCGACGCGAATTCGCTGTAGCACAGCGCCGCAAAGATCGAAGCCACGCCCGCCAGCACGAACGACAAGACTACCGCCGGACCTGCATTCTGTGCGGCGACTGTCCCTGTAAGCACAAAAATGCCGGTGCCGATGATCGCGCCAATGCCAAGTGCCGTCAGGTTCGTCGCCCCGAGCGCCCGCTTCAGGCGATCATCGGTGAGTGCGTCAGCTTGAAGTTGGGTTACGCTTTTTCGTCGAAATACGTTCATGGGCGCGGTTGGTATTGGGTGTGTTACTCAGGATGCATGGAGCAATTCAAACAGGTGCTGATCTTGCGCCAAGAAATTTCCAAACAAAATAAATCGGCACGCCGGTGAGGACGATGATGAGCCCGGGCCATGTCGTTGCGGTTTGATAAACGAAGAGAACGATCAGAATTGTGCCGGCCCCAATGATGTAAAGAATGGGAACGAGCGGATATCCGAACGCTTTATATGGACGTTCGGCATCAGGACGTTTCCAACGAAGCAAAAACAATCCCGCGATTGTGAGGATGTAAAATATCAGCGCCGCAGAGATTACGTAGTCGAGCAGATTGCCGTAAAGGTTGCCGTAGCCGACAACGTTACCGGCTGGATCTGTTTTGACTGTTCGAGGGAGCACGAGGATGCCGGCCCAGATTCCTTGAATAATCAGCCCCCACGCGGGGACATGGTTCTTATTCAATTCAGCCACGCGCCGAAAAAAAAGACCGTCGCACGCCATCGCATAATAAGCGCGCGCGCCGGCCAGGATCAGACCGTTATTGCAACCGAAAGTCGACACCATGATTGCGACCGCCATGATCGTCGCCCCGGCACCAGGAAAAATTACGTTAGCTGTTTCCGACGCGACGCGGTCGCTTGGCGCATTTTGAATTGAAGCGAACGGGAGCGTTGCCAGATACGCGATATTGGCCAGCAGATAAAGTCCGATAACCAGGAGTGTCCCGAAGGCCAGTGACAGCGGTATGTTGCGCCGCGGTTCTTTCACTTCTCCGGCGATGAACGTGATGTTGTTCCATGCGTCCGCGGAAAAAAGGGAATTGGTCTGTGCCACACAGATGCCGACGAAGAGACCAAATGCAGTGGCGGCGGTAAGCCCCGCTCCCACATCCTGCAACCCGCCTCGTAATGTCCAAAGGTCGCGAAAGTTTTCAGCACCCGCTCCGGATTTCACACCAACAATGATTCCCAGCACAACTAACGCGATAAGGGCGCCGGTTTTAGCAGTTGTAAAAATGTTTTGTACGAGCTTGCCGAGGTTTAACCCGCGCGTGTTCATGAAGGTGAGCAGCGCGATCATCGCGAGACCAAGAAACTGCGCGGTAGAAAGTGAAACAGCGTATCCGTTAAACGGGCCGCCAAAACGCAGTGGTGGGATAAGATAGTTGGATTCAGAAAACCACGGCATGAGCACGCCACTGTAGCGCGCAAAGCCAACAGCCACGGCTGCGATCGTTCCCGTTTGAATCACTAGAAACAGCGTCCAGCCGTAAAGAAATCCCCAAAGCGGACTGTAGGCTTCGCGCAGATAAACGTATTGGCCACCGGCCTTCGGCATCATCGCCGCCAGCTCGCCGTACGACAACGCGGCCATCAGCGTGAGCAAACCCGTCACGACCCAGACCACCAGCAGCCAACCAGGCGAACCCACCTGTCGTGCGATGATCGCTGATACGATGAAAATTCCCGAGCCGATCATTGATCCTGCTACAAGCATGGTCGAATCAAGCAGGCCGAGGCCCCTGACGAATTTTTGCTCGGCTACAGGTGTTTCAGTTATTGCCGTCGTCATTGGAGCCCCGTGGAATTGGCGGAAAGTAAATCATCACTCGGGCGTGCCGCGCAATGACAAAACGCTCTGATTACTTCACCGCCGATCGATGTTGAAAGCGCGAAATTGCTTTCGCGTAAAAGGAACCGTGTTAATCTCACGCCCCGTGACCTGTTCAAATCAGCGTCGATTGCACCGGAGTTTTTTGTCAATCTCATGCGCTGCACTGGCGGTGCTGGTCGCCGCGCCTGAGCTTACCTACGGGCGAGCAGATACGCACTTTGAAGCGCTGCCGCTTGTGCGCTCCAGACAAAATCATTTGATGGTGCGCGCTTTTATTAACGGAAGAGAGGCGTGGTTGACGATCGATACTGGCGCGCCCGTAAGCGCGATTGCTGTCAATCGACGCGATTATTTTCGGCTCAAACCAATCACGGCGAAATCGAATCTGCCAGCGCGGATTCAGATCAACGGCGCCTTTAACAATGTGACCATCGCGCGCGAACTGCGGCTGGGAGGGCTCACGCTGGTTGATGAACCAGTGGTCACTGTCGATTTGGGCAATTCTACTCGCGCTTCAAGACTGGCTCACGAGGAGCAGATCGACGGAATCATTGGTGCGGATATTCTTTTTCCAACGCAGGCGGTACTCGATTGCCAACGACAGTTGCTTATTCTGAAGACTGATCCCGATGTTATAGGCGGTGTCCCTGGTTTCGACCGGCGCGGATTACAAGCCGTTCCAATTCAAGTAAGCGACGGTTTTAATTTGTACGTAAATGGTTCCATAAACGGGAAACCCGCGAAGTTTATGGTCGATACCGGTTCGTTTGCCACGCTCCTGCACCGTTCTTTCGTTCGGCGCATGCGCATAGCCACGCGAGAAACGCAGTACAGTTCATCAGCTGTGAACCTGAAGGATCGCGGCCTGCGCGTAGCGAAGATTCGCAAATTGTCAGTCGGCTCGGTTGATATAGTCGGCAAGGACGTGGGCGTGGTCGACCTTGAAGGATTAATTCATGATGGCTTGCTGGGCGGTTCGCCTCCGGTTGCCGGTTTGCTCGGTGGGGAAACCTTGCGGCGGCATCACGGCATCATCGACTTCGGCACACGCACGCTCTATTTGCAGAAACACGAGAGTCTGTGGCAGCGAGCCAGTTGGCGACGGGCTGCTGGCCCGAATCTAAGTTACTAGCCTTACTTATAACGGCTCACTTGGCCCGCGAATAGGATGAAACGGTTCGTGGCGATCGCCTCCGCGCTACCGTTCGATCTGAAGATGCAGGCGTGATCTGTAATACTACGTATGCATGAAGCAGAATCAGGTGATCTCGCGCCGTTGCGCGTCAGGGCGTTGGCGATCGGAGCGGAAAGCATCGGAGCTTTCGCGCTCGGCGCCTTCGCCGTCGGAGCAGTCGCTTTAGGCGCCGTTGCCATCGCTCGCCTTGTCATAGGAAGAGCTAAAATTCAGCGTCTTGAAATCGACGATCTTGTTGTGAAGAAATTGCTTGTGAACGAATCGCTAGAAATTCCTCACGATTGAGCTAATCGCAGTTCATTCCGCCTTAACCGAGTTTGTGTCGCGATGAGTACTATCACGCATGCTTTTGTTCTCGCTGCTGGTCTTGGCACTCGCCTGCGACCTCTGACGGAGAACTTGCCAAAGCCTCTCATTCCGATTTTCCAAAAGCCGCTCATCACCTTTGCGCTGGATCAGTTAATCGAGCTGGGCGTTGAAAAATTCGTCGTTAACACACACAAGCTGGCTGAAGTGTTTGAAGAGTCTTTTCACGATAATGTGTACAAGGATCACTCAGTCACACTGGTTCACGAGCCGGACCTGCTTGAGACCGGCGGCGGAATCAAGAATGCCGAACGTTATCTCGGTAACGATCCATTCCTGACTTATAGCGGCGACATCTTGACCAACATCAACGTTCAAGCGCTCATCGACGAACATTTTCGCCGCGGGAACGATGTCACCCTCGGATTACGCGATACGAGTTTGGCTTCGGACATAGCTCTACGCGATCACCGCGTGGTGGATATCGCGGCTCGCTACGGCACGACCGGAAATTTTGATTTCGCTAATATCGCCGTTTGGAATCCGAAAATCTTCCAACGAATCCCGCCGCGACAGAAAATTTCATTCATCCCGATTGTTGCTGATTGGATAGGCAGCGGCGGTAAGATTGGTGGCCTGGTAATGGACGACGGAAAATGGTTCAATATTGGGTCTCGCGGTGCGTATCTCGACGTGCATCGCACGATTTTGCGAGAACACTGGGTTCCTCAATATATCAAATCACCTGAATGGCCCGGGCGCGTTGCGAAGTCCGCCATCGTTGATCCGAGCGCGCAGCTGCGCGGCTGCTCGGTGGTCGGCGAAAATTGCCAGGTCGGCGCCGGAGCTATCCTTGAGGACACTATTTTGTGGCCAGGCGCACAAATTGCTTCCAAAAGTCAGCTTCGTGGTTGTATTGTCCGCTCCCAAAAAACAGTCAGCGGCATCCATCGCGACAGTGACATTTGAAATGAGGACCGAATTTTTACTCCGGCGAACACAGCTACATTTTCCGCGACTGGATGTGGCCGATATACAAATTAGGCCCATCGAGAAAGGCGGATCGGACCGCAAATTCTACCGGATACGTTGCTCGGCAGATCAGACGCTGATCCTGGTTAAATACAATCTGGAGCGCGAAGAAAATCGCCACTATGTGGAGATCGCCAAATTTCTCGATCTCCACGGAATTCGAGTCCCCAAAATCTATTTTCACGACTCATCGGAAGGCCTCATCTGGATCGAGGACCTCGGGGAGCAGGACCTCTACGGCAGTCGAAGCGACAGCTGGCTCGTCCGTCGCGCGCTTTATGAATCTGCGCTAGACGAGATCATTAAGCTTCATGCGCTGCCAGAATCTGTTTGCGTGGCAATGAAGAAACATTTGCCCGCCGAGTTCAACGCCGCTCTTTACCGTTGGGAACAGAGATACTTTTTCAACAATTGTCTCGGCCGCTATTTTGGGATGAGCGAGTTAAAACGCAAAGAACTGGCCTCGCTTTCCAGTTTGCGTGAAATTGCGAAAGATCTGGCGAATTTGCCCAGGGTTTTGGTTCACCGCGATTTTCAATCGCAAAACATCATTATTCAGAACGGACAGGCTAAACTAATTGATTTTCAGGGAATGCGACCGGGATTGGCTGAATATGATCTGGCATCACTGCTTTTTGACCCGTATGTCGAGCTTTCAGGAGCTGAGAGATCTGATTTGATCGGTTATTACCGACAAAAACAGGCTGAATATGGGTGCGCAGATGACGGGCAGTTCGAACACACGTTGCGACTGTGCGCAATGCAACGGCTGATGCAGGCGCTGGGTGCTTACGGTTTCCTGGGTTTAGTCCGCGGACACGAGCATTTCCTGACATACGTCCCAATCGCTTTGCGCTCGCTGCGGAAAATCGTAGAGGAAATGGACGACCTCAAACCGCTCGCTGCCGTTTTGGCCGATCTTAAGGACTTTCGCGGTTCGAAGTTGTAAACGTTATCCTTGACCGACGAAAGGATTCGTCTGGCGCTCGCGTCCGATCTGCGTCGGCGGCCCGTGTCCCGGGAGCACTGTGACTTCATCGCCTAACGGAAATAGTTTCTCCCTAATCTCCTTCATTAACAGATCGATATCTCCGCCCGGTAAATCTCCGCGGCCAATGCTGTCGGCAAACAACACATCACCGCCGATAAGCAATCGATCCTTCGGTAAGAAAAAGCAGAGACTGCCCGGACAATGCCCTGGAACTTCCAGCACTTGGAATTGCGCACCGAGAAAATCCCGGGTTGGCGTTTCTTCGATCAGGAAATCAGGCTTCACCGGTTCAATCTCCAGCGCAAAACCGAAGTTTCGGAAAAATTCCCGATCCGAAATCATTGGTGCAGTGAGTGGGTGACAACCAATTGGACAACCAAACTGCCGTTTAATCCTGGCGACGTCCTGGACGTGATCAATATGCCCGTGTGTAAGGAGCAAGAGTTTGAGATCGACACCAAGCGATTTGACCCATTCGCAGGCACCCTCAGGTGCGTCGAAAAGAATCCAGCCGTCCGGCGCCTGAAGCAGGTAACAATTAGTTTCAAAAATGCCACCGCAGAACTTCTTGTAATTCATCGGGGTTAATTGTAGCGGGGATTTGGTTACAGCTGAAGCCGGGAGCTTTTACGAATATTTGAATGTTCCCGTCCACTGGTTGTCTCATTCCTACCTACATGCTGATTTTGTCTCGTTGTCTTGCGCTTCATGCTGGAATCTGCGAACTTAGTTAACCCTTCTTTTTACCGATGAGATTATCCTTGCAACGATCGTTGGCGCTTTGCGCCATCCTTTTAACCGCCACCATCGCGGCTCCGCCAGCCAGGGCAACGTCGAGAGAAACGGTTGCCATGTCGGTCGGCCGTCTCCTGGAGGAAGGCCATTACACACGGCAAAAACTCAACGAGGACGTTTCGAAGAAGTTTCTGCAGACCTACCTGGAGATGCTCGACTTCAGTCATCTCTTTTTCACGCAAAAAGATGTCGATGACCTGAATGCCAAGTATGGCACTTCAATGGCTGGGGACGTTCTGCTTGGAAACCTCAAACCGGCTTTCGAAATTTATGCCCTGTATACGAAGCGCATGGACGATCGCGTTGCTAAAATAAAAGAGCAGTTGAAGCAACCGACCGACTTCAAAAGCAACGCCACCGTCGAGCTGAGCCGTCAAAAGTCGCCATGGCCGAAAGACGAGGCTGAAGCCGATCAACTCTGGCGCGGTCGGATTAGCAACGAGCTGTTACAGGAACACTTGAGCGAACATCCTATAGAGCCGGCTCCGCAACTGGTTTCACGCCGCTATGATCGGCTCGCCAAGAATGTCCATGAGGAAGACAAGGACGAACAAATGAAACTCTTTCTCGACGCGCTCGCTCAGGCGTATGACCCCCACTCGGAATACTTGAGCAAGGCTGACATGAAGAATTTCAGCATCAATATGGGTCTTTCGCTCGTAGGTATCGGTGCCATGCTGCGGTCAGAGGACGGTTATGCGAAAATTGAAAGCCTGGTTCCGGGCGGACCGGCGCAGGTTGATGGAAGGCTGAAGGTCGGTGACCGGATCACTGCGGTCGCGCAGGGCCCGTCTGATTATGTGGACGTTCGCGAAATGCGGTTGGACAAGGTCGTCGAGATGATCCGCGGCAAGAAAGGCACGCACGTGCGCTTGCTGGTAATTCCTTCGGATGCAACGGATCCATCGCGCCGGAAAAATGTCGAGCTTGCCCGCGATGAAATTAAGCTGAAAGACCAGGAAGCTCGCGCTGACATTATTATTCGGAAAGACGAGAACGGTGATCCCATAAAGCTCGGCTGGCTTACTCTGCCTTCGTTCTATGCCGATATGGACAGACACCAGAAAAGCACCACGCGTGATGTGCTGGCTCTGCTCAAGCGGCTGAAAAAAGAGAACATCGCCGGTCTGGTTATCGATCTGCGACGAAATGGTGGCGGCTCTTTGGAGGAAGCGCTCTCGCTGACCGGCTTGTTTTTGAAATCCGGTCCTATCGTTCAGACGAAAGACTATAACGGAAGCATTCGGGTCTCGGCGAATCCCGATCCAGGCATCGCCTATACTGGGCCAATGATCGTGTTGACCAGCCGGCAAAGCGCGTCCGCCAGTGAGATCTTTGCGGCTGCCCTCCAGGATTATGGTCGCGCAGTGGTTGTCGGTGATAAGAACACATTCGGCAAAGGGACCGTGCAGACGATCCTTCCCATTGGCAGGTTCGCTTCGCTATTGGGCAACCATTCCGATGACGATGGCGCTTTAAAACTGACAATCCAAAAATTCTATCGCGTTGCCGGCGGCTCTACACAACTCCACGGCGTCGCTTCGGACGTCGTTCTGCCGAGCTTGAGCGATCTTCCGGAATTCGGCGAGAGTGCGCTAAAGAACGCTCTTCCTTACGACGAAGTGGCGAAGGCGAGATACACGAAATGGTCGGATAGTCATTCATTGTTTATCGATCAACTGCGAAGACGCTCCGAAGAGCGGGTCAAAACCGATCCCGAATTTCACTATGTGATGGAGGACATGGATCGGTTACGCCACAAGATCGATGAGAATCGGATTTCGTTGAACGAAGATGTCCGAAAGAAAGAGCTCCAGGACGACAAAGCGCGTAAAGAAGTGCGTTCCAAAGAGCGACTGGCGCGCAATGAAGAGGAGCCTCGAATTTATCGGGTGACGCTCGACACGGTTGATAAACCGGATCTCCAATTAATCATGTACCCCGGAAAATTGGCCGAGGCGAAGAAAAACGGCGTTACGCCCAAGGTTGATTCGGAGGCGGCTTCCGACGCAGATACGGATTTAATCGACGGAGGCCCTGATGGTGACGACGACACCAAAACTCCGGCGATCGACGCAGAACGTGACGAGACCCTTAACATCCTGACGGATTTGATTGATCTCTCGCGGGGACCGAAGACCGCTAGCGCGAGTGTTGATAAGACCGCGCCAGAACAGCACCCATAACGTCTAACGGGCTCGCGCGTCGTTTTTCTCTCTAGTGATCCGGCCTTTGGCGGACTCTAACTGGCACCACGTCACACGGCAATCGGCGCTTTGATCGATGGATGTGGGTCGTAACCGACGAGCTCGAAATCTTCGAATTCGAAATCGCGGATATTTTTCACGTTCGCATTGAGCTTCATCCGCGGCAAAGGCCGAAAATCCCGCGAAAGCTGCTCGCGCGCTTGTTCCAGATGGTTGTTGTAAAGATGTAGATCGCCGAATGTATGAACGAAATCGCCCGGCGTAAGACCGACAACCTGCGCTACCATCATCGTAAATAACGAGTACGAAGCGATGTTGAAGGGGACTCCGAGAAACAGATCGGCGCTTCTTTGATATAGCTGACAACTGAGCTCGCCGTCCTGAACGTAAAATTGGAATAAGAGATGACATGGCGGCAGTGCCATTTTGTCGATCTCCGCCGGATTCCAAGCGCTCACGATGAGCCGTCGGCTCTGCGGATTCGATTTGATTTGTGAAATCAGATTGTCGATTTGGTCCACTGGCACGCCGTTCGCGCCGCGCCAGTCGCGCCATTGCGCACCATAGACCCGACCAAGATCGCCGGCTTCGTCAGCCCACTCATCCCAGATAGTCACGCCGTGTTCGTTGAGGTAACGAACATTCGTGTCGCCGCGCAAAAACCAGAGCAACTCGTAAATGATAGATTTAGTGTGCAACTTTTTCGTCGTGAGCAGCGGAAACCCAGGTCCATCCGCGCGCAGATCAAATCGCGTCTGGGCACCAAACACGGATAAGGTTCCGGTTCCCGTGCGATCCGTTCGTCGTTTACCTTTCTCAAGTACCAGGCGGAGTAGATCGTGATACTGTCGCACGCGAAAAATTTATCGCGGTGCGCGCGTTCGCGAAACACAATTTCTCTTCTATCGGGCGCAATCTTCGCAGCGGCGATTGTCGCTCTCGATGTTGCTGGTGTTGTCGCATTTTGTGTTTGCAAGATCCGAGCGTCCAACCAACTCTTATGAACGAACTTTTCGCAAGAGTTTAGCAAATGAGGCTGTTTCGTTCACAAAAGCTGATCGCATCGACAGTGGTGCTTGCTTCAACTTTGGTGTCGTCGTGCAAGCCACCCTCGTCAACGAAGTCTCCTACGGAATCGCTTACGGTATATGAAGCAGCGCCAACCCTGACGCCGCTTGATCTCGGCCCGCCCGGGAATAGTCCCGGAGACGCGTATTATTTCTCTGCCCAGCTGTACTCGAGTCCCGGCGGTCGGATGATTGGCGAGGTATTTGGTTCAAAGACATTGGTGAAGATTGCCGGTCAGGCCAACCCAGACTCCGAGAAACGCGCTACGCTTTTGTTTTTCACGTTTAACCGTGGTCAGGATCAAATTATTGCTTTCGGTGCCACCGATTATCCGCCAACTGCCGCTGAGTTTGGCGCGGGTCAACCTGTGAGTCGTGCGATATTGGGCGGGACCGGTAAATACATGGGCGTACGCGGCCAGTTGACCAGTACGCGGAATGCCGACGGGACGTATAAACAGGAATTCACGCTGCTTAAGTGACGTGAAGCGCAAACTGGGCGCGGAATCAGGAAAGGTTACAAAAGAGCGCCGTGCTGACGCACTGGCGGCATTCCTTATGGCTGACACCGAGCCGGATTGTCTCAGATCAAGGGCCATCGGTTCTACAAATAACAGACGTTAGTCATTAAGAATCAGTAGCTTACGTTCGATCCTGCATGCCTGGCCCAGGGCTTGCTAAGGAACAGACAGATTTAACATAAAGTCTCGCCGAGGCGACTCCGCTTGCTGGCGGACCGTAATCAGAAAGGAATTTTCAATATGGCTAAAGTTTTAGGTATCGACTTGGGGACCACTAACTCCTGCATGGCCGTGATGGAGGGTGGGGACCCGGTAGTTTTGGAGAATAGCGAGGGCGCACGCACCACTCCCTCAATTGTCGCATTTACAAAGAGTGGCGAGCGATTGGTCGGTCAGGCCGCGAAACGTCAGGCGGTGACCAATCCACAGAACACGGTCTCTTCAATCAAGCGATTCATGGGCCGCAAGTTCGATGAAGCGCACGAGGAGCAAAAACGCGTGCCGTACAAAATCGTGAAGGCAGCCAATGGCGATGCGCACGTTCAGGTGGAAGTAAACGGCCAGCTAAAGACATTTTCACCGCCGGAGATTTCGGCAATGATTTTGTCGAAACTCAAGGCCGACGCGGAAGCAAAGCTCGGCGAAAAAATTACGCAGGCGGTCATCACTGTTCCCGCCTATTTCAACGACTCACAGCGCAACGCAACCAAGGACGCGGGCAAAATCGCGGGCTTGGAAGTTTTGCGCATCATCAATGAGCCGACGGCGGCGTCACTTGCTTATGGTCTCGACAAGAAAAAGGATGAGGAGATCGCCGTTTACGATTTGGGTGGCGGCACGTTCGATATCTCTGTCCTGGAGATCGGCGATGGCGTTTTCGAAGTAAAAGCGACCAATGGCGACACCCACCTCGGTGGTGACGATTGGGACGCCAAAATCATGGATTGGATCGTCAACGAATTTAAGAAAGATACTGGCATCGATTTGACCAAGCAGCCGGATGCGATCCAGCGAATTAAAGAAGAAGCCGAGAAAGCCAAGATCGCGCTTTCGAGCTCGCAGGAGTACGAAATCAACCTGCCATTTATCACGGCAGATGCGAGCGGCCCGAAGCACATCCAGAAAAAGCTGACCCGCGCAAAGCTGGAACAGCTCACGGATGATCTGGTTCAACGAACCGTTCCGCCTGTAAAGGCATGTCTGAAAGATGCGCAGGTCTCTGAAAAGGACGTTAACGAGCTGGTGCTCGTCGGCGGCATGACCCGTATGCCAAAAGTGCAGCAGGTCGCGCGCGATCTGATTGGCAAGGAACCGCACAAAGGTGTAAACCCAGACGAAGTCGTTGCGGTCGGCGCAGCCATTCAGGGCGGTGTGCTTAAGGGCGAAGTGAAAGATGTGCTTTTGCTCGACGTGACACCGTTGACACTGGCGATTGAAACCGCTGGGGGCGTAGCCACACCAATGATTCCGCGCAACACGACGATCCCAACTCGCAAATCGCAGATCTTTTCGACCTACAGCGATAATCAGCCAGGTGTGGAAATCAAAGTGCTCCAGGGTGAACGTCCATTGTCGCGCGACAACAAGACGCTTGGCACATTCCATCTCGATGGGATTCCGCCTGCGCCGCGCGGTGTTCCGCAAATCGAAGTAACTTTCGACATCGACGCGAACGGGATCCTCCACGTCTCGGCGAAAGATCTCGGCACCGGGAAGGAACAAAAGATTTCCATTACCGGCAGCTCCGGACTTTCGAAAGACGAAGTCCAGAAAATGCAGGGTGAAGCCGAAGCGCACGCTGAAGAGGACAAGAAGGCGAAGGAAGCGATTGAGATCAAGAATAACGCCGACATGCTCGCCTATCAGGCCGAGAAACAGTTAAAAGAGCTGGGCGACAAAATTTCCGGCGACAAGAAGAAGCAAGTCGAAGACGCGATCGCTGCAGTGCGCGATGCAATCAATAGCAATGACGCCGACGCGATGAAGCGGACCTACGACGACTTGCAAAACAAGTTCCAGGAAGTTAGCGCCGACCTTTACAAACAGGCGTCAGCGCAAGCCGGGCCGCAACCAGGTCCACAGCCTGGACCTCAGCCGGGCGGTCATCCCGGCGCCGAACAAGGCGCGGGCAAACCCGAAGGCGACGTTGTCGATGCGGAGTTCGAAGTCGTTGACGACGACAAGAAGAAATAACCAAAACAATTTGCCGAATGGCTCCGGAAGTTTTCGGAGTTTCGGCGCAACCAAAAAAACAAAGGAGTAATAACAACAACTTATGGCAACAGTTAACGTAAGACCTCTCGGAGACCGGGTGCTCGTGCAGCCGCTCGAAGAGCAGGAAGTGAAAAAAGGCGGAATCATCATCCCCGATACCGCAAAGGAAAAACCACAAGAGGGTAAAGTGGTCGCTTTAGGCACCGGCAAAATCGATGACAACGGAAAGAAAGTCGATTTCACGGTGAAGAAGGGCGACAAGGTGCTGATCTCGAAATACGGCGGCACCGAAATTAAGATCGACGGCGAAAATTACCTGATCATGCGCGAGGACGATATCCTCGGTATTATCGGTTAATCCCACTCAACGATTTAAACGATTCAACCAATTAACGAAATACTATGGCAGCTAAACAACTACAATTCGATGAAAACGCGCGGCATACCTTGCTTCGTGGTATCGAGAAACTGGCGAAGGCTGTAAAGGCCACGCTCGGCCCCAGCGGTCGCAATGTCATTCTCGACAAGAAATTCGGCAGCCCGACGATCACCAAGGACGGTGTGACGGTCGCGAAAGAAATCGAGCTCGAAGATCCGTATGAAAATATGGGCGCACAGCTCGTCCGCGAAGTCGCTTCCAAAACTTCGGACGTCGCGGGTGACGGCACGACTACGGCGACGATCCTCGCGGAATCCATTTATCGCGAAGGTCTGCGCAACGTCACTGCCGGCGCGAACCCGACTTCGTTGCAGCGCGGCATCATGAAAGGTGTCGATGCAATCGTCGAGGACCTGAAGAAACTCTCCAAGAAAGTCAGCGATCGCACTGAGATCGCGCAGGTCGCGACCGTTTCGGCCAACTGGGACAAGACGATCGGCGAGATCATCGCCGACGCCATGGACAAGGTCGGCAAGGACGGCACGATCACGGTGGAGGAAGCCAAATCAATCGAGACGACGTTGGACGTCGTCGAGGGCATGCAGTTCGACAAAGGTTATTTGTCGCCCTACTTCGTGACCAACGCGGAGGCGATGGAAGCCATTCTCGAGAACGCTTACGTCCTCATTTACGAGAAGAAAATCTCGAGCCTGAAAGATCTCCTTCCGTTGCTCGAGAAAGTCGCGAAAGCCGGCCGGCCACTCCTCATCATCTCTGAGGACGTGGAAGGCGAAGCGCTCGCGACTCTGGTCGTAAATAAATTGCGCGGAACGTTGCAGGTCTGCGCGGTGAAAGCTCCGGGCTTCGGTGATCGTCGCAAGGCGATGCTGGAAGATATCGCTGTGCTTACCGGCGGACGTCTGATCAGCGAAGATCTCGGCATCAAGCTCGAGAACATCAAGCTGGAAGACCTCGGCCGAGCCAAGCGCGTTACCGTCGACAAGGAAAACACCACCATTGTCGAGGGCGAAGGCAAAAAAGCCGACATCCAGGGCCGCGTCGCTCAGATCCGTCGTCAGATTGAAGAGACGACCAGCGATTACGATCGCGAGAAACTGCAGGAGCGCCTGGCGAAACTCGCGGGCGGTGTTGCAGTCATCAACGTCGGCGCTGCGACTGAGACCGAGATGAAAGAGAAGAAAGCTCGTGTCGAAGACGCGTTGCACGCCACGCGTGCAGCGGTTGAGGAAGGCATCGTCCCGGGCGGCGGTGTCGCGTTGCTTCGCGCGCAGAAAGCGCTCGATAACATTAAAGGCCTCGAAGGCGACGAGAAAGTCGGCGTGGCGATTGTTCGCCGTGCCGTTGAAGAGCCAACGCGTCAACTTGCTGACAACGCGGGCCGTGAAGGGGCGCTCGTCGTCGAGGAAATCAAGAAGCGCAAAGGCAACGAAGGTTACGACGTCGCCAACGACGAATACACCGACCTGGTGAAGGCCGGTATCGTCGATCCGACCAAGGTCACGCGCAGCGCGCTGCAAAACGCAGCGTCGATCGCGGGTCTGTTGCTCACCACCGAAGCATTGGTCACGGAGATTCCTGAAAAGGAAAAAGCAGGTCCTCCAATGCCTCCGGGCGGAATGGGCGGCATGGATTACTAATCGACAGCCGAAACAATAATTAACGAACAGCCGAGCTCGAAAGGGCTCGGCTGTTTTGCTTTCTCGACCAAACCAAAAAAATAGATTTGCGAGTTGCTGATGATTCGGGGAAAGCTCCAGAGCACATCTTCATTATGTGTCGGATATTATTTCTTTTTTTCCTTTGCTGTTTTCTAGTGTTAAACGGACGCGCGCAGGCAGCAGACACCGTGAATGCTGTCGCCGAGCGATACGTGCATCTCGTGCTGGCCCTGGGACAACACGATCCCGATTACGTTGACGCGTTTTACGGCCCGTCTGAGTGGAAGGCTCAAGCTGAGAAGGAAAAAAAGTCCCTCGATGCGATCGGCGCAGAGGCCGCCGAACTGATTGCGACCCTGGCGAAACTTCCCGACGCGGTAACGTCTGGTGACGAGATGCTCAAATTGCGGCGCGAATATTTGCATAAACAAATTTCCGCGCTGGCAGCGCGGGTCCGGATGTTGAAGGGCGAAAAATTAAAGTTCGATGATGAGTCGCGTGCCCTTTACGACGTTGTCGCGCCGACATATGAGGATTCGCACTTTGATCAGATCATTGCCCAGTTGGAGGCCAAGATTCCGGGGAAGCGGTCCGCTTTGGGAGCGCTACGAGAATTGGCGGAAGCCGTTTGTGATTCCGAAGGAAAAACTCGATGCGGTGTTTCAAGCAGCGATTAAGGAATGCCGAGCGCGTACACTGGCGCACATTGCCCTTCCGCCTAACGAGAGTTTCACCGTCGAGTACGTGACCAACAAG
>DASXMV010000021.1:0-5047 GCA_036495465.1 Candidatus Udaeobacter sp. | reverse complement strand
CCGGCTCGCAGAAAGGAACTTGTCTCGATTCCCGGCGCGGCATCATGGTCTTGATGTTGCCGCGTTCTGCGAGCTTTTGCGCAATTGCGCTGATCGCATCATCGAGTCGGATTACAAAATCAATCCGTGGTCACCAACGAGTGCGCCCAAGCTGCGCTTGCGATGAACTGGCGGCAGCTCGCTTATGCTATCTTGGTTATTCTTGTCGCGGCGTCCTCGCTCGCTGCGACATACATTGGTTTCCCCACCGAAGAACAGTTAAAATCAAACCTACACGTCGGGATGTCTGTGGACGAAGTCGTCGCGATTTTTGGGCAGCCCAGCGGACAGCGGGGCCTCCGCGGGCACACGACCTTTTCATTTCAATATGCAGCGCCTGCATCGGCCCTGACTGAACAACGTGAAGGATATGTCGGGTTCGAGGTCGAATTCCTAAACGGCCGAGTAAAGGAGTATCGCGAGTTTCGCGCGAATCCCTCTTACGCCTCCGAGTTCAAACCACCACGGGAAGTGAAGTGGTTTCTTTGGTTCTACGGTCTGTGTGGAGTTGCTTTGCTCGCTTTAATTCGGTTGGTACGGCGCGGTGGACGTATTCTTGCTTACCGCGGAATCCTCGATCATTACCGGACGCGGACAATAGCAGCAGGCCTACCGCATGAGTTTGGTTTTGTCACACACAATGTAACACTGAAGCAGGTGGTGGATCGTCTTGGAAGTCCATCGCGATTTCTGCAATTGGTCGTCCCTGAATCTTCTCCTCCCGGGTTTTCATTTGTGACAACGTCTTCGGGTCAGCGGGCCATCGTTGTCGCGGAGTACCAGATGCCGTATCACGCGCCAGTTTACGTCATGCCAGAGTTTCCATTCGACGTGACAAGTACAATTAGAGCGGTCTTTCAAGGGCAACTAGAGGTTGAAAGCCTAGTGGAGCCCTATGGCGGCGATCCGGGCGCTCATCGAAGCCCGGACATTTAACGCCGTAAAAATCGTTTTATCCCAGCGATCGAAAGGACGTCGCCAGAAAGACGAAATACGTGAACAGTACATTTGCGATGCTAAACGAGAAGTTTGCGCGGATCTCCACGAGAAATGACCTTACCTGATTCGAGAATCAATACTTCTTCACAGATTTGGATTGCTTCGACAGGGTCGTGAGTCACGTAGAGCATGGGAATGTCGAATTCACGATGCAGCGAACAGAGCTGCTCGAGAATGGTCTCCTTCAAGCGCGCATCGAGCGCAGTTAGCGGCTCATCAAGAAGTAACAGGCGAGGTGCGGAAAGCAACGCTCGAGCGATCACAATGCGTTGATTTTCACCGCGTGAAAGAGATCGAACATCACGATGAAGTAGCGGACCGATTTTTAAGAAACCGATAACGTGTTCGAAAGAAAACGTGTCGTGTTTTGATTTGCCATCAGTTCCATAAAGGAGGTTCCGGCGAACCGAAAGATGTGGAAAGAGTGAATCGTCCTGCGGAACATAGCCAATTTTTCTGAGTCGGACCGGCAGCGAATAGTCTTGTTGGGTGTCGTCGAACAAACAGTCATCGAGGCGGATCTTTGCCGTTTCAGGTCTTCGCAAGCCTGCGATGCTTTCAAGCAGCGATGTTTTTCCCGCTCCGGATGGACCAAAAATTCCTGTCCGCGCGTTCTGGAGATCGACGTTTAGCTCAAGAATGAACTGTTCCAGAGGGAGGGACAGCTCTCGAATTTCCAACTTCATCGGAATGCCGATCTTTTCATCAGGGCTTCACTCAACCACACGGCGCCAAATGCGATAATGATGGAAACGACCAGAAGCCGATAGGCGCTGGCGTCGTGTCCGAGTTGCACGGTTTCGAATATCTCCAGTGAAAGCGTTGTTGTTTTTCCTGGAATGTTTCCGGCCACGACGATCGTCGCTCCAAATTCGCCGACGGCGCGGGCGAACGCGAGCAAGACTCCGGCAATAATGCCACGCGAAGCAAGCGGAAGCGTAACGGTGAAAAACACGCGAGCATCGCTGGCTCCAAGAGTCCGCGCAATACTTTCGAACCGTTGATTGACGCTTTGAAATCCAACGCGAACGGAACGCACCAGGAGCGGAAACGACATGACAGCAGCGGCGACGACGACCGCGCGCCAGGTGAAAACGACGTCGAAGCCAAACTGCTTGTGTAAAAATTGACCAAGTTCTCCCCGGCGGCTGAAGAATTTCAGGAGAAGCAAACCGGTCGCAACTGGAGGGAGGACCAATGGTAATGTTACCAAAGTCTCGAGCAAAAGTTTTCCCGGCCAACGATATCGAGCCAGCGGCCAGGCAACCGCCAACCCGAAGGGCAGGATGATAAGGGTGCTCAACGCGCATACGGCCAGCGTAAAGCCAATGATCTGCCATTCAGCCGGCGTGATCCACATGCGCTAGAATTTCACGATAAACCCGTATCGCTCGAATAAACCTCGCGCATTGGTAGATTCCAGATACCGCAAAAAAGCTTCCGCTGCGGCTTTGTTTTTTACGTCTTTAACCATGGCAACCGGATAGCGAATTTTGGGCCCTTCTTCGACTGGAACGCTGAACGCAATCTTCACTTTTTTCGAAATATTCGCGTCGGTCTTGTAAACGAAACCAGCATCAACATTGCCGGATTCCACAGCGGCCAGAGCGGCGCGCACATTTTCTGTCGGCACCATTTTCGACTCGAGTTTGTCCCACAAACCGAGGCCGCCGAGATATTCTTTCGTATAAATCCCCGCAGGCACCGCACGCGGATCAGCGATCGCGATTTTTTGTACCTTGGTAAGTAGGTCGTCCGGTGAGGTGATCTCGAGCTTGCTATCGTTAGGCACCACGATGACCAGCGAGTTAGAAAGCAGATCGCGCCGCGTTTCCGTAACGATTAATCCAGCCTTTTGAAGGTCATCCATTTTTGCCTCATCCGCTGAAATAAAAATGTCTGCCGGCGCTCGCTCTGTGAGCTGTCGAGCAAGCAAACTGGAAGCCGCAAAATTGAATACAATCTTATCGGGATTCGCTTTTTCATAATTAGCAGCAATTTCCTTCATCACGTCGGTGAGACTGGCTGCTGCGTAAACGTTTACTTCGGCAGCATCCGCATTGTGCAAAGCAAGCGCCGCCGCCAAAATAAGAATAAATCTTGGGAATTTGAACACCCCAAAGTCTGTTCCTTTTGATGCTGACAAGCAATTCTCGTATTCGTCTATTTTTATTTTGCGACCTGCTATTCGCATCGAGTGTGTTGGTCGTGGCTGAAGAGAAATCCAAAGATCACGTAAACCGTCTGGCGCGGGAGAAGTCGCCTTATCTTCTCCAGCACGCCCACAATCCTGTTGATTGGTATCCCTGGGGCGAGGAAGCGTTCGCGAAGGCGCGCAGTGAAAACAAACCGATCTTCCTTTCGGTTGGTTATTCGACCTGTCACTGGTGCCACGTGATGGCGCATGAATCGTTCGAGAACGAGGAAATCGCCGCGATCATGAATCGCGAATTTGTGAACATCAAAGTAGACCGGGAAGAACGTCCAGATGTCGATCGAGTGTACATGACCTTTGTACAAGCGACTACCGGCGGAGGCGGCTGGCCAATGAGCGTTTGGTTAACACCTGACCTGAAACCATTCGTCGGCGGGACCTATTTCCCGCCGCAGGAACGGTACGGTCAGCCGGCGTTCAAAAGCGTGCTCGAGCGACTCGCAACAGCTTGGAAGGAGAACCATGACAAAATTGTCGAGCAAGGCGGGAAGGTTGTTGACGCCCTGCGTGAATCTCAATCGGCGGGAAAAGTCGAAGGCAAAGTCGACGCAGCCGTCTTGGAGACTGCTTATCGCCAGATCGACCGTAGCTACGATCCAAAAGAGGGTGGTTTCGGCAATGCACCGAAGTTTCCCCGTCCAGTGACCCTTAATTTCCTGACGCGATTTTATGCGCGTGATCCCAAGAGCGAATCGGGCAAGCACGCGCTCGAGATGGCTCTGTTAACGCTTCGAAAAATGGCCGGGGGTGGAATGCACGATCATATCGGCGGCGGCTTTCATCGATATTCCGTTGATCGCTACTGGCACGTGCCTCATTTCGAAAAGATGCTTTACGATCAGGCGCAACTCGCGGTCGCTTATCTCGACGCTTTCCAGATTACAAGAGATCGGCAATACGAATCAGTTGCGCGCGACATTCTTGAATACGTCGCGCGCGACATGACATCGAAAGAAGGTGGTTTTTTCTCTGCCGAGGACGCAGACAGTCCCGTTGGAGCCGCCGGCGCCGACCGCGGCCATCCCGAAACCGCCGAAGGTGCGTTCTACATCTGGACGAAAAAAGAAATCGACGACGCGCTTGGTGATGCCGCAGACATTTTCGACTTCCATTATGGGGTTCAAGCGCACGGAAACGCGCCCGACGGTAGTGATCCTCAGGGCGAATTTCGCGACAAAAATATTTTAATTGAGCGGCACACAATTTCCGAGACCGCGGAGAACTTTCATAAGACCGAGGACGAAATCAGAAAACTCCTGGCGCAAAGTCGTGCGAAATTATTGTCCATTCGCGCCAGCCGATCGCGGCCTCATCTCGACGACAAGGTCATAGCAGCTTGGAACGGCTTGATGATTTCTGCGTATGCCCGCGGTGCGCGAGTGCTGGACGAACCCCGCTATCTCGAAATTGCAACGCGTGCCGCCAAGTTCCTGAGGACAAATCTTTATGAAGAAAAGAGCAAATTGCTTTATCGAAACTACCGCGGAGGACGGAGCGATATTCAGGGCTTTGCCGACGACTACGCATTCGTGATCCAAGGTTTTCTCGATCTCTACGAAGCCTCATTCGATGTGGAGTGGCTGAAATTGGCGGCGCAATTGCAGGAGACGCAGGACCGCTTGTTCTTCGACGAAAAGAGCGGCGGTTATTTTAGTATCAGTGGAAAAGATGAAAGCGTGTTTCTGCGGATGAAAGACGACAACGACGGTGCGGAACCGGCTGCGAGTTCGATCGCGGCCTTGAATCTTTTTCGGTTATCGCAATTCCGCGATGATCTGACAGCCGCTGGAGCTG
>DASXMV010000020.1:0-15617 GCA_036495465.1 Candidatus Udaeobacter sp. | reverse complement strand
GGAAGCTTTTCCAGACGGCGCCATTCACTTTGCAATTCTTTCTCAGAGTAAAGTAGCAAGCGTCCGAGTGAGGTAGAAAACAAGCCGGCTGCGACGTTGAGGCCCGTAATTTCCTTGACGGCTTTCCAGTAGGCCGTCAACTGCTGGCGGTAACGCGCGCGAAAAATATCTGCGTCGCTTGAGGAAAGCTTGTTCGTTTTCCAATCAAGCAGAAGACACCGGCGAGCTTGGTGGTTAATCATGATCGAATCGATCAAGCCTTCAAGGACATTGCGGTCGTTCCGGCGCCATGAGAATGGGAATTCTGCATGAAATAAAGTCTCATCACTTGCAAGAAAATCAGCGATGCAGGCATCGCTAAACAAATTCCGGCGCGTGGCGGCCCAATCTTTCACCGCAGCTTTTGCGTCGGGAGCAGTCGGCAAATTTTCTTCAAACAATCTTTGCGCGGAGTCGATTCCAGCCTTCCAATCCAGGCGCTCGAAAAATTTGTGCCACCAGCGGCCGTAAAGCGTTGCCAGATTATCCTGACGTGAGCGGCTCCGCACTTCTGCCGGGACATCCGAGTCGAGCGCGCTCGGTGTGATCTTACGCACGAATTCCGACGCGCGGTTCGCGGCGACCTTTAGTTCGCGAGAAGTTAAGGGCTCGATTTTGGCACCGTTTTTATCCGGCACGGGCTTCTTGATTGGAGAAGGTTCTAAGATTTCATCAATCGTGATGCTGTGTTGGTCGAATTCGCCCGAATAAGAATCCCTGTCGCGAAGCAGCCTCCGAAATTGCGCTGTTTTCGGCAGTTTGCCATCGTTGGTGCGGAAAATTTCCTGGTCGAGTACAACCACGAGTGTATGGCGCGCCCGCGTCGTTGCGACATAAAGAAGGCGTTCAAGTTCCTGTTGTCGGGCACGCTCGATTGCGTCTTTCAAATCCTTCGATTTGTCTTCTTTGGCGAACGCAATAATCAGTTTGCTATCCGCGGGCGATTTCAGCAAATGCGGATAACGCAGCGATGGGGGCCGCAGCTCGCGAGCGAGGAACGGCACGATCACCGCCTGCCATTCCGAGCCTTTTGCCTTCTGCGAAGTAATGAGTTGGATCGCGTTGTCGTCGGCGGAAAAGCGGACGTTGCGCGGCGTCGCGAAATCGTTGCGCAACTCTTCGGCGAACTCTGTCAGAATCATTCCGTGCGCTTCCGCTTCCGCCGCTTGTGCCAGCAATGCATCGAGTTCCCGTGCCAGATCGCCGAACTCAGCCGCCGGCAATAGGAGCAAACGTTCGCGCAACTGCGTTTGCTCGATAATCAAAGTGACGGCGTCGAATAATGACCGCCCTTCGGCGTGCTGGCGAATTTCCGCGAGCGTGCGCAAGCGTGAAGAAATTTTCCCGGTTGCCGACAAAATCTCGTCGATGCGAAATCTCGTTTTCTGCCCTTCGGAAAAAACGGCAAGATCGTGATCGGATACGCCATAGATTTCGCGGAGCACGCCGACAATTTCGTATGCATTGAGCGGGTCGGTCATTATCGCCAGGAGCGCGGTCAACCATGCGTAAGCCGGGCTGTCACCTTTGACATCGTGTTCAGATTGGATCGCCACCGGCAAATCGACGCGGCGTAACGCTGCAGCTATCGTTTGCAGCCAGGCCTTGCGCGGACAAAGGATTGCCACTTCCCGCCACGAATCAGCTGAAAGCTTTTGCAAGCCCGCATCCTTTATCCATCGCGCCAGATACTCCGCTTCGAAGCGTGCCTTTTGGTAGTCTTTGAATTTTTTTCCTTCCGGCAACAGTTGTGTTGCCACAAGCGGTAGGCGAATGACTTTCCCGGGAAGAATGTCCGGCCGCGGTTGCAATTCGACGAATGGCACCTGTCCCGCCTCGTTATTCAAGATCTCCCGGAAAGTTTCGTTAACGAAATCGAGCTGCTTTTGATCAAGTCGGAAGGTGACGGCAAATTCCACGGTCTCACCGTGCTTGTCTGCTATCAGTGCTTCATGAACGGTCCGGTAATAATTCAGGTCCGCGCGCTGCCAGTAAATTGATTGCTGGAAGTCGCCGACCATGCAGAAGTGTCCAGGCTGCGGACCCAAATTTCCATTTTGCAGCCAAAGGCCAGTCGCTTCTGGCGGACGTGTCGCTTCCAGCAGCACCGAAAATTGCAATGGCTCGGTGTCCTGCGCCTCATCGAGAATCACACGAAAGTTTTCCTCGCGAATTCTTTGCGCGGCGACCGGGTGGTTCAACAACTCCCCCGCGAGCGCAATTTGGTCTCCATAGGTAACCAGTCCGTGGTCGAGTCGAAAATCGAGATAATCACGTTGCACCTCCGCCGCGACGCAGGTCGCTGCGTCGCAGATCCATTTTCGCAGAGGCGCAAATTTTTCTTGCCAGAGCTGAGTGAATCTGGCGTTTGCTGCCGTGAAACAAATCGGCCAGCGCAGATATTCCCAATCGCCAGCGAAACGCTTCTCCCACTCGCGCAATTCTGCCTGCGATCTGGCGATGTTATCTCGGCCCGATTGGTCGACCTGTTGATAGATCTCAGCAAAATCGATTGCCGGACACGGCGATGCCCCTGGTGCCTGTAAAACGGCCGAACCCGCTCGGCGGGCCAGTTCCATAAGATCCCGCGCCTGTACGAAACGCAAAAGCGTAGCGCGATCGTTTTCGCTTAGCGAACAACCAATGCGCGTTTGAGTTTGGGCAAACTCCTGCCAGAGGTCGTCGTCGTCTTCGACCAACTCGAGGGGCGCAGGCAAACCGAGAAAATGACCAAAATCACTAAGGAGTTTCATGCAAAACGAATGAATTGTGCCGAAGAAGGCCCGATTGAATGCGGTCTGCACGTCCGGCGGCAAATTTTCTTCCAAAAGAGCTTGTCGTGTGCGCTGTTGCATTTCGTCTGCCGCGCGATTCGTAAAGGTCACAACGACTAGACAAGGCAGGATTTTTGCAGCGTTTGGCGAACGTGCGATCGACAAAACTCGGTGCGTGATTGCAGTGGTTTTGCCTGAGCCTGCCGACGCAACTACGGAAAAATTTCGGTCCAACTCGCTTGCAAAGCGAGCGCGCGCGGACTCATCGCGCGGCTTCACCATGTTTCCCACTCCTCTTTCTCAAGGACGAGCGCAGGGTGTGTCAGGGCCCATTTATCCTCCAAAATGTCGTTGTCGATCTGCAGTGTCGCGAGCGGATAAGGTGTGCTGTAACCAAATGCTGGACGAATCTCGCCTTTCATTCCAAAAATCCCGGTGCGCTGCATCTCCGCCAGATCTCCGAAGACGTCCGTATGAGGTGCAAGATCCAGAACAGACAATTGTGGAGCGACGTTTTTAACTGCGAGCGAGATAACGCTGACGCTCACCTCGGCGGCTCCACGTTCGCGAAGAGCTAGCGCGTAAAGTCCGAGTTGCAACGTTGTGCCTTTAACCAGGTTGTCGTGCAGGTCGGAGGCCTTTAGTTCCTTGGTCGATCCGGTTTTGTAATCCACAATCCAGATCTTTTGCCCGGTAAAACCAGCTGCGTCATCTGGCGCGAGCACTAAATCGATTTGGCCATGCAGCTCGAGCTGCACATCATTGGCAATCTTCACTGCTCCTTCGCGACCGACGGACAGCTCGGTCGCTATCCACTCCCATCCTTTCGCATCCCGGAGTTTGGCGCCGAGATGCCTCGCCAGATAGCGTGCGTTTAACCAGCCCGAGGTCCACCAATCAGGGACGACTTTGCCTAACAAGTCGCAAAGAAGCCGAAGCTTCGCACGGCGCTCGTCCGCGGCCAGCCGGATACGATCATCGATTTTTTCCGAGGAAGGAAGCGCCGCGAAAATCCTTCCGTTCCGCGGGTCGATAATGTTCGCCAGCCACTCATGCACCCATTTACCGGTCGTAGATGGCCAGGGATTCGCCGCATCTTCGGATGCTTCCACGCCGAGGTAACGCTTCATCCAAACAACCGCCGGTGATGAAACCATTCGCTCGAGGTCGCTCACACTCAGCGTCGGCACCGGTTGATACGAGTCGTTTGGCCGCAATGCGAAATCATATTCTCCGGCCGGCTTCAAGGAGTCACGGCGCGCATTGAACGCGATCAGAGTTTGCTGCGCATTCGCCTTTGCCCCTGGATGCTTCGGCAACAACGCTGTAGCGCGCCGAAGATTTTTCAGCGTCGTTTGCGTAAGCGGTTCACGCCGTATTTTGAAATAAAGCCCGGTAAAACATTCGCTCGGATTCCAGAAGCGCTCCGGCGCATCCTCCTGAACCAGACTCGCCGCCAGCGTCACGCCTTGAGTAGTCGATTCGAGGAGCGCATCGAATTGTCGCAGCGCGATCAGACGCCGTTCACCCGGTCCGATATAAAGTGAGTGGTTTTCACGTACACTTGTATGGCCCTCGCCCTGGCTCCCCTGGCGGGCAGCGCGCTTGTTGAGCTGTTGAACGCTGCGATTGAAAAGCCGAATCTCTTCGGGCCGCGCGAACTCTGCGCCGGGTGGTGGCGGCCAGGCCCCTTCGTTCCAGCCGGCAAAAATCAAGTGCGACCATTCCTGATTTTGTGCGCGCGCCATTGTGAGCAATTGCACGCGAGCGTAGGGATGATCGCCTGCAGCCGAGCGTTCGGTTTCCGAGCTCGCAGCTGTTTGGTCAAGCCACCGCAAAAAAAGCGCCCGCGAAAATTTCGCATTGAGCTCCGGCGGCCAATCACGCGAGACGTTGGCAAGTTCGAGTGCGTGTTGCTTCCAACCGAGATAGAGAAGCGCAGCGTGAGTCTGTTCGAGAAACTCCGCCAGAGTCGCCTGCGGCGGGAGAAACGGCAGTGATCGAAGAGCTTCGGCGACCGAATGAAATCTGTCACCTGCGCGCGTGGCACAGAATTCGCGCAGCAGCTCCAGATCATCCACCAGCACCTCCTTGTAACTTTCGTGCAGAGTTTTTTCGAAAACTTCGCGGCTGATCTTGGGCGATACGGCGGCCGGGTCGCACAAAGAGTTTAGAAACCGCAAGAACGAATTGAGTCGTGGCGCCCGTTGCAGTTCGAGCCACGCCTGCCACTCTGCCGATTCGAAAATGCCGGGAACAATGTGGCCGAGTCCATCATTATGCTGGATATCAAGGCGCTGGAGTGAGCTGGCGACCAATCGTGGCAAAGCCCCGTCGCCTGTAAAAATGACACCGAGCCGCGTGCATTTCTCATCTTCCAAATAACGGATGCATTGCCGCGTGATTGCTTCGGCTTGTTCGGAAAAGTTCGTGCCGATCAGAAAATCGAAGCGCTTTGGCATTTGCGCGCCTCCCCGCATTTCCATTTCGCTGAAAAGCGAGTCGCCAGGCGCGGTGGTCGTTCTTGGCGACCGTCTGACCTCGCCACAGATTTCCTCCCACGAGCCGATCCAGCAGAGATCGACGTCCGAAAGGTTCTCCCGCGGTTCCTCGAGCACGATCGTGGCGTTCTCTGCCAGTTCGACAGCGGTACGCAGGAGGAACCATTCTGCCCAATGGGCTCCGTCGAATCCGGTGATCAGCACATTGGAAAATTCCCGGCCCTCACGTGTCGTTTTTTGCAAACGCATTCGATCGGCGTCGCCGGGAAGCACAAAGCCACATTTCTTCAGTAACTCGCCAAAACGATGAACCACTGGCGCGAACGACGGCAGCGCAAGTTCTTCGAATTTCCAACCGGCAGTTTCGACGCGGTCCAACGCGCGCAGCAGAAGCGCTGGCGCGCGAGAAACCGCTTTAGCGGCGAGCGCTTCGGATTCGTTAGGCCGGTTTGCCATTTCGCTTGCCGCAATTGCGAGCAGTAAACTCAGATGTTCCGGCCTGGCGGGAAGTGACACGTCGTATCGCGACAGCAAAGCACGCAAGCCTACAGGTGTTACAAACTTCAAACCAAGATGCGACGCCCCCTTTGCTATCAGGCGCGCCTTAAGATCGTTAACGTGTCCACGCGTTGGGACCACGACCAGCGAAGGCGATCGGTGCTCCCAGGCTCTCGGGGCAACTCGGTCGAACCACGGCGCAATCACGTCACGCCATGCTTCCCCAACGGACGGCGCAACAAATAAAACCGGTCGCGATCGTTTCACGGCCTAACTCGTCCTGCCAAGGTCCGCCTGTCACCGCTGCGCCGTGTGAAGCCTTCGCGATCGAGTCTCTCCAGAAACGGAACCACGATTCGCCGCGAGCTCTCCAGCGCCCGTCGCAGCTCGCTCACCGTGGCTGGCCCGTTTTTAGAAATGTAATCAGCGATTGCATGTTTCATCTGTTCAAAGTTTTCGCGCAACAGGACTGCATCCGGGGAGATTTCAATAACTTTTCCGCTCTCTATTAAAAATTTGAGTATTCTTTGCGCCTCCGAATCCTGCTCGAGCTCTCTGCGGGGCGGGGGATCGAACGGTTTGCTGCGCAACGCCTCGTGAATTTTAGCTGCAATAGGTTGCAGTTTTTCCGGCAAAGCTGGTCGGTGTTCGGCGCGGGCAATTGTTGCTTCCCTTTTAGCGAAATCACCCGAACACAGATCCGTCACCAGCGCCTCGAATACGTCGGTCGATTTATCGCGAAACGCGGCGCGCAGATCGCTCAGGTTATAACCAGGACGCTCGGGACTCTTGTGCAGTGCAGTGTCGATCAGACGGGTGGCGCGGTTTCGCAGGGTCAGCCAGCGATTCGGGTCGGCCGCAATTTTTTCGTGTATGACGATCTCCTGATGGCGTTGCAGATCCTCCAAGGCATCGGCAATCTCGCCGCCGCTGAAATGAGATTTACCAAGGACAGCTTGAATGGGCAAAAATCCACGCATCCGAACTTCGGAGCGAACCCAAAGGCGGAGATCATCTGGGGATGTGACGCGATCGATCAGCAATTTGCGTTTCGCCTGATCGCGGAATTCCGCGCCGCTTGCATCAACCACTATACCACCGGCGAGCGTATATCGTTCAGAGGGATCGCGAATGACAAAACGATCGCCTGCGAATGCGAAAATTGGCGATGCCAGTCTTAGTTCGGCGATTTCTATTTTACCTGGCTGGAGACGGCGAGTTCCCATGAGCCTGATCTTCCCCGCGACCCGCAACGTTCCGTGGTGAAGATATACCGACGAACCGTTTTTCAACGGACGCGTGTCGGGATTTTCGCGAGAAAAACGTGACGATGTTTCGAGAACAGTAATTAGCGTCGAAGTTGCGGGCTCGAAATCGGCGATAGTGACAACATTTCCGCGCTTAATTTGCTCAACACTGAAGTCCGGCAGGTTAATTGCTGTCCGCATTCCCGGATAAGCAACTTCGAGTTCGCGCCCGTGATTTTGAATCGAGCGAATTCGCCCCTCGAGGTTGCCGGGTTGAATGATAATTTTCTGTCCGCGCCGCAGTCGACCGCCGGTCAATGTGCCGGTCACGACCGTGCCGATACCCCGCAAAGTAAAAACTCGATCGATAAACAAGCGCGGCTTTCCATAGTCGCGCGGTGCGGGCATGGCCGCCAATTCACTGGCAATCGCGTTTTTCAACGTTTCGATGCCCTCATCATTGCGAACCGAGGTTACAATGATCTGCGCCTGGGCAAACCTGCTGTCGCCCAAATGCTCACGAATTTGGCGCGCAACAACCTCAACTCCACCTAAATCGCTTTTGGTCAAGGCAATCACCGCTCTCGTTACGCCGAGGTAAGTCAGAATTTGCAGGTGCTCCTCTGTCTGTGGCATCCAGCCGTCGTCGGCGGCAACAACCAGAAGCGCTAGATCGATCGAACCCACGCCTGCAATCATGTTTCGAACAAAGTCTTCGTGGCCGGGCACATCAACAATTCCGATGTGAATCCGCTGGCCATGTGGGCCGGCAAGGCTCAACTCTCCGAAACCGAGATCAATTGTGATTTGTCGCTTCTTTTCCTCAGGCAGCCGATCAGGATCCGTTCCTGTGAGCGCCTTAACTAATGCGCTTTTGCCGTGATCGACGTGCCCGGCAGTCGCGAGAATGAACTGTCTTTCCGTCACACCAGTATTTGTCTAACGCCTCATTCAGGCGATTTCATCACAGGCCGTGCGAATTGTTTCGACCACCGCGTCATCCTGGTGCCGGAGAATTGTGCGCATATCGAGTTTAAAACGATTGCCGGAAATATAACCGATAACGGGCGGGATTGCCTTGCGTAGATGTGCGGCGAAGTCCGCCGGCGAACGGCGCGCCGGGACGATTTCGATCGTAACAGAGGAGACTGTCGATTTAGGCAAAGTACCGCCGCCCAGCCGCGCCGTTCCCCGGCCAATCGTTATTTTCAGCGGCAGATCATTCAAACGGCTCTTCATTGCTGTGGCCCGGTTGTGAAGTTCGTCTTTGGTGGCGCTTAACATCGCAATTGCTGGAATTCCCGCCTGTTCATTGAGGTGAAGATCAATTGTTGCCTGGAGCGCCGCGAAGCAAAGCTTGTCGCAACGCAAGGCCCGAAATAGCGCTTCGCGTTTTAAGGCGGTCACGAATCGCTTTCTCCCAACAATGATTCCTGCCTGTGGCCCGCAGAATAACTTATCGCCGCTAAAGCAAACGAGATCTGCTCCCGCTTTTAACGCCTCCGAAGGTGTTGGTTCATGCTCTGCGATCCCTAAATGCTCAGTGGGCGCAACCGCGCCACTGCCCAAATCTTCCACAAAAGGGACCCGCCTTTTTCGCGCCAGCGCGGCCATCGATGCGCTGGACGGCGATTCGACAAAGCCGCTCATAGAAAAATTGCTGCGATGGACTTTCAAAATCATCGCGCTCCTGGGACCGATCGCACGACGGTAATCGTCGAGTGTTGTTTTGTTGGTCGCGCCGACCTCGCGTAAGGTCGCGCCTGATGCTTCGATAATCTCGCCAATTCGAAAACCGCCCCCGATTTGGACCATCTCCCCGCGCGAAATTATCACCTCTGGTTTTCCCGCCGTAAAATGTCGAACCATCAAGACCAACGCTGCCGCGCAATTGTTGACCACCGCAGCCGCTTCGGCTCCGCAAAGCAGTGCAAGCCCGTTTTCAGCGTACCCGCCGCGATGGCCGCGTTCGCCTGTTGCGAGATCGTATTCCAGATTTGAATAGCCTGCGCCGATTTCGGTGAGCGCGCGGATTGTTTCTGGCGCAAGCGGCGCGCGTCCAAAGTTCGTATGAATCAAGACCCCGGTTCCATTGATCACCGGTTGCAATCGACTAACGCGGAGCAATTCAAGCGAATGTTGGAGTTGCTCGACTGTGGATCCAAAATCCGGGATATCGTCACTGTTTCGCATCTTCGAGAGTGCGCGACGGACCGTATCGACAATTAATGGACGCGGGAGGTCACATTCTCCCAGCGCATCAAGGAGTTTATGGACGGCAGGAATTTCCCGGCGCGTTCGCCGTTTCACCCTTTTACGCATATTACTGGGCCACGAGCTCGTTGTGGAATGATTCGTCCGATGACCGCAGCGCAAGACGTTCGCCTTTGCCGTAAGAGCCTGAGCACTTTCTCGAGCTTTCCTTCGGGGACGCATAGTAGTAATCCGCCGCTGGTTTGGGCGTCTGTTAGGAGAATTCGTGGTGAATCGTCAGTGCTTCCCCAATCGACAGCAACGGTTGTGGCAACGAGATTTTCCTTGCTGCCACCCGGAACACAGCCCTGCTCAATCAAGTCGGCGATCTCCTCGGTAATCATTGGCACTGCGCTTGAATCGACTTCAGCGGATACGCCGCTGGCGCGACAGAGCGAAATTAGATGGCCGATCAATCCGTAGCCCGTCACATCCGTCCCGGCGCGCACGAGACGAAGCTCGGCGAGTTCTGCGCCTACCGTGTTCACTTTCGACATCAGGGCAATGACCCTCCTCTGCAGCGTGCGTGAGGCAATTCCACGTTTGATCGCAGTCGTGGCGATGCCTGTGCCCAGCGGTTTAGTCAGCACCAGCAAATCCCCAGCTCGCGCGTTTGCATTCGTTGTCAGGCGACGGATATCGATGATCCCGGTAATAGCCAGTCCATAGATAGGCTCCGGATTGCGAATGGAGTGGCCGCCAATAATGGCGCAACCGACCTCGGCAGCCTTGGCGAGACCACCACGCAAAATTGCGGCAATCACTCTTGGCCTAACCAGATCCCCAGGAAAGCCGATGATATTCAATGCAGTCAAAGGTCGCCCGCCCATTGCAAAGACGTCCGAAAGGGAATTGGCGGCGGCGATTTGTCCATATGAGAACGGATCGTCCACAATGGGTGTAAAAAAATCCACGGTTTGAACAAGAGCGCGACGGCGATCAAGACGATAAACTCCCGCATCGTCGAACGTGGTCGAGTTCACGATTACATTTCGGTCCAGGGAAAGCGGAAGCTGCGGCAAAACTTGTCGCAGGGCCTTTTGGCTCAGTTTGGAAGCTCACCCCGCGCAGGATGAAAGTGAAGTCAGCTTCCGGACTTGCTCACGTGGCATCGATGTCACCTCCTTTCCGGAGTTTGAATTTTCGATTTGCGATTGAAGAAATTATCCGGGGAATACTGGCACAATCGAAAGTCGTAAATCGCACCTCAAAATTGGAAGTTCGGAGAGGATAGGAATCGAACCTACCTCGGTTCCGGGTATGCGGAACCGACAACGGTTTTGAAGACCGCGAGGACCACCAGGCACCCTTCACTCTCCCAATTTCGGAGCGCGGATTGCGGAACTGGGGAGGCTTATTTTGCTTTCTTGACCGCCGTGACGATGACGTCGAAGTCCGGCCAATCGCCGGTATCGAGCTTGGAATGGAGTAATTTGCCATTGGCGCGAATCTCGAAGGCGCCGCCACTCGATGGAATCAAAGTGAGCGCCTTGATGCATTCGCCGAGCTCAAGAATCTTGGTCGCCAAACTGACGGCCTTCGGCGTGTAGTTTCAAACGACGCAGTATTCTATCGATACCTCGGTCTTCACCGACAATCTCCTTTCCAAATTGAAACTATCGGTGTGATGAAAAGAGGTCAAGAAATGACCCGCAAAGGAACGGCGTTTGCGCAGAAGGTGTGCAAGGCACTTGAAGAACCATACTGGACCTAAGGAAGCGTGGCCGCAGCCCGCTCCACCGGGCTGCGGCCTATCCACTTCAGCAACTCCGAACACTTTCGAAGTTGTCAGCCCTGAAGATCTACTTGGAAGCGTTCGGCCAGGAAGCTTCTTGGGGTGATTGTCTAGAACGCGAAGTTGAGGCCGCTGCGGATCATTCCGAAATTATTCCTGGGGCCGTCGATCATTCCGAAACACAGGTCGTTAGTCCAACCGACGTGCCGGGAGAGTCGGACTTCGAGACCGGCTCCAAATTGCGTAAGCACTTTGGTCTCGCTGCCGAAGTGGTCGGTCTGCGCATTGACAAGAAAGGCGTCTGGCGGTCCCTGCGTATGAAGTTGGTCCCTTTCGCCACCGCCAAAAATCGCACCCACTCCGCCCCAGGCGTAAGGCGCTAAACGCGTGCAAGGAATCGGATACCGCAGCGTAAGTGTGCCGAGGACAGCGCCGACGGCACGATTGTGACTGATTCTTTGTTTAACCAAAATCGGGACTGACTGGTCCTCGAAGATATTGAAACCAGGCTTGGTGGCGTCCAAGGCAAATCCTTGAACTCCGACACCAGCATATCGACAGAAGAAATATTTGATATCGCCACCGCCTCCCCACGCGTGATCGCCGCCAATGTAACGGTCGTACGTGCCGAGCACAGGACCGCCTTCACTGGTACTTTGCACGATGTCGATCAGCGAAGGATTCGGCGCAAATTCGGTATTGGTGAATGTGTACGTGCCCCAGAGATTCACATTCCACTCGCGATCCCCATACCAATCTGGACATGGGGGCGCGACCTGCTTCATTTCCTTGTCCGAATCCTTACTCGTGCCGGAAACCTTGGTCAGATAACGGAACCGGCTGGACACTGGCGCTTCGGCTGCCTCACTTTCACCTCCGAACAGCCACGTAAAGGCGACAAAGACATCAGCAATCGGCGAATCGTGAGTGCACCCAAACAACGGCGAGATATCAAGCCGCGTGCGTGCTGACGGCTTCCAGGCGACGGTTGGACCAATCACGAAGCTGTTCACGCCATCGCCGCGGGTGTCTTTTGTGGTGACATTTCTGTAGAGCATTTCAATACCGAGTTTGAGGCGTTCGTTAGGCAAAAGAACCGGAACCATCGCAGCCTGAGAGAAACCCCACTCGCGTCCACGGTCGCCAGTATTTTCTTTTTCGAAGAACCAGTTCATGGCCCATTCGACGCGGTCAAAGAACTCCTGGGCAAGAAGCAAACGAACTTCGTACGCATCGGGAACTTTCGGCGGACCGCCCTCTTCCTCCTCTTCTTCTCCCCCGCCCGGAGCTGGTGGGACTTCTTCGTGTCGGATCGTACCGACGCCGAATTTGTATTCAGCGAAAAGCGTCGGGTTGAGTGGAATCTTATTCCAATCAGCAAGCGCCCATCGTGCCTCCAGGCTCACCGTTTGCGCTCCGCCGCCACCATTGAATCGTTCCCAACCAGATTCCGCCGCTATGTTAAAACGATAGGGCAAGCCCATTTCGACCTCTTGGGTAAAAAGGTAATCGGGTGGTCCATGTCGGAACCCCTGGCCCTCAAAAAGCTCTCCGAAGAAGAATGACCACGGGGGTAAAACGTAAGCCTGTGTTGTATTGGAAAAGCGGCTGCGCGAAAGTCCCGGCGGCGCTCCATAAGCACTCGGCACTTCTTCGCCGGTAACCACAATTGGCTGCTCCTCTCTTAATGTTACTTCTTGCGCGGTGGCCTTTTGATTCAAAGCGGCGCCGGCAAAAAAAAGCGACGTGATCAAAAGTACAAGTCGCGGAAACGTTCGGCGGAGAAATTGAGTTTTAATCATGGCAGAAGGGTGAGGTTAGGGTTGTTTTCCCGCCGATGATTACAGAACTGCAATGTTTGGCAAGACAAAATTGTAGGGCCTAACCGGACACCAAGAATAGGTCTGAACCGACTTACACTAAGATTACAATTTTGTAAGATTGGCGACGTAATTCGGTCAATTCAGCAAGCTTTAACCTGGGTCCATTTATGCAAAGAACATTTTGTGTCCGTCCAATGCTTCCGCAGATCACGCTGTTGATTGCGTCCGCGTGGTTCGTATGCGCTGCTCCTTCAATACACGCGCAGGTTTCTACCGAAGAGCGAATCGTCGTTCAAGCTACGCCGCCACCCTACGAGATACCAAGCGCGTACGGCGCCCCGGCTGCATTTTCGCAATCCCGCTTCTCGCCATTAACAAATGCTTACGTCCTTCCACCCGGTGAAATTTACAACAGTGTCATTTACGAACTCGATGACGTGCACTATCGCCTTCCTGACAATCACTGGACCGTGGAGTGTGAAATGGGTCTGCCCTACCGCTTTAATATTGCGGTGGAAACTGACATCCAGCATTACGATAGTATTACTCAGGATTCGACAGTCAGCTTCGAAGGCCGGTATGCGTTTGCGGATTGGGACAAGATCCCATTGAACCCGACAGTATTTGCGGAATACAAAATTGGAATCGGGGACATTCTCCACGATGAAGGCGCTCCTACACCCGGGAAGAAGTTTGGACCTCATGGGTTCGATAAGTCCGACCCGATTCCAGATGGGTACGAACTACGCTTGCTTTTGTCCGAAGAGTTTTTCCATCGTATCGAATGGGCACTAAACGGGTTTTTTGAACAGGAAATTGAAGGCGATCGTGGCCGAGAATGGGGAATTGCTCAAAGTGTGGTCACTCCGATTCATCTCTTCCCAGCTCCGGCGCCACCGCCACCTCCTGATAACAAAAACGTACAAACGAAGAATGTTCAGCCCATCGCAGGAGTTGGCGTTCCGTCGGAAGACCTAAAAGTTGGAGTCGAGTTTCAATTTCGTAGCTTCAGCGACAGTTCCAGTCGGGGCATACCTTACAATAGTTTCGTGATTGGCCCGACTGCTTCGTGGAAACCGACTCGCAGCTTCCGCGTCGATGTCTCTCCATTGTTTGGTGTGAACCATAAGTCACCCATAATGCAATTGTTCGTGGTGGCCTCTTATCTATGGGGACCCGGCGGGCCAGGCAAGGAAGCCGGCGGCGAAGCACCTGCTTCCACTCGCAATCGTTAGCTATTTTCAACAAATCCAGGTGAAGTTGGGTTATGTCGTAACCGCGGATTCATTTCCGCGAATAAGCTGGACCGCTGACTTGCATACCTACGAGGGGAACGCGTTGGTCGCTTGTGGATCAAATTTGACGGCGTGATCATGAAAATCAGTTTTTGATTCGCAAGATGTTCGGTTGCATTTCGCCAAACTAACGTGTTGCAGCGCGAGCAGTGCGAACATGTCACAGGATTTCCCTAAGCCCGCTTGGGCTTTAAACGCTACTAAGTCGTGGAGTTCCATGCGCTCGGCTTAGCGATTCGCTGCAAGTCTGATAAAAGTGTAGCCGCAGCCCGCTCCACCGGGTTGCGGCTTCTCCACTTCAGCACTCCGAATAGCTTCGGAGCTGTCAGCCTGCAGGTATAGGGGATTATTACAAAATTGTAATGATTGGCAAGATAAATTTTGATTATTTTGAGCCCGCTAATTTTGCCGATCACGCCGGTCTTCGGGAAAAACAGGCTGCTGTATCGCAAAAATATACGAGGCGAGATTTACCGTCGTACGGCGACGTGCCGTTCGCAGAAGGAGGTGCCTGGCTCAAACAATCGGATTGCTGGTGAATTGGAGTAAATTTTCCGGCCAGTTGGTGGTTTCCCGTTTTGGTTCGCAATTCCGCCTGGGAAAATTCTGAGCTTCGGATTCAGTCGGACAATCGGTCTTTCCGGATTTTTGAATTCCACTACAGTGCATTCTCCATTCCGCAGCATCGACAGAAAGCTCTGAACTGTCAGACGGCGGTAATCCCGCCCCGCGGGAAGCGAGATTTTACGAAAGGCTTCCGCAACACTGATGCGCCCGCCGGTTTCACGCACGAGATGGGCCAGAGCGAGATCGAATTGGCAAACGGAGCCATCGATGCGCGGCGCTTTATGGCGCATTGTCGGCCAACAAGGAATATTTCTGTCGAGCGCGGCGATCAAACGCACATGCGCTTCCATGGGTAATCGAATGCTGTCCACGGAGGCACACCTCATCAACCGCGGCGAGGAAGCCGAAGAGAGTTCGACCCATTTCTTAAGAAGTTGGGGAGTCAATGGGCAAACCATCGAGACACATCGCCGCCTTGTTGCCTCCAAAAGCCGCGGTACCCGAGGACCCCAGATCTTCCTCAAGTTATCCAACGCGTTTGCGAACACTTTATGCACGCGAGCCCGCGTCAAACCATACCGGCGCCCGATTTCTGCGTAGCTAAGGTAAAGAAGATCTGCGCCACGGTTGCCTGTTTCCGCCCCGATCCTGGCAAGAACAAATTGTCTGTCGCGAGGTGGCAGGTTAGCAATCCCTTGCTCGAGCAGATTCAATAATTCAGTCGTTGCGGTGGTTTCCTGAATTTGCCCAACATCAAATTCGCCCGAAACGGCGCGTTCAACCAATTGCTGAATTTCGCTGATCCTGCCCCAGCCGCAGGCCTTGTATTGAAGTAATTCAAAAGCGCTGCGTCCGTTGAGATCGCCTAAATTCCGAGCACCGATT
>DASXMV010000019.1:0-2846 GCA_036495465.1 Candidatus Udaeobacter sp. | reverse complement strand
ATTTTTCGAAGCCGCGTGCCACTTGGGCCAGGTGATCCGCTTCCGCCGACTGAAGACCTGGTTATGTCCCGCATCTTATGGCTGGATGGATTGGACGACCACAACGCCAACACCCGCGAGCGTTACATTTATATCCATGGCACAAAGCATGAGAGCAAGATTGGCAATCCTGCCAGCTGCGGCTGCATTCGAATGCGCAACGCCGACGTCGTAGAACTTTTCGACCTTGTGGATCACAATACGCTCGTGACCATCGAAGAATGATCGTTAGGGGAGTGTTAACCATCTGCGACTCTACAGGTTTGCAAGGCTTCCTATTCCGCAATTTACGTGACTGGCACATCCAAAAAACGTGAGAAAAACGTTGATTCCCAGTAGTTCCCTGTCTAAACAGACCGGAGCAACCTGCTGCGAAAGGAGGCGAGATATATTGAAATTTTCAAGACTGATCATGATCGTGGCTGTTTTGGCCACTGCTTTGACTTTTGGTGCGTGTGCTCAACACAAGGAGACAGTGACAACGGGCGCGAGCACGACCGGCTACTCAAAATAAGTGTAATGCCCGGTTGTGACACGTTTCAAAAAAGTTGAGAAAAGCATTGCCTCGCGGTTGTTCCCTGTCTAAACAGACCGGAGCAACCTGCTGCGAAAGGAGGCGATATAGATTGAAATTTTTGAAAGTGATCATGATCGCGGTCGTAATGGCCAGCGCTTTAGGCCTCGGGGCCTGTGCGCAAACGAGGGAAGCGCCTCCACCACCGACAGCCAAGAAATAAACCCAGCGGCTGGTTGTTTAATTGTGGGCGGTTTCGCCCAAGGGGCCAGGTCGTGCTTCGACCTGGCCTTTTCCCTTTATCAATTCCGCTGTTTGCGACGCAAAGCATAGGAATCATGTGTTTCGCTGCCCGTTGCTTTCCATCCTCTCATTTTCTCGTTAAGCTGCGCGGATGGAATTGAACGGCCAGGCATTGGCACTTGCGGAAATTCTTTCCGTGGCGCTCAACGGAGAGGCCGTTACGATTTCCCGTCTCGTGGAACCGCGCGTTTCGGCGTCTCGCAAAGTCGTCGAAGAAATCATCGAGCGTGATTCGGTCGTTTACGGTGTCACCACCGGCTTTGGAAAACTTTCTGATGTTCGCATTCCGCGTGATGCGTTGAGGGAACTCCAACTGAACCTCGTTCGAAGCCATGCCTGTGGAATCGGCGAGCCTCTTTCTGAGGCTGAGGTTCGCGCAATGATGTTGCTGCGCGCGAACGTGCTGTCACTCGGCTTCAGCGGCATTCGGTTGGACATCATTCAACTGCTCCGCGACATGCTGAATCGCCGTGTGCATCCCCTAGTTCCCGAAAAAGGTTCGGTCGGCGCGAGCGGCGATTTAGCGCCGCTTGCGCATCTCGCGCTCACCTTGATCGGAGAAGGCGAAGCATTCTTCGACGGCCAACGAATGGAAAGCGCTGAAGCGCTGCGTCGGGCGAAATTGAGACCAGTACAGTTAGAGGCGAAAGAGGGGCTTGCGCTATTGAACGGTACCCAGGCGATGCACGCAGTCGGTGGCCTGGCGGTTCTTCGCGCCAAACGGCTTTCGCGTCTTGCAGACGTTTCAGGCGCCATGAGCCTCGAAGCGCTCAAGGGCACTCCTGCGGCCTTCGATCCCCGGTTACAGGACGCCCGGCCGCATCCTGGACAAATCGCAGCCGCAAAACATTTACTCACGCTTTTGGAGGGAAGCGAAATAAGGCAGTCGCATTTGAAAGACGACCCGCGTGTGCAGGATGCGTATAGCTTGCGCTGCATGCCCCAGGTGCATGGCGCTGTACGCGGTGCGTTATCGCATTGCGAGGATGTGCTCCTGGTTGAATCCGCTTCGGCTACTGACAATCCGCTCGTGTTTGCTGAAAGTGGAGAAGTGATTTCAGGTGGTAACTTTCACGGCGCGCCTCTTGCCTATGCTTTCGATTACGCCGCGATCGCCGTTGCCGATCTCATGGGTATAAGCGAACGCAGAATGGATCGCCTGGTTAATCCGGATAAGAGCGAAGGTCTTCCAGCATTTCTTGCCCAAAAACCGGGCATCGAGTCGGGGTTTATGATCGCGCACGTCGCAGCTGCTTCTCTGGTTAATGAAGCTCGCGTGCTCGCGCATCCGGCAAGCATTGACAACATCACAACCTCAGGCGGGAAAGAAGATCATGTTTCCATGGGAATGACGAGCGCATTGAAATTGCGATCGATGATTGATCTTGCGGAAAACTTGCTGGCAATCGAGTTGCTCGCCGCGGCGGAAGGCCTTGAATATCGCCGCCCTTTGAAAAGTGGCGCGGGCGTCGAACGCGCTTTTGCCGTTGTTCGCAAGCTGGCGCCGCCGCTGACAAAGGACCGGTCACTTGCCAACGACATCGCGCGGGTTGCCGAAGCGATTCGTCGTGGCGATTTTGATGACGGAGACCAGGAATTATGAGCGGAAAGAGAATTGTCCGCGCGCCGCGCGGTTCAGAACGCAGTTGTAAAGGCTGGCATCAGGAAGCCGCGATGCGGATGCTGATGAACAATCTCGATCCCGAAGTCGCCGAAGATCCTGATCGACTGGTTGTGTACGGCGGAACGGGCCGGGCGGCTAGAAGCTGGGAAGCCTTTGATGCAATCGTTGATTCACTGCGTGGCCTCGAAAATAACGAAACACTTCTCATTCAATCGGGAAAACCGATTGGGAAATTTAGAACGCACGATGAGGCGCCGCGGGTTCTTATCGCCAACTCCAACCTCGTTGGTCAATGGAACAATTACCCTGAGTTCAATCGCCTCGAACGGCTAGGCCTGACGATGTACGGGCAAATGACCGCGGGTT
>DASXMV010000018.1:0-5218 GCA_036495465.1 Candidatus Udaeobacter sp. | reverse complement strand
AGAGCAGGGTTCAATTGGAAAGCTCAATTTCGGATTCGCGTCGCGCGCGATCGCACGCGAAGCTACGCAATGCGGAAGTGCCGCCGGATGCCTCTGTTAGCTCTTGCGAGTGCGCTATTACTGCTCGTTCACTCCGGGCGCGCTGATGGAAAGCCAATGATGAAAGCCGTGGTCGCGCATGAGTATGGCGCGCCCGAAGTCTTGAAATTTGAAGAGGTGCCGCGACCCGAGCCAAACGGAGACGAAGCATTAGTGCGTGTGATCGCAAGTAGTGTTAATCCGGCGGACCCTCTCACACTAAGCGGCAAATATGCGAAGGAATTCGGTACACACCTGCCACTGATTCCCGGTTACGACATAGCCGGTGTCATCGAGAAAACGGGCGCTGACGTTACGAAACTTAAAGTTGGCGACCCGGTTTATGGTTATCCCACTTTCGGCGGCGCCTGGGCGGACTACGTCGCGGTCAAGGAATGGGAAGTGGCTGCGAAACCGAAGTCTCTCACCTTTGTGGAATCAGCTGCGGTACCAATGGGTGCCCTCACCGCGTGGCAGTCTCTCGTGGATTTAGCAAAGCTGCAATCGGGACAAACCATTCTAATTCACGGCGGCTCGGGCGGTGTCGGCAGTTTCGCAATCCAGATCGCGAAAGCACGCGGCGCACGGGTCATTGCAACGGCGTCGACTGCAAACCAGGATCTTCTGAAGCAACTCGGCGCAGATGTGGCCATCGATTATACAAAGACGAAATTTGAAGACGTTGCCAAAGACGTGGACGCTGTGCTCGATCCCGTTGGCAAAGATACATTGGCTCGTTCTTACGACGTGGTGAAGAAGGGCGGCATCGTCATGTCACTCGTCGCGCAGCCCGACCCGGCAGAGCTCAAGAAACGCGGGATTCGTGGTGCGTCCATTTCCTCTCATCCGGATGCCAAAGATCTCGCAGAGATCGCACAACTGATCGACGCGGGAAAAATCAAGCCAATCGTGACACAGGTTCGCCCGCTAAGTGAAGCGGTCGCTGCACAACAACAGGCCGCGACACACCATACACGCGGAAAGGTTGTGATACGTATCGCGGATGATCCGAAGAGTTGAAGCAAAACGCGCGTTTGAAGTTTGTGTCGGATGAAAAGGACTTTCCTGGCGATTTCATTGGCCGGTCCTAACCGGGATTTCTCCAAGGGGACACGCGAGCAGCCTTTTTGGGATGAGCATGCGACATTCATCGATCGACTCGTCGATGACGGTTTCATTTTAATGGGCGGCCCTTTGGTCGATGAGGGTGGCTCTCTGCTGATCTTCAACGCTGAAAGTGAAGCCGAAGTGCGAGAGAAATTGAAGAACGATCCCTGGACCAGGCATGGCATCCTGAAACTGGAAAGCGTAAAGCTCTGGGAAATCTTTATCGATCGGTGGAAGTAAGATTCATTTGTGCTTGGCCGAGACGTTCGAGCATTGCTTGTTTTTGCTCTTCGCAATAGACTTTGAGGGATGACTTCTAACGAAATCATTAAGGAGATCAGGCGCCTCGATCTCAAAGAGCAGTTGGGTGTGATCCGTTTTGCTCGCCAGCTGGCTGTTGGACGGCGGCTCACGGGCAAACAATTGTCCGAACTGGCGGAGCAAATGGTGAAAGCAACGGATCCGGCCGAAGAAGCGATTATCCGCGAAGCGATGATTCGCGGCTTTTACAGCGTGGCGGCAGGACGCACCCGATCGGGAGCGAGAAACAAGCGCGCTACCCCACAAAGAAACAGGAACAAGCGCTCCACGAAGCGGGTTTAGAAGGTCTGCCCAAGGCGGAGATCAGTCGTGGATTGCATTGATGGCTCCGCGCAAATCTCTACAACGTTCCGTGGCGGACTTTTTCGTCGATCGCCAAATAGTCATTTCGCGGTGGGCTGAAGGTGTCGAGCACACGTGTGGGTGAAAGCGTTTCCACCCCGTGGGGAACATTGCTTGCAAGATAAAAGGAATCGCCGGTTGAAAGCTCGTGCGGCACACCGTCAACGATGAGTCGCATCTGGCCCTCGAGAATGTGAACGATCTGCTCCTGTGGGTGCGAATGCGGAGGCATGACGCTACCTGCGGCCAGCGTTGCCATCATTTGATACATGTTGTTGCCATGCGCGACCGTGCGGCGCGTGATGCCCGGACAAATTTCGATCGTAGGACTTTCCTGTTTCATGCTGAGAAATTACGTGGAAGGATCAGTTGCGCGAATAATTGCTTCTTTGCTTTGCACTTGCCACTTGCCAATCGTCGTCGGCCATGGGCAGAATCCAGTCCATGAAAATACCCACGCTATTGATCACAATTCCATTTGCGGTAATGATTGCAGCTCCCTCGTTTGCGCAAAGCCCGGCGGGATCGCCCGCCGCAGCCACGAGTTCGGCGGCAACTTCAACTGGCCAGCCAAATCAACAGGAGATGATGAAGCAAATGACGGAGATGGCGAAGCTCAATGAAAATCACAAGCTTCTCGCCGATCTCGACGGCAACTGGACTTACACCATTAAGTTCTGGATGAACCCGGATCCGAACGCCAAACCGGAAGAATCAAAGGGCACTGCGGTACGCAAATCAATTATGAACGGCCGTTTTTCAACGCTCGATGTGACCGGCAAAATGGAGATGCCCGGTCCCGACGGCAAGAAAAAGGAGATGACTTTCGTCGGGCATGGAATCGACGGCTACGATAACGCGAAACAGAAATTCGTCGGCTCATGGATCGACAACATGGGCACTGGTATCATGTTCGCTCAGGGCACTTACGATCCCGCGACAAAAACATTCACCTATAACAGCGAATACGAAGCTGTTCCGGGCATGAAAACGCCGATCCGTGAAGTCATTAAACTCACCGACAATAACCATCACACCCTGGAGTGGTACGAAAACCGCGGTGGCCAGGAAGTGAAAACAATGGAAATTACTTACACGCGAGCCGGCAAGAAGTAGGCCAGTTCCGATTATTTCACGCGAGAGTCACGACAGCGATGTCGTGACTCTTTGCATTTTTAGGCACGCACCAAGCCGGCCAACAGCCACCTGCGAAACCGTCAGGCGCGTCGCTGTTTTCGGATGTGTCCGGTGATTAGAAAATGGGCGACGAACGCGAGCAAAAACGTGGCGATACCGATCCGCAGATTCAGAGTCGCTGCGATCAATAACTCGGCTATGCCGAACAACCAGACAAAGCTTTCTCCCGCAAACGCCTGACCCCAATCGGGCCGGAGGTCCCCGGATGGAACGCGCGGCTTTAACGCGGGCCAGAAACGCGGTACCGCACGGCAATACGCGCGATATGATTCGCCCTGGCTTTTCAGCAGCGATCCTTCCTCGCGAAAAATAAGCCGATAAACAAAAATCCAGTTCGCCAGCACCAAAAAAATAAATCCAGAACGGCTGGCTAGAACACCGATTCCAGCCGCCATCGGGAGACTTGCCAGATAAAGAGGGTTGCGCGTGTAGCGAAAGGGCCCATCAGCCACCAACGCTTCGGAATGTTGCGCGGTATCGTGCACGACCGCAGTTCGCAAATACGCCGCCGCCCAGGTTCGCAATCCAGCCGCGAGAAAAATAAGCAGCGCACCGGCTCCGATCACGACGCGGCTGAACATTCTCGCCTCCGGTCCTCCGCCGGTGATCGACGGAGCAACCAGGTGCCGCAACGCAATGGTGAACGGAACGTGGTCGAAATTAGAAAGGCAAAACCCCGCGAAATATATCGCGCAAATGATCCAGAACCGTTTTTCGAACTCGAACGCGGTCGCGCGCACTCCGCATTTGTAGCGGAGCCTCCCCGCCGCTGCAATCCGCGCCTCGTTCAGTCGGATGAAACAACGAACCGATTGCCTTCGCTGTCCTTGAACATCGCGTAGGTGCCCCAGGGTTGTTTTTGCGGCGGCCCTTCAAATTCCACACCGCGCTCCTGCAGCTCGGTATAAGTCTTGTCGATGTCGTCACACGTGTACGACATGTTCATGAATGAGCCGATTCGCTTTTCGTCACCCTCGGGAGTGAACAATACGACGCGCGTGTCGGCTTTCGGGATTCGCAATTCGATCCAGCGCTGTTTCTCGTCGAACGGCTGGTCGGTGATGATTGTGAACCCAAGTTTGTCGGTATAAAAATCCAGCGCGCGATTTTGGTCCGCGACCGGGACGCTAACGAATTTGATTTGTTTGATCATGGTGCGCCGAACCTAATGTGATCCACTTCTTCGCGTCCAGATGGGAAGAGCACTTCTTGTAAAAAACCGCTGTCCGTTTATCGGTATAGTGCTAATTCGTCCTTGTTAAGTGTCTCGCTTCAAGCAAACCGTTGGGGTCGACGATTACGTTCTGGACGTTCTGATGCGCGACCTCATTGGCCACGATCAGAGACCAGCGGCTTATCTCATTTATCTGTATCTCTACGGCCAGGCCGCGCGGAATAAATGGAAACCGGTCGTTGCTAGTTTACGAACGCTTGCCGATGCCACCGGTCTTTCTAAAAGCGCTGTCCAAGTTGCGCTTGAAACCCTCCGGCGCCGCGAATTGATCGTGACCACTCGCGAGCACGCGACCGCGACTCCCGGCCATCGGGTGCTCCGCCACTGGCGCAGATAGCTGTAACCGCCGGCCTATGGCCGGTTCACGTCGCCGCGAAATCACGGCAAAGGACAGCCCACAAGGGCGTGGCTACAGACGTTACTTGGTTACGAATGGTGGCCGAGTCATTTTCTCGACGCAGCTCACATCGAGATTTTTCGTATCGCCTTTATCTAAAAATGCGAGCGCGATTCGATCGATGCATCCCGGATCATTTAGGCCCTCGACGCCATGACCAGCTTCGGAAATAACGATGTGTCTGCTGTTCGGCAGATGTTTGGCGACTTCTTCGCCGTAACTCGGTGGAGTGACAGGGTCCATGTTACCGGAAAAAATCAGGACCGGCGCGTTTGAGGAGACAGGATCGAGAAAATCGACTGGAATCTCGCCACGCGGCCACACGCTACAGGCCCGCGTTTGCTGGAAAACACGATAATTCCCGAATGGATTTCCCGCAGTCAGCTTCGTCGCTTCCTCCGGCTTAATGAATGGGACGTCTTCGGTACACGTGACGGATAAATACATTCCGTCGGCCACAAAATCAGGAATCGACGGTCCAATTGCCTGCTCAAGAAACGGACCGAAATCCCCATTTGCCGCATGGTGAACAATCAACGGAA
>DASXMV010000017.1:0-17876 GCA_036495465.1 Candidatus Udaeobacter sp. | reverse complement strand
GGGTAACGTCATTCTGATAATTCCGCTGCCAGAAATATGATCGTCATCACGCAACCAAACGCTACGGAAGAGCAGGTCCAGCGGATCATCACGCGGGTGCGTGAATTTGGACTGGAAGCGCAGATTAGCCGCGGCGCTTCTCGCGTTATCATCGGTGTAATTGGACCCGAGGCGCTGCTTCGTGAAAAGCCTATTGCCGGGATGGCGGGCGTGGAAGCGATCATCCCCGTATTAAAACCGTACAAACTTGCAGCGCGCGATTCTCGAGGTGCATCTTCAGTCGTTGTCGGCGACGTTCGAATGGGCGATCACGAAGATGTCGTTCTCATTTGTGGCCCTTGTTCGGTGGAAAGCCGGGAGCAGATTCAATCGATCGCCTCAATTGTAAAAGAATCCGGCGCAAAGATATTGCGAGGTGGCGCTTTTAAGCCGCGTACTTCGCCATATAGTTTTCAAGGGTTACGAGAAGAGGGACTTCGTTTCCTTGCCGAAGCCCGCGCGGAAACAGGCTTGCCTGTTGTGACCGAGGTCATGGATCCGCGTGATCTCTCGATGATCGAAAAGTACGCGGACTGTCTTCAAGTTGGCACGCGTAACATGCATAACTTCTCGCTCTTGAAAGAAGTAGGCCGCAGCAGACTTCCGGTGCTTCTAAAGCGCGGTTTTAGCGCCACGATTTATGATTTGATCATGAGCGCCGAGTATATCCTCAACGAGGGCAATCCCAATGTCGTCCTCTGCGAGCGCGGCATTCGCACCTTCGAGACGGCCGCCCGTTATACCCTTGATCTGAGCGCCGTTCCGCTCTTGAAGTCCAAAACCCATCTGCCGGTCATCGTCGATCCTGCACACGCCCTTGGTCTTCGGGAATTTGTCCCGCAGATGTGTCTCGCCGCAGTTGCAGCAGGAGCTGATGCGCTGATGATCGAAGTACACGATTCTCCGGAAATGGCTAAAAGTGATGGCAACCAGGCGCTTACGCCGGAGATCTTTGCCGAGCTTGTTCCGCGCCTTCGCGCCGTCGCCGCAGCTATCGGTCGCGCGTTGTAAAATTCGTCTGCAAGACTTCGGCGGCCGTTGCTTGTCAACGCGTTGAAAGGCCTCCGGGCTGTGTAAATCTTTGGAGGCATCGGCTTGTCTGAAATGCCAGTCCGGCTCAAATCGAAGCCGAGAGGCTCACCGAGCACCGCGAGAACGCAGACCAGCTATAACTCTGAACGAATTTGGCGTAAACTTTGCAGTGGAGAAAACAATCGGCATACAGCTCCTGGACCGTGTCGCGGCGAGCAAACCGATCGCGGGGAAACTTCGTGGCATAAAAGATGCCCAATGGCCGGTACAGTTTTCTCACGTCATCCAGGCGGCCCAGCCGTTTCTGGCCGCCATAATCGCCGACGCATCTCACCGGCTCGCAACCGAAGACCGGAAGGGCGTCGGTCGCACGATTTGGATTCTTTGCCCCAGCGTTCATTATCAGGAACTCTTTTACGAAAGTCTCCTTAACTGGGAGCCAACCGCGCTTTTTTTGCCGGAGGCAGAGTTTGCGGCAGTCGAAAATATTTTGCCCGATCCCGAAATTGCAGCCGAGCGGCTGGCAGTCCTTATGCAAATTGCGCGGGGCCACGGTCCTCATACCGTGGTGGCAACGCGGGCCAGTCTGGATCAAGCTGCGCCACGGCCCTCCAAGCTCGACTCGGCGATCACGCAGCTCCGGCGCGGAGCAAGCGCGCAAATGGAACTCCTTCTTGAACAACTGATGGCCAATGGTTATGAACGCGTCGCCCAAGTGACTACTCGAGGACAATTCGCCGTGCGCGGTGGCATTGTCGATCTTTACTCGTGGCAGGCGTCATTGCCTTTTCGCTTCGAATTCTTCGGAGATCAGATCGAATCGCTGCGCGAGTTCGATATCGATACTCAAACGTCCGTGCGTGATCTAAGGTCAGTCGATATTCTGCTTGATCAGGCAGCTCTGGACCAAGGGGGTCATGTTCGCGATTACATCGGCGCGGATGACCTTAAAATGGATATCGAACCGGAAGAAGATTCGAACGGGCAGATCCAGATTAGCGAAGGATGGATCGAAACCGGCCCGGAGGATTTCAGCGGCGCGTTTCAGGATTGTGACGTCGGAGAGTTTGCGGTCGGCGATCTCGTGCTCGCCGAGACTAAACGTGCGCAGTTTATCGGGCGCTTAAAAGAATGGCACGCCAACAACTCGAAAGTCGTCATTTATTTTCAAACCGAAGGCGAGATTGAACGCTTTCGCGAGATCATAGGCGAAGGCATCGAAGGCGTTGATTTTGTCGAAGGAACTCTTGCCCGCGGTTTTTGTTTTCCCGCCGCCAACGTCGTTGTTCTCTCGGCAGCAGAATTGTTCGGGCGATTCGCAGCCCACGGACGCAGGCATCTGCGACGTGCGGAACGTCATCGCGCCCAAATCGATTTCAGTGAGCTGAACGAGGGCGACACGGTTGTTCACCTTGAACACGGCATCGGGCGTTTTCTGGGTCTGTTAAAAATGCCAGGTTCGCAGGGGCCAGCTCCTGCAAGCCCGGCATCCACCGACCTTCGGCCTGCCGCCAAATCAGCTGCTCCTGCCCAGGAAGTGTTGGTGCTCGAGTTCGCTGATGAAGCGAAGGTTTACGTCCCAGTCGAGCAAGCTTATCTCGTCTCCCGGTACGTTGGAGCAGGCAAGAAATCGCCACAACTCAGCTCGCTCGGGGACGGCAGGTGGGCCAACGCGAAAGTTAAGGCCGCCGCTTCTATTTTTGATTACGCCGGGAAAATGCTAACGGTCCAGGCGCAGCGTGAAACGCACCCGGGCCACGCATTCGGCCCGGACACAAAATGGCAGATGGAATTTGAACATTCTTTCCCGTTTCGCGAAACCCCAGATCAAAAAAAGGCCATCGTTGATACAAAAATCGACATGGAACGACCTCGGCCGATGGATCGCCTCATCTGCGGCGACGTCGGTTTTGGAAAAACCGAAGTCGCGGTACGCGCCGCCTTCAAAGCGGTAATGGACGGCAGACAAGTAGTCGTCCTTGCGCCGACAACCATCCTCGCCCAGCAACATTTCGAGGTGTTCCGTCAACGAATGCTCGATTACCCCGTTCGGATCGAAATGCTCAGTCGGTTTCGCTCGCAATCCGAGCAGAAAAAGGTGCTGCGGCTTCTGCGCGAAGGCGGCGTAGACATCGTCGTTGGCACTCATCGCCTCATCTCGGGCGATGTGGTGTTCAAAGATCTCGGCCTGGTCGTGATCGACGAGGAACAGCGTTTCGGAGTACTGCACAAAGAAAAATTCAAAGAACTGTTCAAGTTGGTCGATGTGTTAACGCTCTCGGCTACGCCGATTCCACGCACACTTTATCTTTCGCTCGTAGGCGTAAAAGACATGTCCACGATCGAGACGCCTCCGCTAAACCGCTTGCCTGTGGAAACAGTAGTGTCTGCTTACGATGAGCGACTCATTCGTGCCGCGATTGATCGGGAACTGGAACGGCAAGGACAGGTATTTTTTCTGCACAATCGCGTGGCCACAATCGAACGCGTGCGGGACCGGATTGTCGATCTCTGTCCGAGGGCCAGAGTTGAAATCGGTCACGGACAGATGGACGCCGACGAACTCGAAGCAGTCATGGCGCGATTCATTGCCGGCAAAACCGACGTGCTTGTTTGCACCACAATCATCGAAAGCGGCCTCGACATACCCAATGCCAACACGATCATTATTGATCGAGCGGACCAGTTTGGTCTCGCAGACCTGTATCAGTTGCGCGGACGCGTTGGCCGCGCCGAACATAAGGCGTACGCTTATCTGCTTCTCCCGCGTGAAATGATGACGGTTGGCGCGGCGCGGAAACGGATTAGTGCTATCAAACAATACAGCTCGCTCGGTGCCGGTTTTCGCATTGCCATGCGCGATCTGGAGATTCGCGGCGCGGGCAGCATCCTGGGCACGGCCCAAAGCGGGCATATTGTGGCGATCGGGTTCGACTTATATTGTCAGTTGCTCAAACAGGCTGTGGCGCAACTCAAAGGTCAAAAGGCCCGGTTTCGTCTCGATGTCGATTTGAAGCTGGATTTTGTTGCTACAAATGAAGGCGAGTATATCGCACCACGAGAAAAGCACGTTGACGCGAAGCCTGCCAACCTGCTCGGAGACCCTTCCCTGCCTCAGCGCATCCCTGCCTTCATTCCAATTGCTTATGTCAGCGACCCCAGCCTGCGAATCCGAGCATATCGCGATGTGGCCGAAATCGCCACGCACGAGCAGCTAGATCGACTACGACGCGATTGGAGGGACCGATTTGGCCCCTTTCCACCGGCAGTTGACAATTTGTTCAGCCTCACCAAAATCAAGCTCGCCGCGGCAAGGTCAGGGATCAGCCGTGTTGAGGTGCGTGAACGAAAGTTGATGCTAACACGACGCGGAGATTTTATACTTGTAGCGGGCAAATTCCCCCGTTTAGTTGCAACCAAAATCGATCAACACCTCGGGGAGATTTTGGAACTAACTAAGAAATTATGAGAAATTTCGTGCGCCCATTTGCCGTCGCCTTACTGGCAGTTTTTGGGCTTCCTTTGTTGCCCATTTGTTGCGCTGCATTTGCCCAGGAGCCTCAACAGGTGGACGGCATCGCTGCGATTGTAAACGGTGACGTGATCACATACTCGCAAGTGCGTCAGTTGTCCGCTCCCAGGGAAAGACTGCTGCGGTCGCAGGTAACTGGCCAGGAATTGGAAACCAAGACCAAGGAGGTGCGGCAACTGGCTCTGAAAGATTTGATCGATCGCCGCTTGATCATCCAGGCGTTCAAAAAGGAAAGCTACCAGATTCCAGATCACGTTGTGGATCAGCGAGTGCACGACATCATTCGCGAGAATTTTGGCGGGGACCGCCAAACGTTTATCAAAACCCTCGAAGCGCAGAATTATTCGCTGGGCGAGTTCAAAGAAAAGGAGTTGGAAAGGATCATGGTTCAAGCGATGCGCAGCCATAACGTGAAGACGCAAATGATTGCCTCGCCGACGAAAATTGAAGACTACTACAGGAAGCATCGCGACGAATTTAGTGCCAAGGAGGAGATCAAGTTGCGGCTGATCATGATCTCGGGCCAAAAAGACACCGGAAACGCCGAAGCCCAAAAATCGCTGGCCGAGGAAGTGTTAGGCAAACTTGCCAGCGGCGGCGAGTTTGAACAGACAGCGCAAATTTACTCGGAGGACAGCACCAAAGATAACGGCGGCGACTGGGGCTGGATCGGACGCAACACATTGGCGCCCGCACTGGAAAAATTCGCCTTCAATATGCCGATCGGCAGAATCAGCAGCATCATCGATTACGCGGGCAATTACTACATCTTGAAGGTCGAGGATAAGCGTGGCGGCACCACCAAATCGCTGGCCGAAGCCCGCGGCGATATCGAGAAGAAACTAATCCAGGACGAAGCCGAGCAAATTCAGGATCGTTGGATCGCAACGCTGCGCGAAAAGGCTTATATCCGGACTTTCTAGTTTAGAAGATCTGCGAGAAAATGTTCGCCGCGAGTGCGAATGTTTGTCTAATTTTCATTAGATGGACAATCGCGCTGCTGTCGGCTATGGAAAAACGTTCGTTCTGGGCCTGGTTGTGGCAACAATGCTCGCGCAGCCTGGTGTTTCAGTAGCAGCCGCATCCGACAACGCAACCGTGCGTGATCTGGCCTCGGCAAAAATGTTCGCATTCGGCGGCGTTGGCGTCGCCGGAATCACGTCCGAAGGCGAACGAAATTTGCGAGCCGTACTTCAGCAATCCGATGCTTCGCAGCAGTTACAAAGTGCCCTCGCTCATGCAACGCCAGCGGGCAAGCTTTACATTCTAGTAGGCCTCCGTCGCTGTGATCGTCCCGCATATCAAAAGGTTTTCGATTCATTGGGCCGCCCCAACGACGACGTGGAAGTCGCGCGTGGATGTATGATCACCCGGGAACCGTTCCGCCAGCTTCTCTCGCAGATTCAAGCTGGTCGATTTGATGATTTTTTATCGCAGCCGCCGCGGTGATTCTTATCCGTTGAGGCCAGTATAGCCACGGCCCTGCGGACCGTTCATTTAGTCCGAAGAGAAAACGCGCGGTGGACCGGCCTCAAGCCGGTGACCACAAATTACCTGGGCGACAGTGTCAACGAACTGCCATCGCTTGCCCTGGCTGTTCGCAGGTTTTCCTCAGCCTCCGGAAAATCGGGATGCAGACGTAACGCTTCTTCGAACTGCGCAATTGCGCCGGGAATGTTGCCTTCCCGCATGAAAATCTTTCCCAGATAATTATGTGGTTGAGCAAGCTTGGGATCGAGCGCCGATGCCGCTTGTAAGTGAGCTTTCGCTTGTGACAAATCACCTTTCTCGAAAAGAGCAGTGCCCAGATCTATTTGAGCATCAACAAGACGAGGATCAGCGCGGACCGCCTCTTGGTACTGAGTGGCGGCCTCGTCCAGCTTGCCATGTTTTTCCAGAAAAGCGCCGTAGCTGTGGTGGGCCTGGGCAGACTTTGGCGCCAGCCGGACGGCCGCTTCGCATTCCGTTGCAGCTTGATCGTCGTGGCCCATTTGCTCCAGCAGATAAGCGTAACCCGAGTGGTACTCGGCGTTGTCAGGTTCCGTCTTTAGCGCCACTTCATAATGTTTGTGCGCCTCGTCCAATTCTCCTTTGCCCATAAGAATTGTTGCGAGACCTGCATGTGCCTTCGCCGAATCAGGATTGAGGCGCAGCGCATTAGAGAAAGCCCCGGCCGCTTCATCGGCTTGGCCGGCGTCCTGCAACGCGGTGGCATGATTAACTTGAGCACGCGCACTGGTTGGAAGATCAGCAGCGATCATGGCAACACGATCAAGGTCACTCCTCGCTGTGTGTGTTTGCCCAAGCCAAAGCGCTCCCAATGGAATGACAAACGCAGCTGCCCATTTCGCCCCGTGCAACGCCCATCCTGGCAAAAAACCACCCAATGAAACATCGGCTGTGCCGCCACTGATGCCGAGCGATTGCCGCGTGGATTTCTCGCGCACCTTCCAAATGAATCCGTCGTAATAAAAATGCAGCAACGCGGAAGCAGTCACAACGCCTGTGAGCACGGTTTTGACCGAGTCAACCCCAACACTCGATTTGAAATAGCCGAGGGCTCCGTACGCGAAGATCAACCCAACATAAATACCGACGAGCGACCCACTGCGTCGAAACACGAAACGCATGAATCCACCGATGGAACTGTCTGACTCGACCCGCTTCCGATTATAAATCCAAACCAGCGACAGATACTGGACATCGTGAAACACCTCGAACAACGCTACGCCCACCAGCACGCTGGCGACGATGTTGTTGCAGTACCACCAAAAAGAAATGCTGGTAATGAGAAGCACCAGCTTCACCGGGCTTGGTCGCTGTCCGCGCACCCACGACCGGACATAATTTGCCAGGAACAATCCCGCAACGGCGATTGCAATCGTTAGCAACCCCTGCTGTGCCGTTCGCAAGAGCGTAGGTGGGATGAAAGGTCCACCGGCGGAATAATACGTTTCTAAGGTGTCAGTCATTCGCTGCGGCGAAAGAAGGACGGCCGTGGCGAACCAGATCCCGCACAACGCGAAATCCAAACGGCGTGTCAGCTGGGCAAACGAACCGACCTTGGCATCGTAGATCCGGCAGAATCCGTAGGTTTGCATCATGCCGTGCCAAACGCCCCAGACAAAAGCGACCAGCACAATGCCTTGGAGATTCCAGATGGAAAACGCCACGCAAACCAGCACCAAAAAAGCCGGTGCAAAAAGAAAACGCCACTTGAAACGCTCGAACAACGCGCGATCCCCATAGGCGCGAATCATTCCGGGCAAGTGATGACCCATCGCGCCAAATGCGGCGACGAAAAGATAAATGTCTTGTGCGCTCCAACGCGCTTGTGCCACCAGAAAGATCGGCACGATTAGGAGAGGCGTGCAGACGTAGAGAACCAGATCGCGCCAGCTGTCCAAAATCCACAAGCCCGGCTTTCGCGCAGTCGCCGGCACAGCAGGTACGCTTTGCGGAGTTGAGAAGGCGGTAACCTGCTGCATACCGGGAAGCAGTTTTCTTTAAAGTGCGGGAAAAATCAATCCCGAGTTCGCCGGAAAAACGGGACAATCCGAATCCAGATCATTTTCGATAGATTCAATCGGGTTTGCCTGGTCATGCAGAGTTGACGAAAATGCGCGATGCGACCACGCATCGGGATAACCCTTGGCGATTGCGCCGGGATCGGGCCGGAAATTGCCGATCTCGCTCTCAAGTCTGACCGGGTTCCAAAATCAGCCGAATACAGAATCATCGGCAGATATCCGGATTGTCAGCCTGGAAAACCGACACCGGAAACTGCGCGGGCTGCTGCTGCTGCGCTGGAAGAAGCGATCACGTTAGCTCGTCGGGGTGAGCTCGATGCGGTCGTAACAGGACCTGTTCACAAGGCGCGGATGTACGAAATTGGTTTCCGGTTCCCGGGACAAACAGAATTTTTTGCTGAACGCTGCGGCATCAAAAATTTCGCGATGTGTCTAACCGGTGGGAAAATTACAGTCGCGCTTGTCACCGCGCATCTTCCATTAGGCAAAGTCACGGGCGCGCTCAATCAAACGGAGATTGTCCGGGTTGGTCTGTTGCTTGCAGATTTTCTTTGTTCGCGATCCATCACTGCGCCGCGAATTGCGGTGGCAGGACTGAATCCGCACGCTGGCGAATCCGGGAAGCTTGGCCGGGAAGAAATCGAAATCATCAGCCCTGCCATCGCGGCTTTGGAATCCGAAATTCAAAGTTCAAAAAAAGCCGGTTCGGGTCGGACCGAAATAACAGGGCCACACTCTCCCGACACAGTTTTTCACCGCGCAATAGGGGGCGAATTCGATGGGATACTCTGCATGTATCACGATCAGGGATTGATCCCGCTAAAACTTCACGCTTTTCACGAAGGGGTGAACGTAACGCTTGGTCTTCCTTTTCCTCGCACCAGTCCCGATCACGGCACCGCCTTCGAAATTGCGGGCAAAGGAATCGCCTCTCCCGACAGCATGATTGCCGCCATCAATCTCGCAGTGCAGCTGACCACCAGATTATCCTGACCGCGTTGCACTAACTCGAGCATGACTACAGGAAGAATCGAAAAATACCTCTCGGTCTTCAACATCGGATTGCAGAACACGTTTGTTTACCGCTGGAATTATTTTCTGCGCGCGCTGTTTGGCCTGATTCCGCTGGCTGGCACGGTGTTTCTTTGGAGCGCGGTGTTTAAGGAGCGGGGCGGCGGACTGCACGGCTATGATTATGGATCGATGATTTATTATTATTTGCTCACGGTCCTGGTCAGCAACCTGGTTACGCCAACAGAGGATGAATGGCAGATCGCTGCTGATATCCGCGAAGGCCAGATCAATGCGCTTCTCACCAAGCCGATGAGTTATCTCGCGTACCGGCTCAGCATTTTTTTGAGCGGTCGTCTCGTTTACACCTTCGTCACTCTTCCACCGATCGCGCTAATCTTTATCTATTTCCGCGATTATATCGTGCTGCCCGCCGATCCGCTGACTTATGTGTTGGCAACGGTATCGATATTGATGGCGGCCTTTATTCAATTCTTCGTCACTTACAGCCTGGCGATGATGGCATTTTGGGTTCTGGAAATTTCCACCATCGTTTTCATTGTTTACTCGTTCGAATATTTCCTCGGCGGCCAGATGTTCCCAATCGATATCATGCCAACCGCCGTGCAGGCCGTGATGAAATGGCTGCCATTTTATTACGAGCTGTTTTGTCCAATCGCGATTTTTCTCGGGCGATTGAAAGGAGGCGAGCTTGTGCAAGCCCTGGTGATCCAGACTGGCTGGCTTTTTCTCGCATGGGCATCGGCGAACTTCATGTGGAAACGCGGGCTCGGGCATTACCAGGCCGTCGGCGGATAGCGTGCGCGACTCTCAGCGTTAGAACCGGTAGGACACCGGACGCGTGCGCGCCCCAAAAATCTCGCTAAAGTCGCGCGACACAATCTGACATGGCACGACTCCACGAATATCAAGGCAAAGCGATTCTCGCCGCGAACGGATTCAAAATTCCACGGGGACGAACGGCTCGAACGCCGGAGGAGGCAATGGCCGCGGCAACGGAATTAGGCGACGAAGTCGTTATCAAGATTCAAGCGTGGACAACAGGCCGCGCCGGCATTGGCGGGGTCGCATTCGCAAAAAAAACAGACGATGTGCGCGCCAACGCAACCCGAATGCTCTCGATGAAAGTCGGCCAATTTCCAGTCGAAGCTGTGCTGGTTGAGGAAAAGATCGACATTGATCGCGAGTTTTTTCTTTCGTTCGCCATTGATGGCGCCGCGCGCGCGCCGGTGATCATCTTCGCCGCTGGAGGCGGCACAGGCATCGAGGAACGCGCCGCGTCCGCCCGAGGCATTGCCTGCGATGTGAATCGCGGTCCTCTCGAATCAACCGTGAACGAAGCTGTTACTTCGTCTGGACTCTCGCCAAAGCATGCAACGCAACTGGGGGATTCGATTCGGAAATTATTTAACGCAGCCCGTAGCGTGGAAGCGCGGTCATTGGAAATCAATCCTCTGGTGCTAACTAGGAGCGGTGAGTTCGTTGCCGCAGATTGCCGAATCACAATCGACGATTACGCGGTAGCACGTCATTCCGAACTGGAAATAGAAATCGCGCGGGAGTTCGATCATCCGCCAACAGCGCTCGAACGCGTCGCCTACGCAGTCGAGCAAAACGACCATCGGGGTACATTTTATTTTGCCCAGTTGGCGACCGCGGCTCCTAAAAATTCCAAGGGGCTAGCCGGTTTTCATGGCGCCGGCGGTGGGGGCTCGATGATGTCGATGGACGCGATTGTGAATGCAGGATTCACGATTGCTAACTTTACCGATACCAGCGGCAATCCATCCGCATCCAAGGTGTACCGTGCCGCGCGAATCATATTGGCCCAGCCCGATCTGGTCGGATATTTCGGCTCGGGTTCCGGCGTTGCCAGTCAGGAGCAATATTGGTCCGCCTATGGGTTGGCCAAGGCTTTTTGGGAACTCGACCTTAATATTCCCGCTGTGATCCGTCTTGGGGGGAACACGGAAGATCGAGCAGTGGACATTTTACATCGGATGTCCAAGCTGCTTCGCGCTCCGCTCGAAGGGTATCGCAAGGCGGACACACCAGCCGCAATCGCCACACGCTTTGCTGACCTGGTGGAAGTTGCCGGCGGCACAAAATGGAAACCGCGCGTACCGCGTGCGCCGCATTTCATCAAAGATTCCTCTGTTGTTTCCTTGCCCGTCAAAAACGGGAGCGTTTGGATCGACGCTAACCAATGGCCACAAATCCGCAGTGCTATTGAAACGCATTCCGGCGGATTGATTGTGGACCGTGAGGGCGTACCAGCACCGTTGCTATCCGATGAAGAATTTGCCACCAAAGATTCCGAATTGCTGGCCTGTGACGTCGAGTGTCGCCTTGCTGGAATTGAAGGCTTCTATTTGGAACTCGATATTCCCGGATTGAATGAATTGATCGGAGGCGCGCACTAAATGGCAATTCTAATCGACGAGAAAAAGCGCGTTCTGGTGCAAGGGATCACTGGGCGCGAAGGGCGGGCGCGCACAAGGCTGATGCGCGAGTACGGAACCAATGTAGTCGCCGGTGTTACGCCCGGCAAAGGCGGTCAAAATGTTCTGGGTGTGCCTGTGTTTAACACGCCACAGGAAGCGGTGAACTCGTTAGGTGACATTGACATTTCTGTACTCTTTGTCCCCGCGGGAGGTGTAAAGGAAGCTGCAATTTCGGCGATTGAAGCGGGAATCAAACTCACCGTGCTGGTGCCTGATCGTGTGCCTGTTTGGGACGCCATGGAAATTGCAGCAGTCGCCAAAGCAAGTGGCGCAATGTTTCTTGGGCCCAATACTCTTGGTGTATTGAGCCCGGGCAAAGCAGTAGTCGGCATGATCGGAGGCCGCGCGGAGAGTGCGCGCCAATGGTTCAAGCCCGGTGTCCCAAAGGGAGTCGGGGTGATCAGCCGTTCCGGCGGGATGGCTTCGAGCACCGGTTATTACCTCGGACAAGCGGGCGTGCGCATTTCAACCATAGCCCACATCGGTGGCGATGCCGTGCTTGGAATTCGGATCCCGGATGCCGCGCTGATGTTCGAAGCTGATCCTTTCACTGAAGCGATTGTTATTTTTGGTGAAATCGGCTCGTCGCAAGAAGAAGAATTAGCTGCGCTAATTACGGATCAAAAAGTTACCAAGCCGGTGATCGCTTATATCGGTGGCAAGGCTGCGCGCGAAGGCACACGATTCAGCCATGCCGGAGCAATCATTGAAGGCGGGCGCGGCACGCATGCCGGTAAAGTGAAAGCATTAAGCGAGGCTGGTGCGACAGTGGTCGATTCGTTTGGCGAGCTGCCAGATGCCGTCGTAAAGATTCTGGCACAAGCGAAAGGACAAAGTCTGATGAGCGAAGCCGATCGGAAAGCAACATGGAACACAGCGATCACGCGGGTAGAACCTAACCGGGTTGGAGTGCGTGGATACGATATTGCCAACCTTATGGGGCGCGTCTCCTTTGGTGCGGCGGTTTACCTGATTCTAACAGGCGAACTCCCCTCGGCCGCGATCGCGCGCTTGATGGACGCCATCTTGGTCGCGTCGATCGATCACGGCGCTACGCCTCCCAGCGCGTTGGCCGCGCGAACTGTCGCATCGACCGGGGCAGCGTTGAGTGCGGCGGTCGCCGCAGGAATCATGTCGATCAATCGTCATCATGGCGGTGCGATTGAAGATTGCGCCCGGCAACTGAAGGGCATTGCGGATCGCGCAACGCGTGAATCCATTTCATTGGATGAGGCCGCCACACGCACGCTGGCAGCGATGAGAGAAAGCGGCGAGCGGATGCCGGGATTCGGTCACCGCTATCACACTAAAGATCCGCGCACTGCGCGGCTTTTCGAGCTGGCTCGCGAAGCTGGCGTAGATGGCCCGTACATGAAAGCAGCGCGCGCTGTTGAAAAAGCGTTCGCCGATGCGAAGAAAGCTTTGCCCATCAATGTAGACGGCGCGATAGGCGCCATCCTGGCGGACTTAGGGATGAATCTCGCGGCATTCAACGGGATTTTCATGATCGCCCGCACGCCTGGCCTTGTAGCGCACGTCATCGAAGAACAAACTCGCGAGAAACCGATGCGGCGAATCGATCCAGTTAATCACGGGTACGACGGACCGGCTGCCCGATCTCTAACCCCGGATGGACACGAATGAACACGAATTCATAAAGCACATGGCTTTCACTCAGTTTGAGAACGCTTTTCGCATTCGTGTAAATTCGAGTCCATTAGTGGTTAAGCCTGCAGTAACAGAGAATAGATAAGGAGCTGTAGGGGTCCGCCTGAGGCGGATGCCGGCTGCGAGTCCCGGAGCAATGCAGGCGACACGCCCGCCTCTACCGTTGGGCAGGGTCAGCGACCCCCCCGGCTACAACTAAGCACTGATCAAAAGTCACCAATCAGCAATTGTTACCGTGGCGTTGGGCGAGGGTGAGGCGTTGGGCGCGGTCTCGGTGTGGCTCTCGGTGTCGCAGTTGGAGTAGGTGTCGGTGGAATTGAAGGCGTAACTGTAGGCGTCGCAGTTGGCGTAACGGTAGGTGTGGCTGTAGGTGTTGGCGTCGGCGTTACACTCGGCGTAGGCGTTGGAGTGGGAGTCGGCCCGGTGCCTGGCAACGGAAAGACGTACGCACCGCGACTGCGCGTCCAAACTGAGAGTGTGGTGCTTCCCCGGTCAATTTGCATATCCCATACCATCGCGTGCGAAATACCGTCCTCGAAGCGCTGCCAGGTAGGCGATGCCACTGTTATGTCATCGGTAAAGTAAACACCCCAGTCAGTGCCAGCGAAAACCTGTTGTGGTTGATTGGGATTAACAATGATGCTGTCCACGGGAATGTCCGGCAGATCTCCGGTTTTGTCTACCCATGTGAAAGAGGCGCAATTGGCGGCGCATGTTACCTGGTATACGTGGCCCGGCGTGGTTGGCGTGTTAGCATTGAAGCCTCCGATACCAGCGTACCCGACCGGTAGATTCGCGGCTGACACAGATGGATCAAGCGCAATACCCATCACAGGGCGGTTGGGTAACACCGTGTTGCTTCCGGTAACATTTACCCAGTTCGCCTGGCTGGCCGTGCCTGTGCCAAGGTTAAAACCGATCCACGCGTTACCATCGTTTGTACCCACGATAGCAACACTTTGATATTTCGGTGAGTACTTGACCTGATTGATGAACGAACGGTTCCCCAGCGTTTGTTTGGTCATGTTCTGCGTTATGGGGTTATTCGTTACGTACCAATCAGCTGAACTGAAAGCGGCGTTGCCGCCATTAATTGTCTCCCACACTCTAGTTGTACCGGCCACGAGATGGCCGCAGCCGCCGGGAACGCCCGCAGCCGGACAGTCATCGCCGCCTGGGATCCCGCCATGGAAAAGGTCATATGGCAGAGTGAATGATTGCGTATCGCCGCTCCAGCCACCCGATACTCTTCCACTCCACGGGGCATTCTGATTGGTGCAGTTCATCACGCAGCGATGAAGGGAACCGCTGTTGTTGCCCTGCCAGAAACGCAAGCTGGATCCTGTCCCTACGGGATCAATCCGCGCGTAAAACCCATCCCCACCCACTCCGAGTTGCCATTGGACCGGGCCGGTTGGCGTGCCGGTAAAGGTAACCGAGCTAGATCCGTTATCCTGTGCGCCGCCGTTGGCTTGTGGAGATGCGGAGTTAGCGAAGTTTCCGCTGATGTCACCTGAATAAAACTCGATTGTGTTTAAGCCTGTATCCATGTTGAACCAGGTCGGATCGGTGGTGGAGTTTGTTACGTCCGCATTGGTGGTGGCATGGGCGCCACCATCATTGCCGATCAGCAAAATGCTGGAGGAACCTGGAAGGAACGCCAAAGCATGTTGATCCACATGCACAGGACCTGCCGGGGTACTGTAAGAATAGCCGCACGTGGTATCGTTCCAGGTCGTTCCAGTGCGCGTTGCGAACCAAACGTCGAAAGTGTCGAAAAAGATGCGTTCAGGATCATTTGGATCCACGACGATCCCCTCGTCGTACCAGTTCTGGGGATAGTCGGCTACTCCGCCCTGACAATCTCTAAGCGCGCCACCCTGCGATCCCTCCATGAATGTCCAGGTCGTGCCGGCGTCAGTTGAAGCCCAGGCGCCAATCTGACATCCATTAGTGTTACCACAGCCACCGTTGCTATTAGCCACAATGGATTGCCCCTGGGCATAGATGTAATTCGGGTTACTCGGGGCTACAGCGATTTCGAGCCGGCCCAGCTGATCGCCCGTGTTAATATCAACAAAGGCCGAGCCACTGCCGGCATTCATTGGGGCCCCTGTTGCGTAAGCACTACCAGTAACAGCAGTACCAAAGACGAACCCGTTAGCGTTGCTGGCAATTGATGTGAAGGTGGGACACCCACTTGATCCCATTGTGGCGGTGTAGAGACCGTTTGCACCATTCGAACCCAGATCGAATTGCACGGTCGTGGCAAAACCTCTCACACCCACAGCAATCAGGATACGGGTGACGCCCGCGCCCATGTCACTTAGTTCCAAGCCTGTTATGTCCTGACGCTGATCACTAAAGGCGTTAGTGGTACATGGGCCACTCCAGTTAACCCCACCGTCATAGGAAAAATAGAGACCGGTCTTCGCTCCAGCAGCAACCTTGTTACCGTCATTGGGATCGACGCGAACTTTGCCAACAGCGTTATACTGAGGAAACTGTCCTACCGGCGTTGGGAACATCATACCAAAAACGTCAGCACCGAGCACAGTCCAGCTACCCCCAGCATCAGTGGACTTGAGGATACCCTGGCTACCCATGGCAAAGGAACCGTAATTCAGATCCCCTGTGCCGGCATAAACGGTGTTATGGTCGTTTGGATCGATCGTAACAGTATCGATTGACGTCGTGGAAATGAGTGGGTCGTCGGTTACCACATTCCAGGTAGTGGAGTCACTGCAACAATTCGTCGTTTTCCATACGCCGCCACCGACGGATCCAAGGTAAGCCACAATACTGCCATTCACGGTTGTGGTTGGATCGGCCACCATGGCATTAACACGTCCCTCGGTCGTGGTGTAATTAAAACAACCTGAGCAGCCGGTCATCCGTTCAGGTTGCGGTCCAAGCGCGACAAAGCCGGTGCCCCCGAACGAGAGCGGACTTTTGGGATTGAGAAATCGGGGCACTCCTGCTGGGACGCCCGTCGGCAGGCGGGCATGTTGAGCAGCAGCCGCACGCAACCATCGCGGATCAAAACGACCCGTAGGATACGTCAAACGATCGTTCCAATATAGTTCCAGGCGTCCAAGATCCGCGCCCTCGCTTTCGGGTCGCTGACCAGGAACTGGCATGTATCGCTCCTTTTGCTCGGCCTCCCCGCTGCTGAAAACGCCAGATCCGAAAAGCGCGAGTAACGTGCCGGAAAAGCAAAAGAGCAGGCCGACTAACACCCGCAGATTAAAGAATGCCGAATGGGTATAAGGATTTTTTTTCATTTCTAATTTCGGTGGAATTTGTGGCGCATGTTCCTGGGATATTGAAACGCGGCCGCGCGCTCCCGTCTTTGGGAACGCCAGAGAGATGTTTTGTCTCGTGGAGCGTCAAGCGTGCAGGAAAACGCCGTTTGTAGATGGCTGGGCCGATTGGGTCAAGCCTTTTTTGGAGCGGGGACTGTTTGTTTTTCGTGTGCTGCCTATTACTGAAGCGCCCAAAGAGTTCGATGCAATCTCAATCCCGAGCGACTTTGAAATGTGATGATGTCTCGCACCGCCGTTTCGGTGTCACCGGCGGTATTGCGCTACGAAAAGACGGGCTGCTGCGCCTGATTCCCGCGTTAGGTTCCGCGCTAGCGCGGAGTTGGACGCAAGCGTGGAGTCGGGCGCGGCCGTGGTGTCACCCTCGGGATGGCGGTAGGCGATGGGGATGCAGTCGGTGTCGGTGTGGGCGTTGGAGTCGGTTCGCCAACTGGAGTTACGAAAGCATAAATTTTGTTGTCGGCGGGGTAATAAATGCGACCGCGAGCGACAATGCCTGTGTTCCACTTGCGTGTCCCGGTCATCATTTCGTTAGGCCCCCCACCACTGTAGATTACCGTGCCGGTATCGCCATCATAACCATGCAACCGCTGGTCGCCTCCGCCGCCGGCGGCCCAAACAATCACGTTGCTTGTGCCATCCGTCGAACTAACGAAGATCGATCCCAACCCAGTCTGGCTCATGCTCCAGGCAGCCACGATCGTCGGCGGATTTGTGGCAGTTACTTTGTAAGCGGCAACGGCGTTGTTCTCAGTATGAAAAGCAAAATATGTTCCGAGACCAGTACGATAAGTGGCGGCTGATTGCCCCCTCACCGCGGTCGGAAGGTTTGCGGAAGCCAAGGGGGGCGAGATGCCGCCCAGACCATTCCGGTTTAGCAAGTAAGCCTTGCTATCCTTTCCCAATGCCAGCACCAACTGAGAAGGCGTAGCACCCGGGACATCAACGAGAGTGGCACTGACACCACCGAGATCAGTATCACCTTGATCGAGATTGAACCAGTTAGTCGGTGCCCAGTAGTCACTAAAAATCGGACCCGGTTGCAAACGAATGACTGCTTCACCACCTCCCCAGACCTGGTTGGTTCCAAATGTGTTACCCGTGATTACGAACATGTTAGTGCCATCGCTGGCGACACCACCATGCCACCAAATACCGCCGCCGATGGCGTCCGTTGCCCAGGCATTGACGACCGTAGGATCGTTGATGTGGATAC
>DASXMV010000016.1:0-7567 GCA_036495465.1 Candidatus Udaeobacter sp. | reverse complement strand
CGCGGGCGGGCGGCGCATGCTCGAAAATGGATGCGCCAAGAAATAGCGATTGAACCCAGAGAGGATTCAACCCAGGAATTTTTGAAAATTGAAAGACAAGAAATGGTGCGCTGATCAGTGGCGGATGAGGGGTGTAATCGTAGCTGCCGGACGCGATCGCCGTAATTGCACAACTATGCTCGACCTGGCCCGCATCGGGGTGGACGCGTTGGTGTAGTCGTGGTGAAGCACTTAGAGCGAGTGCCCAGAGAAATGCGGCACCAATGCATGTCGCGACAAAGATTCGTCCGTGATTTATCGGACGCGCGAACGTGCTCATCGCGCAGCGACCTTGTAGCCGCATTGCCGTTCGCACAACAAATTTCTGCAACCCAAGCTCATCTGGTCGCGGCGCGTCGGAACGGCATTTCACTCACCAGCTTTTTCCTTCGCCACATTGCTTCTCTGAAAAGCGACCCGATGATTGTGCTCGGAAATCTTTGAACCTGATGCTCTGTCGCGGACACGGTGCGCGTACGCGCTATTCTCGACGTAAAGCTCCCAGCTTGACGCAACCGGACCGAAGTCGAGATGTCCCAGATGGCTCCAGCACTCCAGCATGATTCCGCGATTGAATGGCTGGCCTTTGGCAGTCACCACCAGGCAATTATTCTCGCGCCAGGTGTTTGGATCATGTTCTCCCCAGCGCACCTCAAGGCTCTTAAGATTCAGTTTGTCGAGAGCAAGAAGCAAGTCCTCCGACCATTGGTAGCAGTAGCCGCGTTTCCTCAAGCCATGATAAATGAGGAAGTTGTTGAAGATCGGCGTGCCAAACATTCGGTATTCTCGCCTGAGCTTGCTTACAGTGACGAAGGCACAATCCGCCAGTAGCTTTGCTTCGTCACGATTTACTCTCGGCGAAAGGGAAGCTAGTTCGCCGGCCAGTTTTTCGGCCTTGGGATCGTCGCCCTTCGACACTTGAAATGAAAGCGCCGGCTGCTGTTCGTTGCCGAAAGCCATCCCGTTCCAGAGTCCTAAGACTACCAGAATGGTCCCGAAAAAAATCACCGATCGAATTTGCAATTTCATAGTGCCTGCCGTGAAAATGACCACTTTACGGCCTTGACGCAAAATCAGTTCGATAAAGTCACACAGTCTCTTCGTCGAAAACTCACTATTCGTGTGTATCGTAATGTCAATGCGGCGAAGAGGAAATTTGCCAGCTCCTGATTTCAGCGTAATTCTGAAAACTTTTATATGCCCGACCGCGCCTACCATCATCCAATCGATCCGGAGTTACTTCCCGGCGCGCGCAATGCGATCAATGTCTGCCTTCGGTTAAAACCGCAGGAGCGAATCACCATCATCACGGACGCCGCGACCCGCGAAATCGCGGCCGCGCTGCAAAGAGAAGTGGAACAAGTCGGTTCGGATTACAGCTTGTTTGTGCTGGAAAATCATGCTCCCCGTCCATTGAAGTACATGCCGGAGCTTATTCTGAACGATCTGGCCCGCTCGCAGGTGTCGATCTTCGCTGCTCAAACGCAGCCAGGCGAGCTTCCTTCCCGGACGCAAATGACGGCTGTCGTCAACAAGCACAAGATCCGCCATGCCCATATGGTGAACATTAATCGACAAATCATGCTCGAAGGTATGCGCGCCGATTTTGTGAAAGTAGACGAACTGAGTGAACGGCTGGTCGAGCGCGCACGCAAAGCTGAACGGATCACCTGCAAAACACCGCATGGCACCGAGTTTGAAGCCGAGCTCTCGCCTAAATTGAGATGGCTTAAAACCAGCGGAATTATCATGAAAGACAAATGGGGAAACCTACCCGGAGGTGAAATTTTCACCTCGCCGATGAATACAAACGGCGTCTTTGTGGTTGACGGAGTGGTCGGTGACTATCTCTGCGAACGCTTTGGCGACCTCGAATCCAGCCCGCTCACCATCGAAGTGGAGAATAATCGTATCCGCTCGCTGAAATCGGAGAACAAGGATCTGCGCGATGCTTTTCGCACGTACACCAGCACCGACGAAAATAGCGATCGCGTTGGCGAGTTTGCTATCGGAACGAACACGGCTTGCACACATATCATCGGCAACATTTTGCAAGACGAGAAGATTCCCGGGATCCATATCGCCTTTGGCCATCCTTATGCCGAGCACACCGGCGCAAACTGGATTTCCAAGACCCATATCGATTGTGTCGGCCGGAATTTCGACATCTGGTTCGACGGCGAACAAGTGATGCGGGACGGAAAATTCCTGATCTGATTTCGCTGTAGTCGCGTTGCCGCGAGTAGTTTTTGTTTGTCATTCAACGAAATGGACCCCGAATTACGCGCCCGGTTCAACGCTGATTTCACGCCGGAGAAATACGCAACTTTGGTACGATGCGTAAATGAAACCGAGAAATGGCCGGCGGATTTTCGAATCTCTGAAACACCGGTCTTCTTAACTCAGGCGTTTACCGATAGTGTAACCCGTGGCGCAAACGCAATCGTCGACGCTACGCGCACGGCGGAGTTCATGAAGCAGGCAGCGCTCGCGGTTCCGAAAGCGTTCCAAGTCCCAAACGAATCGGGTCATCCAAATTTTCTCGTTGTCGATTTCGCGATTTGCGAACAGGGAAACCAGCTCGTCCCACGCTTGATCGAATTGCAAGCTTTCCCAAGCTTGTTTGGATTTCAGCTTTTGTTGCTGGATTGCATTCGCAAGGTCTATCCCGTGATTCCGCGCAACTGGACCTCATCATTTGGTGGGATAAAGGACGATGCGTATCTTGAATTGTTACGACGCACAATCATCGCCGATTCGGCTCCGGAAAGTGTGGTTCTCCTGGAGATCCAACCCGAAAAGCAAAAAACGCGAATCGATTTCGCTGCAACAGAAACACTTCTTGGTATTCGCCCGGTTTGCGTGACCAAAATCAAGAAGCGTGGCCGACAGTTGTTTTACGATCGAGATGGACGTGAGGTACGCATCGAGCGGATTTACAACCGGGTAATTTTTGACGAGCTGATTCGCCGGCCAGATTTGAATCTGCCGTTCCAGTTTCAAGATGACCTTGATGTTACATGGGTCGGCCATCCGAACTGGTATTTCCGGATTAGCAAACATTCGTTGCCGTTTTTGAAAACCGAGCACACCTCACCGGCTTTTTTTGCCGATGAGTTCCCTGCCAACGAAAACGTTGGCGATTATGTTTTAAAGCCGCTCTTTTCGTTTGCGGGTCATGGTGTGAATATGGACCCAACGCGGCAAAAAATCGCTGAATTGGAAAATCCCCATGAATGGATTTTACAGAGGAAAGTCGATTACGCACCGTTTGTGGTTACGGTCGACGGCCAGAAATCGAAGGCAGAAATTCGCATGATGTTCGTCTGGCCGGACGAGGATCGTGATCCTACTCTGGTCAATAACCTTGTAAGAATGAGTCAGGGCAAGATGATGGGCGTCGATTTCAACGTCGAAAGAACCTGGGTAGGTGCCAGCATCGCTTTGCACGAAGCGTGACCGGATCGGTTAGGGCGGTCAAATGAAGGGACGGTGTCGGGCTTAGCCGAAAAAACTCAAGTACTGAGCATTAGCTAGGCCCAAGTGCGCGGATTTGCTCCTCTATCCCTGTCTGTCCATCAGTTCTCGCACTTCCACCGATGTGCGAACGGGCACGATCTCGAAATCCGCCAAATCTTTCCAATTATCGATCCAACGCTGGAAAATCGATTCGTCTTCCGTGCTCATCACTTGCCAGCACGTTTTTAGATCCCTATCAATCCAACTCGAGACGTATTCGAGTCCTTCCGGCATCAGCCGGCCTTTTTCGCGCAGCCGTTGATAAATCGCAGGAGCGTCTTTGAAGCGTTCGATCACCATGTAGAGCATACGTTCCTCTTACAAGCGATTACGCCGGCTCGGTTGAAACAGTCGATTCGCCTGTGCCCTGTTCGAACGCTTGCTCCACAGCACGCCACGGGAGCATGGCACACTTAACACGCTGCGGAAAATTTCGCACGCCCTTCATCACGCGGAGATCGCCCAGCGTTTTAGGTGGTTCGCTTGCGTCTTTTGTCACCAGATCGTGGAATGCCCGGAGCATCTGCGTCGCTTCCGGCCGAGTTTTCCCCTTCAGCTTCATCGTCATCAAAGAGGCGGAGGCCTGGCTGATGGCGCATCCGCGCCCGGTAAACTTGATATCTTGTAAACCACCGTCGGTATCGAATTTGACTGCGACATGAATTTCATCGCCGCAGGCCGGATTATCACCATGCACACGAACTGTGGCATCGGAAAGCTCTCCAAAATTTCGCGGACGACGCGAATGATCGAGAATGACTTCCTGATATAGCTCTTCGATTTCTGGAATCATGAAAAGAAACGCGCGGCCTTCTGCAAGATTTCAATCATTCGATCGATTTCATCGATAGTGTTGTAAAAGTAGAAACTGGCACGGGTCGTCCCAGGCACACCGAAGCGTCGCATCAACGGCTGATTGCAATGATGCCCGCCCCGCAACGCCAGCCCATATTGGTCGGCGAATGTCGTAAGATCATGCGGATGCGCCGCATCCATGACAAATCCGACCAAAGCGCCGCGGTCTTCGGATGGTCCAAAAACGCGCGTCCCCGGCAATTCCTGGAGACCATCAAATGCGTAGCGCGCCAGCTGCGAGTCGTGTTCGAAAATTGCAGGGCGCCCGATTCGATCGAGATAATCAGCAGCCGCGGCAAGCCCGATTGCTCCGGCGATATTTGGTGTGCCGGCTTCGAATCGATGTGGAGCCTTCTTAAACGTGCTCTTTTCCAAAGCCACGCTCACGATCATTTCCCCGCCACCGTGCCACGGTGGCATGGAGTCTAAAATCTCCTTTCGGGTATACAACGCTCCAATGCCGGTCGGTCCACACATTTTGTGTCCGGAGAACGCCAGGAAGTCGCAGCCTAACGTCTGCACATCGAGGGGCAAATGTCCGACGCTCTGTGCGGCGTCCACGAGCGTCAGCGCGCCGACAGCGTGCGCTTTCTCACATAACTCGGCCACCCGATTAATTGTACCCAGCGAGTTGGAGATATGGGTAAATGCAAACAGTTTTACCTCCGATGTCAGTAACGAAGGCAGCTTTTCCAGATCCAAAGTCCCGTCATCGAGAACTGTCACAAAACGCAACCGCGCTCCGGTTCGTTCCGCTAGCAATTGCCACGGCACAAGGTTGCTGTGGTGCTCCATCTCCGTCAGAAGGATGACGTCCCCTTCCCGAATAAATTTTCCGCCCCATGCCTGGGCTACCAGATTAATGCTCTCTGTAGTTCCGCGTGTAAAAACAATTTCGTCTGCGCTCGCTGCACCGATGTAAGTTGCAACGCGCTGACGCGCTTTTTCGTACGCTTCTGTCGCGCGCGAGCTCAGAGTGTGCAGGCCGCGATGAACATTTGCGTTCTCATGCTCGTAGAAGTGCTGAAGCGCCTCAATCACTGCCCGCGGTTTTTGTGAGGTCGCGGCGTTATCGAAGTAGATTAAAGGGTGGCCGTGCGCTTGTTCCCGCAGAATGGGGAAATCCCCGCGAAGCGCGTTCCAATCTACGGTGCTGCCAGCAACCTTGTGCACGCCACAATCTGCTCCATCTGATTGGGTGCGTCACCTGTATTCACGCAACTCAAAAACGGTTATTCCGAGCCAGGCCATCCCTATCGTTGAAGAAACCAGGACGGGTCAAGTAGCAGCACCTACCTTTTCCGTCATGGAAAATGACGGAACATTCTTCGGAGAATCTCACGTTTCGCGGCGTCATCCGGCGCGACGTACGTTCTTGATTTCTCTCGTTGGGTAGAACGCCTTGATTGCTGGGTCGAACGTTTGGCTCGCCACCACCATGCGTCGCCAAGCGGCCCATGCGTGGCAAGCAGGTCGCCATTGAACTGGTACGTGAGATCCGCCGGCTGAGCAGCGTTGTTGGAGAACCATTGCATCCTGCCGTCGATGGCAGTAATGGTTCCCGCATCAGTCCAAGGTCCGGAAAAAGTGAAATGTCCATCTGCTTCAATCGTCCAATGCACCGTCTGTATTTGACCCGAGCCGGGCGGCCATGGGCCTTTGGTTTCCCATGCCCCAACGAGGCGAGGGTCCTGAAAGCCAACTGGCGGCGTGAGTGACGGTGCGGCGGAAGCCTCGGGTGTGGGTGAAACATCAACGTTCGCTTGCCAGGGTTTGCCGTCTTCCGGTTTTGTCGGAGCTGGAGAGGGCTGTTGTGACGGTTCTGACGATACCTGAGCCACATCTGGTTTTGGCTGCGCCGGGTGATCGTGCGGTTTGCCGCGGGCGACTAGCCAAACCGAGCCCAAAACTAGAACCGCCGCGACGCCAGCATAAATTTTCCATGGCACCGGCTTGAAAGGCTTAACGAGCCGCACCGCATCGGTGGTACCGTCTCCTCCGCGGTCGCGATCGAGATCGGACGGCAGGGGCGGTTTGATCTTCTCCGCTACGACAACTGATTCGACCGCCGACTCTGCGCCACACTCAGGGCAGGTTGTATGTTTCGCAGGGTCGTAAACACGCCCGCAACTGCAACGCACACGGCTGGTCATGGCGATTGTGAGGGAGACATTCCAGGCGACGGTGACTGGTGTTGTTGCCGGACCCCGCGCTCCTTTTCTAATTTTTCGAGGAGCGCGCGGCGCTGTTCAACTGACAGCGGTGTACCGTTGGGCTGCGCTGTTCCGACCGGGAAAGGCATCGCCGGCCCAGCCGTAAACGTTGGTTTCGCCTGCGGTGGCGGAGACGATTTCGATAACTTACTCCACTCAGCATCGCGTTCGGCTTGCGTGGCTTCTTGAAATGCGGGTTTTCCTTCCGATGTCTGCGAAAAGGTACCCACCAGAGTCCAAAATCGCTCTGGACTCAGCGTCACATTCGGCAGGTCTAGATGCCAACTGTCGCCAAACACTGCGGTTGCCACCGTAATGGTCGTGGGAGAATTCACCTCTCCGATGGGTGGTGGGACCTTGACGTAAAGCTTGTAATGTGAGCTGAGCGGCGCGTCTCGAATTACCCAACTCGCGAAGCCATGTTCTGCCGAATAAGTAGTGATGTCACCCGTGAAGAAATTTGAATGATGCGCCTTAGTTGGATCGAATGGCGGATTTGATTGTTTATTTCCGCTGACGGTGTCGCTGTCGAGATAAACATCCAACTCCTGAGAAGGATAAGTTAGCGACGTCACGACAAACGGGCGACGCATGTCAAGCAGGCGACCCTGCTTGTCGCTTTTTGCGGCCAGACTCTGATTTTGATTTTTCAGCTGTTCGTTTTCTGCCGACAACTGGTTGAGCTGACCTTGCAGCTGCTGCAACTGTCCCTGCAATTTCTCTGCCAATTGCGTCATCTGTTGCGCCACCGATGAATCCTGCGCGCGCGCGCGAAGCTTCTGCAATTCGTCGAGCAACTCCTGCGTCTTAACTTCCTGGTTGTGAAGATCGGTCTCTTTGCCTGGTGGTTTGTAATACGGCAATAACACCAGCATCATGAAACAAAACGCTCCCAGCGCTCCGCACAAAATGTCGAGCAGCGACATATTGAAGATGTTGAT
>DASXMV010000015.1:0-3197 GCA_036495465.1 Candidatus Udaeobacter sp. | reverse complement strand
ATCGAGCGAATTGTCGGATTCGCATAAGCAGCGCGCGCGATGAGTGAGAGGTCGCGTGCAGTGGAATACTGGCCAGGTATCGGCAAGCCGTTTGGATTTACAAAGTGCGAATGCACGGCCCCAAGTTGTTGAGCGCGTCTGTTCATGATTTCCGCAAACGCTTCGACGCTGCCTGCATTATCTCGGGCCAAACATCGAGCCACGTCATTCGGGCTTTTGACCAGCAATGCGCGCAAAAGATCGATACGCTGATAAGTCTCGCCCGCCTTGATATTCAGCTTCACTGGATCCGCGTTGGTATCAGTCGGTTGCACAGTTACCTGTCGATCAAGGAAGCCGCTCTCGGCCACAATGAGAGCCGTAAGTAGTTTTTGTGTACTTGCTGCGGCCCTGAACTGATCCGCATTCTTTTCGTACAATATCTTGCCATTATTTGCGTCGACCACGATCACTGAAGCTGCGGTGGTCTTCGGTATGCCCTCAGGTGTGAATTCGGTCGGCGCAGGGATTGTTTCCGTTGCTTCCTGCGACTTTGCGCGCGCGCGGTGTGATCGGGTATGACTCGATTTCGAACTCTTTGCTTTGCGGGTCGAACTTGGCTCGGCATCGGCATCTTGTTCGTCATCAGACGAGTTCGACTTGGCGAGCTTTTCTTTTCCTTTAACCGCTTTCGCTTTGCGGACTTGCCCGGAGACCCCAGCCGGTCGCACTGCCTCAGCGTCAGCCGCGTCCTGGCCCCAGGCACTAGGACCTGATGCCAGAATAAGGACGCAAAGGACCCAGAGCCAGTGGCGTGACAATTTCATGCGTCGGGAATTAGCGACACAACTTTTACCGGCGCAAGCGTCGACCGCAAATGGCAGTTTTGTGCTTAAGATTACCGTCCGTGCTCGATCAGTTCAATCTCGTAGCCTTCCGGGGCATCGATGAATGCAATCTTACCCGTGCCGCTCGAATGCGGGCCATCGGATAGCGGATAACCTTTTGCCTCCGCGCGTTTGGCAAATTCTTCCAGATTCTCCACTTCAAAGGCCAGATGCGTAAGGTCGGGGCCAACCGTTACGGGACCGCTCTCATCAAATTTACAGATCTCGATCTCCACATCACCATGGGGCGCTTTTAAGAACACGAGCTGCGATCCGCGACCGGATGTGTGTCGCCGAAGTTCTTCCAGTCCCAAAACGTCTTTATAGAACGAGACCGTTTTCTCCAAGTCGTGGACCCGATAGCGCGTATGCAGCAGTTTCTTGACCATGGTTTATCTTATAATTGCGGCAAAGGGATTCAAACTCTCGCTCTGGACAAAATCGTTAAAACTGCTTGATTGCGCGTTTTGCGGAGCGGCCGGCTTAAGCTCCCGGCTTCAATGAGAGTCCGCCACCTCGATTTCCTGTTATCGCATCGAGCGAAGTCGGTATCTCTCTTGCAAAGGTTTGAAGTTTTCAGAGATATCTCGACTTCGCCCCGGCTTCGCTCCAACTGACACTTAGCTAAATTATGAAAAAAATCGGAATACTTTTTGGCCAGGAACACAGCTTTCCTCCGGCGTTTGTCCAGAGGGTAAATCAAAAAACCGGCGGCAAAGACATCGTCGCGGAATTCGTCAAAATCGACAGGGTGATCCAGGGCGAACCATGCGGTTATGACGTCGTCATCGACCGCATCTCACAGGACGTCCCGTTCTATCGCGCCTGGCTCAAGAACGCTGCACTCACCGGCACCGCCGTGGTGAACAATCCTTTCTGGTGGAGCGCCGATGAAAAATTCTTCAACAATGCGCTGGCGACAAAGATTGGTGTCGCCGTCCCGCGCACAGTGTTACTTCCATCAAATCAACCGCCCACCGACACCAACGACAAATCATTTCGTAATCTCGAATACCCGCTCAATTGGGAAGCAATTTTCAGTTACGTCGGCTGGCCAGCGTTCTTCAAGCCATTCGCCGGTGGCGGCTGGAAGAATGTTTATCGACTCCACAATCCGGAGGAATTTTTTCGCGCCTACAATGAGACCGGGGAGTTGGTGATGATGTTGCAGGAAGAAGTGAAGTTCGAAATGTACTTCCGGTGTTACTCGATCGACCAAAGGCATGTGCGGATCATGCCATACGAACCGCGCCATCCTTACCACCTGCGATATCAAACTGAGTGGGATGCGCCGAAGGAAATTCTACAGAAAGTCGAGGAAGGTGTTCTGCGGTTGAACCAATTTCTCGGCTATGATTTGAACACAGTAGAGTTCGCCATGCGCGACGGCGTGCCGCTCGCGATAGATTTTTGTAACCCCGCACCAGATGCCGAAGCGGCCTCGGTGGGTCAGGCAAATTTTGAATGGGTTGTCGAAGCGGTTTCGGAAATGGCGATCCGTAAAGCGCGCGAACACGTTGCGGGCCGCGACAATTTAAGCTGGGGCAAATTTCTTCAAGCGGCAGTGACGAGACGCTCGCTAAGCGACCTGATCTGAACGCCGCATTTACCCCCCGGCGACCTGGCGTTTACACCTGGGCCCTGATGATCTGACAACTTCTGTGAGATCTTTCCGTCTTTTCGCAACCCGGGATGACAGAGCGCCCTTTTTGGCAGACATTTGGCCCCCTCGATGAGCGCCAAGGAGCACACATTTACCCTCGGTATCGAAGAGGAGTTCGCTATCATTGATCCGGAAACGCGTGAGTTGCGGTCGCATATTCATGAAATTCTCGAAGGCGGGAAGATCCTCCTCAAAGAACAGATTAAGCCCGAGATGCATCAGTCTGTGGTGGAACTGGGCACCGAGGTTTGCGATTCGATCGGTTGCGCGCGAGCGCATGTGATCGAGTTGCGCAGCCGACTGGCTGAGCTGGCCGGGCGCAGTGGATTAAAAGTAGCGTCAGTCGGCACCCATCCATTTTCCCATTGGCGCAATCAGCACATCACCGAAGGCGAACGTTACAAACAAATTATCGAAGACATGCAGCTGCTTGCGCGCGCAAATCTGATTTTTGGGTTACATGTTCATGTCGGAGTGCCTGATCGCGAAAGCGCCATCCACGTGATGAATCAGGTACGCTACTTTTTGCCGCATATTTACGCGCTCTCAGTCAACTCACCGTTTTGGGTGGGCCACGATACCGGGTTGAAAGGTTATCGCCTGAAAGTGTTCGAACGTTTTCCACGCACCGGCATTCCCGATGCATTCGAGTCGCTTTCGGAGTACGA
>DASXMV010000014.1:0-17550 GCA_036495465.1 Candidatus Udaeobacter sp. | reverse complement strand
CCTTCGGGATATTGTCGCCGCTGCGTTTTCCCCAGAGCAATCGGCCTTTGAGATAAAGCTCGTAGGCTGCGGTGTCGCTCGTCGGCTGGGCTGCGATCAACTGTTTCTCCGCACCGGTCAACTCTGCCTGCAGCGTGTCAGCGATCGTTTTGGCAATGTCGCTCTCTACAGCAAAAATGTCAGTCAGCTTGCGGTCGTAAATGTCTCCCCAGAGATGGGCGTCGTTCAGCGCGTTAATCAACTGCACATTGACTCGCACGTGATCGGCCGCTTTTTGCACGCTGCCTTCAAGGATGTTTGCAACCCCGAGTTGCTTCGCGATCTCGCGCAGATTATCCGGTGCGCTTTTGTATTTCTGGGTGGAAGTCCGTGAGATGACTTTTAGGTCCGCGATCTTGGAAAGCCGTGCCAGGATTTCATCCTGAATGGCCTCCGCGAAATATGCATTATCTGGATCGCTACTCAGATTTTCAAACGGCAGCACGGCAATACTTTTTTGCGCGATTGCCGCCGCCTCACCGGCATTTTGCTGAGATCGAGCCCAAAACGCGAACAGAACTCCGGCCAGCACAATCACAACAGCCGTGCTCGTCACGAGACGCGATCCATTCCGGTTGACCAGACACTTCGCGCGATAACCAAGAGTAGGGCAACGCGCGACAACAGGCTTTCGCGCGAGATGGCGGCGGATATCAGCCGCGAGATGCGCCACTGTCGGATAACGCATCTTGGGTTCCTTGCGCATCGCGAACAGGACGATCGCGTCGAGATCACCGCGCAACAGCCGCGCGGTTTGCGCATCACAAGCAACCGAGCTGGGCGGCGACGGAACTTGCTCACCCACCACCAGGGCCAGTTCCTCACGCGTGGGACGGGCTGTGGAAAACCGGTGGGGTTTTTGGTCGCTCAACATTTCATACAGCAGCGCACCTAACGAGTAAATATCAGTCGCGACTGTTATCGGATCTCCTTTCGCCTGTTCTGGCGAAGCGCAGGTGGGCGTCAGATGCTGCTGCGTCTCGGTTGTCGATCGCGCCGCGTCTTCGTCTTTCGCCAGGAGCGTGGCGATACCGAAATCGAGCAGCTTCGGTTTCCCTTCGGCGTTCGCCAGAATGTTGCTCGGCTTGATGTCGCGATGAACAATCAGATTCCGATGCGCAAATTCCACCGCGTCGCAGACCTTCAAAAAGAGCTCCAGTCGTTGACGCGTCGACAGCTTTTGCGCGATTGCAAATCGAGTCACCGGCGCGCCGACAATGTAGTCCATGATGAAGTAGGGCAAACCATCGTTGGTTGTTCCCGCATCGAGCAGTCGCGCGATATTTGGATGATCGAGCTTGGCCAGGATCTGGCGTTCCGCCCGAAAACGGCGCAGGATCTCAGCCGTATCGGCGCCTCGATTCAGTATCTTGATCGCAACTTGTTTTTCAAATTGACCATCAGCGCGCTCTGCCAGGAAAACTGTGCCCATCCCGCCGCGGCCGAGTTCACGTACGATCACATACGCGCCTACGCGCTCCCCGCCGCGGGAGGGCCCCTCCTGCCAGAAAGTGGAAGCTGCGTTCTGGGCGCAATCCTCGAAGCTGTCGGTGCACTCCTTAAGAAGCGCCTCCGCTTCGGCCAGTAGCGACTCGGCTTCTTCGAGCAAATCCGTATCTTGACCACAGCGTCTTTCCACCATGGCAATCCGGGCCGCTGAAGAGTTTTGTTCCAACGCTTCGCCCAGAATGGTTTTCAAGCGATCCCAACGTTGCGAATCGATGTTCCCCTGCCGGAATCGGGTAGTTTTTGTGGACACGGAGAATTTGAATCCTTTAATTCGAAGATAGTTCTCGTTGCAGCCAAATTTTCGCCAGGGTCCAGTCCCGCTTCACTGTGGCCGGAGAAATTTCCAGTAACTCGGCTGTTTCCTCGACCGTCAGCCCGGCGAAAAACCGCAGTTCGACGATGCGCGCCTGTCGCTCGTCCAGAGCTTGCAGCGCCTGCAACGCTTGGTCGAGCGCAGTCACATCAATTTTGCGGCTATCGTAAAATTCGAGGGTAAGTCTCAGAGGATCTGAGCCGCCGCGTTTCAAACGGTGTCGCGCGACCGCGTAGTTAGTCAGCGTCTGCCGCATGACCCGTGCGAAGATTCCGATAAAGTGACTACGATTTTGCCAGACAAGATTTTCCTCGCCAATCAGGCGAAGGAAAGCCTCATGCACGAGCGCAGTCCGCTGAAGAGTGTGAGCGGTCCGTTCGCCCCGCAGAAAGGTCGCGGCCAGACGACGCAAGTCTTCGTAGACCGCCGGCATCATCTTGCTAATCGCGGCGGCATCGTTGCGCTCGGCATGATTCGCCTCATGCACAAGGGCCGGGGCCAACGGCGCCGCGGAGGACGGCGTGGGCGTCTCGGTGCGAACCCTCGCCATAACGGCGAAGCCTAACGCATCTCGTGCCGAGGCGTCCAGCCAGAGATCATCGCCCCGCGCGTCGATGCCTTCCCACACCTTTACAGCATTTCGCACCACAACCGGATTGATACTAGAATTCTCTCTTCGTGCGCTGTTTGGGACCGTACCGCTCATCCGAGATGGCCGGGTTTACACCTCCATCGGGGTCAGTGCCGGCCTCAATTTCTCGTGTGCGATGATTTCAGGAAGACTATGGCGCTTTGCACAGACAGTGTGACGGAAATTGGCAGGGCTGCAAAAATGATTGCCGCTGGCACAAGCTGGAGTTTTCTTTTTGAGAAATAAAGTTGTTTCATAATCTGTAATGCAACAACGGATCGAAAATCGGCTCATTTTTTTTGTTCTTTGACGTCCGGCTCGGCGTCTTCGACTCTCATCTCCCGTGCAACGCAAGCGCTATCTCTTCGTCTGCATCAATCGTCGCGCCGACGACAATCCGAAAGGATGCTGCGCGTCTAAAGACTCGGAAGAAGTGCACAGAGCGTTGAAAGAAGAAATCGCCGCGCGCGGGCTCGCAAAGCTTGAGGCGCGTGTCTGTACATCGAGCTGTCTCGATCAATGCGAGACAGGTGTGACGGTTTTAGTCGAACCCGATCATTTCTTTTATGGACGCGTCACCGTCGCGGATGTCCCGGAGATCGTGGACGGACTCGTCAAAGATCAACCGGTTAAACGTCTCATAGTCACATCGGATCAACGCATTCTGTAGCCACGGCAAAGCCTGCCCGCCGTGGCGGGTGAGCTGTCTGAGCGAAAGTCGTAGGCGGGTTGGTAGAACATCTAATTCAAGCCAGATCTTTTGCGTCCAGTGATAAACGTGAACGCCGTGATACGTTCCTTGCCTCTGAGCGGTCACCTAAAAGCGATTTTCAAATCATGACAGTTTCCCCTGGTTGATGCGCACTGACATGCAGCAATCTCAATCGAACGAGAACGAAAATGCCGGCGCGGCTATCCGTTGGATAGCCAACGCGACTATTGCGTCGCTGCCTGTGCTGGCCTGCTTTTTGGGCGGCTCCACTCAAAAATGGGAAGAAGGAGTTGTTGTCACGCTTCTCGGGCTACTTCTACTGCTGCGACCGCCTCGGTTTTCGCTCGGCGCAATCACGAACTTCGTAATTCTAACTCTGTTCATACTGGCTGCAGTCGCCTTTCTTCCAGCCAGCTGGTTTTTCCAACCACAGTGGCGGGCGACGCTTGTGAATGATTTGAGAATTCACTTTCCATCCACACTCACTCCGCAGCCGTGGATCACGCTGACTTATCTACTTAGCTTTGCTGCGGGACTGAGCTGGCTTTATGCCGTTTCCGCGCAAGAGCTCGAGCTTCGCGAGGCACGCTTTCAACTCCGCTTGTTTACCAGTGGAATTCTACTTCTGGCCGCAATTTGTATCGCGTTTTACTGGGAGCACACTGCGCCACTGTTCTGGCAGAACGAGGGAAATTTCGGTCCATTCGCAAATCGAAATCAGAGTGGAGATCTTTTCGGACTCGCTGGGATCATGATCCTTGCCTGTGCCCAGGATGATCTTCGCAGGCGAAGAAAATGGTGGGTCATCTGGATTCTCGCTTTCGCCGTGATCGTGGTAGCGACGGCGTTAAGTTCCTCGCTCTCCGGAATCGTAATCCTCCTCCTGGGAAGCGCGATTTGGCTTGGCGTCTTTGCGTTCCGCCAACCCACTCCCTCGCCGCTTGCGCTGGGACTCTCTGTCCTTCTGCTGCTGGTCACCGGTCTGCTGCTTTTTGATCGACAGATATTCCAGCGATTTCATTTTCACGATTTGAGCGGCGTCTCGCTGGATTCCTGGTCGCGCGTTTCTCATGAAACGTTTCGACTCATTCGTGGTTCGCCCTGGTGCGGGATCGGTTTCGGAAATTTCGAATCGATCTTCGCAATTTTTGGTGGTGCTTCTTCTGGCGCCCGACGCGCATTGCACCCGGAAAGCGACTGGCTTTGGCTCTGGGCGGAACTCGGCTGGCCGGCGGTATTACTAACGATCGTTGGTATCGCGCTGCTCGTGAAGCGAATTCGTCCCCTGCGTGCGGGAACTAACCAGGGTTATCGTCTCGCCGCCGTAATCGCCGTGCTCCTGTTAGCGATCGATGGGATAATCGATGTTTCAGGACACCAGGTGGGAACCGCGTTTGCGGCGATATTTTTGCTTGGACTCTCACTGCATCGCCCGCTCTGTTTAAAGACCAGCCCCTGGACGCCGATCTTGTTTCGCTTTCTTGGATTGGTATTACTTGGGACGGGCCTGGCATTGGTTGTTGCTGCCGGCGGTGAGAGACTTCTTCCCGGTTCTGTCGGCGTTTCCAGCGCAAAGCAATTATCGGCAGTAGCCGATCGAGAGCGCAATTTCAGTGAAACAATCGCACTCACAACTGGTGCACTTCAATGGGCGCCGCTCGATTGGCAATTATACCTCACCCGTGCTGTCGCGGAGGTCGCAGTCAATCAGACCGCGAACGCGACTGATGATTTTCGCAGGGCGCGCTTTCTGGAGCCGATTGGTTATGAAGTTCCGCTGGCCGAAGGAACTGCCTGGCTGCCGTCTCACCCGGCATTAGTTGTGACAGCCTGGCGCGAGGCGCTGCGCAGGGCCGGACCCCTGCGACCGGAAATCTATGCAAGCATGCTGAGCGACGCTTCGCTCACCAATCCGGAAGTCAGTCCGTTTCTGGAGGAGGTTGGCCTTAGCGAGCACGATTTAACGCTGCCTTATCTCGACCGGCTGTCCGACGGCCCTTCCAATCGCGTTTTCGCGCAATTATTAAAAAAGAACCCGAGCTTGGAATCGTTCAGCGAAACAGAAAAACTCGCACTCTTCGCGTTCTGGTCCGAACGCGGCGACCCTGAGGAGATTTCCCGCGCCGTTGAACAGCACCCCGAGTGGCTTGGGTATGCCTGGCTTGGGATGGCAAAATACAAAGCCAGCAAAGGCGATTTTCGTGCCGCCTACGAATTGACTCAGCGATACGGCGAACCGGTCGCCTTTCCGCGAGTGACCGGTAATTTGTCTCTCCAGGATTTGGCAGCGCGCTTTCGCGCCGCGCCTGAGAACTCCAGCGTTGGCTACGAACTTTATCGCGCGCAGATGCAGAATGGTCGAGTCGATGAAGCGCTTGTTACCGTCGGGCATTTCAGTGAACATCCGAACTCACCGCCCTATTTTCATTTCTTGGAAGCTCAGTGCTGGGCTAAGAAACAAAATTGGGATCGCGCATGGAATGCCTGGCAGGCGTTTCAAGCCATGCAGGTGCGACCAACGAAGTAAAATCTGTGTCTGCGTAATCAGCGACAGATCACTCTAGCGGCGGCCTCCGCCGCCGATTTTTCTGTAGCCACGGCAAAGCCTCCCGCCGTGGCGGGCGAGCCGTCTTCATTTAGCCGGAAGACTATATTGCAGGTGTTCTCCAAATTCCTGCATCCTTGCAATGCAGTTTCAATTTTGTTTAGGCTGCGCGTATGGAAACTGCAATTGCTTATGCCGGTTTAAAGAACATCGATCATGTCGCGCCGCGTCCGAGCGAGGATGAACCGTGTTTTCGGGAGCTCAAGGGTGTCTTGCAAAAACACGGAAAACTTTCGCGCTTTGGGATCTGCCTGCTCCACGATCATTTCCCCGTGTACGAAAGCGAGAGGTTGGTGGAGGAATGCGACCCAACAACCCGGGTGTTAACCATACGACCGGTAGAGGTCGACTCCGATAAGTTCGGTGAAACAATTGAAACAAGCTGGAGACTTGATGTTGAGTCGGACATTAGTCGGCCTACCGGACACTGCATTGCGTATTGTAAGGAGATCGACGGACCAAACGGCAAAACGCATCACGCAAGCCATAAGGCGACACCATAAATCGGACGCCTGAGCACAAGCCGGCAGTGTTTAGACACGATCTCGCCCATTGCTTCATCGACTCTTTTCGGGAAAGAAAATATTACGTGGATCAGGCTTTCAAAAGCGAGAACTGACTCATCGCATTTTATTTAATGAGACCCGTTAGCGCGGCAAGAACGAGGGGAACCAGAATCCATCCCAGGATTATGTGCACACGCATATAATTTCGTAGAAAAGTCTGATCGGCCTTTGGCTTCCACACTTTATCCGCCTGGAGATCTACAAAGGGAAGGAACAGGCCGAGGCTGTACCAGAAGCGACTGTAAACCCGGGGAGTGTCGTCCGGTTTTTGCGGTTCCATTTTTTTGGGGGAGAAAAGAACGCAGCCTAATGCGATCAAAGCTGCGCAAGGAATGCCGGCCTGCCACGGACGACGTCCATAGCCGACAAGCCAATCGAGCAGGGAACTGCCAACCCAGCTCAAGCCGTGAAGGTTCTCTTTTCGTTCGCGACGTTTTCCCTCGATAAAAGCGCGATCGGCATCGTCACGATAACCTTGTCGCAGAAAAAATTCTTCGAGATGATTGTACACATCAGCGCTGTAAGCCGACTGGTTCGCCAGGTCTAAAAGCGCTCTGTGCGACTCGGGTTCGTTCGAAGCCGCACGAATGTATTTGTAGTTCATCCCCTGCATGTGGAATTTGGCCGCGACCTTTGGCAAAACGGTCTTCGACAGATCAAGCCAGGCAAAGTCGGCATAGTTGAAGTTGACCGGTCCTTCGAACACCGCATCGTTGAGAAAGGCGTAGCCTCCTAGTTTGATGGCGCTGAAGCCGGCTTCTTTTTCTTTGTTCTTAAACTCTGTCTTTCCCGCTGCGAAATTACCGGCGACTTCTGCCCCGACGAAGTTGACTGGCCCTTCGAACACGGCCTCGCTGAAAACGGCGTAGCCTCCGACTTTCATCCCTCCGAAGTTGGCGATCTCTGCCTTGTTCTGAAACCTGGCGCCGTGCGCTTCCAAATTGCCGGCGACATCTGCCGAGACCAGATTCACCGGCCCTTCGAATGTCGCATTTTGGAAGAAGGCGTCGCCTTTGACTTTCATGCTGTTAAAACTGGCTACGCTTTCCTTGTTCTGAAACTTTGCCTCGTTGAAATGGATAGCCCCGGCTATCTCCGCCAGAACGAAATTCGCCGGTCCTTCGAACACCGCATCGTTGAAAAAGGCGTGGCCTCCGACTTTCATGCTGCTGAAGGTAGCTTCCTTGTCTTTGTTGTTAAACTTTGCCTGATTTGCTGAGAGAGCGGTGGCGATCTCCGCCAGGCCAAAATTCACCGGTCCTTCAAACACCGCATCGTTCAAAAGCGCGTACCCTCCGACCTTCATGCCTCCGAAGTTGGCTTGCTTTTCCGTGTTCTGAAACTTCGCGCCGGGCGCGGCGAAAGTACTGGCGATGTTCGCTGAGCCGAAGTCTGCCGGTCCTTTGAACACCGCACCGCTCAGGAAAAAAGCGTAGCCACGGACTTTTAAACTGCCGAAGTTAACTCCCTTTTCCTCGTTCTGAAACCTTGTTTCGTATCCAGTGAAATTACCGGCGACGTCTGCCAGGATGAAACTTACCGGCCCTTCGAACACCGCATTATTGAAAGAGGCGTCACCGCCCACTTTCATGGTGCTGAAGTTGGCGTCCTTTTCTTTGTTCTGAAACCTGGCGCCCTGGGCGTTGAAATTGCTGGCGATATCTGCCGAGCCAAACTCCGCCGGCCCGTCGAAGACTGCGCTCTTAATGGAGGCATAGCCGCCGACTTTCATGCTGCCAAAGTCGGCGGTCTTTTCCCTATTTTGAAATTTTGCTCCATCCGCTTCGAAATTGCCGGTGATGTTTGCCGCGACGAAGTCCACCGGTCCTTCGAACACCGCCTCGTTGAAAACGGCGCGTCCGGCTTTCATGCTGTTAAAGCCGGCGTCTGTTTTAAACGTGCTGTTCTCGAATGAAATGGTCCCCGCGGAACTCGTACCGTTGAAATTCGCGCTGGCATTGAATTGGCAATGCTCGAGCCAGACCTCGCACGGGATCTGCGCATTTTCGAGGTCGATCGGCTCGTCAATGGTTGCGCCCATGATTCGCACACCGTGTCGATGCAGCTTGATACCGGGCAGCGCGCCTGTGAGTAACTCTTCTAGAAAATGCGCGCTGAGTTTTCGTTTGTCTTTTTCTTCGTCAGGGAATTGCTTGGATAGATCGGCGATTTCCCCAGCCATTGCCTGAGTGACGACCCATTCTTCCGTGGCGTTCAATTCGCGGGCGGCGCTCTTAGCGACTCCGGTTGACGGGTAGAAGATTGTCAGAAATGCCGCGAAACAAATAGCTGAAAACCAATTCATTGGCCAGAGGACAGTCGCAGCTGGGTCGTCAGGTGCTTTTAATTTCATTGCCCTTCCGACTCTTGATACCTTGTCTCGACGGCGCAATACGAGCGCGTTTTTAAGACCCCGTTGAGCTTTGGCGCTTTCCATCCGGCGTCCGAGTTCCCGATACCACGCAAATCCGCGCTGTAGCCGCTAAAGTTCACCTGCCGGGGCGGGCTGACTGCGGCTTGGACTGTAGCCGCGGGCGTTGCCGCGGGTGCCCGATCTCTACTTGCTAATCGCGCGAACAAGTCTTTCGTCCTCTAACCAAAACAAATCTATGAAACTCACGCCTTTACTATTAACAGCAGCATTGTCTCTCGTCACCGCATCGGCTTTTGCGCAGACCACTCACGGCTCTCCTGCGGCCGGGGCATCGGCGTCACCCTCAACTACACCTACTATCGCGTCGGCGATCGATCACGAGATCAGTATTGTCGAGAAAGAAGTCGTCGAAGCGGCCGAGGCGATGCCGGATAACAAGTTCGATTTTTCTCCGGACAAACTGAACGTGCCCGGGAGCGACTACAAAGGTGTGCGCACGTTTGGCCAGCAACTGAAGCATATCGCCGCGTCCAACTATCTGATCTGGTCGCCGATCACCGGCGAAAAACCACCTGACAACGTCAATGACGGTAAAGGCCCGGACACCATGACAGCCAAAGCCGACATCATTAAGTATTTGAAAGACTCCTTCGCATTCGGCCACAAAGCCGTTGCGACTCTTACCAGCTCGAATCTGGTCGAACCAATTAAATCAGGTAGTGGCAAACCAACCACCCGCCTGTTCCTGGCAACATTTGCCCCAGCTCATTGCTTCGATCACTACGGCCAACTGGTCGAATATCTCCGCATGAACGGCATCGTTCCACCGGCAAGCCGTGGGCGATAGAGGTAAAGACATACAAGGCGGTAACTCCCACGGGGCGAATTGAATGAGCGATAGGAGTCTGCCTGCATTTCACCAGGTCTCTGAGAAATTGTGCCGGTATTCGCTGAAAGCATGCGATAGTACTTGGTGAGAGACATTAGACGGGCGTTTCAGCCCACACCGTTTCGACTTTGGTTGCCCGAAACCGAGGCGGCCTTTAACAGGCGACGTGAGCGATTTAAACAGATTTTCAAATACTACCGAAAACAAGGAACCATTGGCGATATGAGGCAGTTGCCGTGTCGTGACTGCACCTAAGATCCATCGGGTCGCCTTCCTGGGCGACTACATGCCACGGCAATGCGGCATTGCAACGTTCACGACGGACATTTGCGAGGCAGTTGCAGCTGAGTATCCGGATTGCGAATGCATCGTTGGAGCAGTTAATGATCGTCCGGAAGGTTACGATTATTCCACGCGCATCCGTTTCGAGATTGATGAGAAGGAACTCGACTCCTACCGGCGTGCCGCCGATTTCTTGAATATTAACAACGTCGAGGTCGTCTCGGTCCAGCACGAGTTCGGGATATATGGCGGTCCGGCCGGAAGTCATTTGCTGGCTTTGCTGCGCGATGTGCATATGCCGGTGGTCACGACGCTTCATACGGTGCTACGAGAACCTAACGAGTCACAGCGCTCGGTCATGGAACAACTCGATGTACTCTCGAATCGCTTCATCGTCATGGCCGAACGGGGACGAAAGTTATTGAAAGAAGTATACGGCGTCTCGCCCGGCAAGATCGATTTAATCCCACACGGCGTCCCTGATTTGCAATTTATCGATCCCACCTTTCATAAGGACCAGTTTGGTGTGGAAGGAAAGACGGTCTTGCTGACGCTCGGTCTCCTTTCGCCTAACAAGGGTATCGAATACGTAATCGAGGCTTTACCGGCGATTTTGAAAAAGTATCCGAACGTCGTTTACATCGTGTTGGGTGCGACCCATCCCAACCTCCTTTCGCGTGAGGGTGAGACCTATCGCCTGAAGCTTGAGCGTCTCGCCGAAGACCGTGGTGTCACGGGCAACGTCATCTTTTATAACCGTTTTGTTCCGCTGGAAGAACTAACAGACTTTATCGGTGCGGCCGACATTTACGTCACGCCTTACCTTAACGAAGCCCAAATCACATCCGGCACGCTGTCTTATTCGTTCGGCGCGGGTAAGGCGGTTATTTCCACACCTTATCTTCATGCGCGGGAGTTACTCGCTAGCGACCGGGGGATCCTTGTGCCGTTTCGCGATAGCGCGGCGATTACCGAAGGAGTAAATCGTTTATTGTCCGATCCCGCGCTGATGGCTGGGATGCGAAAGCGAGCCTGGAAACTCGGGCGTGAAATGATCTGGCCGGTAGTGGCTCGCCAGTACATGGAAAGCTTCTCACGTGCGCGCGCCCGCGCGACGCTGCCGCCACGCAAAGCTTTTGCCGTGCGGACGCTGGAAAATCGCCCTTACGAATTTCCGCCGCTAAAGCTGGACCACCTTTTTCGAATGACCGATGACACGGGTATTTTTCAGCATGCCATTTTCAACGTCCCGAACTATCGGGAAGGCTATTGCACGGATGACAATGCTCGCGCGTTCATCCTTACCTTACTCCTCCCGGAGATGACCAGCCGCGTCGCGAAAGCGGACGTGGATCGCATGGCCAGCATCTATCTATCGTTTCTTTGGGATGCTTTCGATCAGGAAACGAATCGATTCCGTAACTTCATGAGTCATCGACGGGAATGGCTGGAACGCATCGGCTCGGAAGACAGTCACGCCCGAGCGCTTTGGTCTGTTGGCATGGCGCTTGGTCGCTCGAAGAACGACGGACATCGCAATCTCTGTGCGCTCTTGTTTCAGCACGGTTTGCCTGTGGTGGAGGAATTTACTTCTCCTCGCGCATGGGCCCTTGCACTACTCGCGATGCACGAATATCTGCGCAGCTTTTCCGGCGATCGTGCGGTGAATCAATTGCGCGACGTGCTTACGACCCGCCTGTTCGACTTGTATCAAGCTAACTCTACCAAGGAATGGCAATGGTTTGAACCAGTCGCGACCTACGACAATGGTAAGCTTTCGCACGCCATGATTCTTAGCGGGCATTGGACTTCGCGGGGCGACGTGCTTCAGGCAGGTTTGAAATCGCTGCGCTGGTTAGTGGAAAATCAAAGGGCAGAAGCTGGACATTTCGCGCCGATTGGATGCAACGGTTTTTGGTCGCGGGGCGAGGAACGCGCACGTTTCGATCAACAACCGCTGGAAGCCCATGCCATCATCTCCGCCTGTCTGGAGGCTCATGCCGTGACACACGACGAATATTGGAAGCGAGCGTCGCGACGTTGTTTCGAATGGTTTCTGGGCCGCAACGATCTCGGAGAATCGCTTTACGATTCCAGTACCGGCGGATGTCGCGATGCTTTGCATCAGGACCGCGTAAGTCAAAATCAGGGCGCAGAATCAAGTCTCGCCTTTTACTTGTCGCTCGCGGAGATGACGCAGGCAGAAGCAGTCCCGGGCCGTCTGATCGCAAGTTCCCAAGCCGCATGAGACATTATCCCACCGGAGTGCTCCTCCGGCCGGACAACAAGCGCGTGGTGGTGCGGCCGTTCATCTCCACGGATCCGTTGCGCGTTGGGAACATCATCGGGCGAGCACTCGCCCTTGATGAAGACGAAGTGGAAGAACAGCTCTCATTGGTGCGCGCTGATTTCAGGGGAAGACATATCGATCTTGATAAGAGCTGCCTGCGGCATTTTGAAAAAGTGCAAAGCTACATTTCAAATCGCGAAGAACTTACTCTTGCAGGTAAACTGTTTATCGGCGCTCTTTTTTCGGGTGAGTACGCCCTCGAATCGGCCGCCTTGTTTAACCCTTCGATTGTTCCGCATCCCGACCAAAGCAATCTAAGCGAGGGTGAGCTACGTTTTATCCTTAGTCTGCGATCGACGGGCGAGGGACATATTTCTTCAATTCAGTTTCGAACCGGAGTAATCGATCGTAGTTACCGCGTCCGAATCGATAAGACGACGCCGTTTGTTACCTTACCCGAGCTCAACTCGAATCCGACTTACCATAAGCGCACCTTTCTGGACAAGCTGCGCGAAATGGGCCTGGAGAATGCCTGGGCCTCGGCAGTGTTAGGGCGACTGGGAAAGAGCTTTCCCTTAGACGAGCTGGACGAGTCCCTTCGACAAGCAGCGACCGACGAAACATCGTCACAGACGCGCGACGTACAGCGTACCTTGGAATGCATGCATTGGCTGGCGGAATCCAACTATGAAATTCATTTCGCGCCTTCTTCGCAGATATCGGAACGCATCATCTTTCCTGTATCGCCTAACGAGAGCAACGGCATTGAGGATGCCCGCTTCGTTCGTTTTGTAGAAGACGATGGAAGCGTGATGTACTATGCCACCTACACGGCCTACAACGGGCGAGTCATCCTACCCCAACTGATCGAGACCACAGATTTCGTTAACTTCCGTGTCCTCACCCTTAACGGGCAGGCCGTGCAAAACAAAGGCATGGCTCTTTTTCCCCGACGGATCGATGGACGCTACGCCATGCTTACACGGCAGGACGACGAGAGCCTTTACCTGGCGTTTTCCGATAACCCGCATTTTTGGGGCGACTCGCAGTTGCTCCTGGTTCCGCGGCAGCCATGGGAGATCGTGAAGCTCGGCAACTGCGGTTCGCCGATTGAAACTAAGGATGGCTGGTTAGTCCTGACTCACGGAGTAGGTCCGATGCGAAAATACTGTATCGGAGCTACCCTGCTCGACTTACATGATCCCGCCAAAATTCTTGGCCAACTCAAAGAACCACTATTGAAACCGGAAGCGAACGAAAGAGAAGGTTACGTTCCAAATGTGGTCTACTCATGCGGTTCGCTCATTCATAGTGGGCGATTGATTCTGCCTTATGGAATAAGCGACACTGCTTCGAGCATTGTTACGATCGAGTTAACTGAACTCCTGGATACCCTTACCCGGGGGACATTCGCGGATTAAAATCGCCATGGAAGCTGCTGGCCTCAATTTTCGCTGTCTCGCGAACGCGATGTCGCTAACATTATAGCCTGATGAGTGTGCAAGATTCAGACGCCACGATGGCGGTGTTCCTCGACCTGGAAAACATCGCGCTAGGTGCGCATGACGCGGACTTTCCCGCGTTCGACATCCGCAAGGTGCTCGAGCGTCTGCTGCTCAAGGGCCAAATCGTGGTCAAGAAAGCCTACTGCGATTTCGAGCGCTACAAGACGTTTAAGCGAGGGCTACACGAAGCGGCGTTCGAGCTCATCGAGATCCCGCATGTGCGCCAGTCTGGCAAAAATTCCGCTGACATCCGCATGGTCGTCGATGCGCTCGATCTCTGTTACACCAAGATTCACGTCGACACCTTCGTCATCATCAGTGGCGATTCGGACTTTTCGCCGCTCGTCAGCAAATTGCGCGAGAACGACAAGACGGTCATCGGCGTCGGCGTTAAAAGGTCTACGTCCGATCTATTCATCAGCAACTGCGACGAATTTATCTATTACGACGATCTCGTGCGCGTGGACCCAGCAAAGAAACGTGCGAGTGCTGCCGCGACGACGCCAGCGGCGAAAACTGATAGAGATCATCGACCCTCAATCGACGGAGCGCTCGATCTTCTGAGGAAAACCTTGGAAGCGCTGCGCGCCGAACGAGGCGAGGATTATGCAATCCGTAGCTCACTCATGAAACAAGCCATGAAACGTCAGAACCCTGGCTTCAACGAGCGAGCGCACGGGTTCCGTGCCTTCAACGAACTGCTCCTTGAAGCGCAAAAGCGCGGGCTGCTAAAGCTGGAGCGCGACAAACAAGTCGGTAGCTACATCGTCCACGCGATCGAGTAACCGGCCCCGGCATTGCCGACGTCTTACTCCAACCTTTTGCACGCCTGCAAAGTATTCGCGATCGCCTCTCGACGTCTCAACTGCTTGTCTTCTCAACATCTCCGTTTGTCCCGCTTCAACGGTTTTAACGATTCAACCCTTCAACGTCCGCGAAGCGATGACGCGACCCCATTTTCCTCGGGGTATTCCTCGCTATTAGGTCAATGTCTGCGATTGGTATCGCATGCCACTGGAGCCTTGCCCCACCTGCGGCTACGCGCTTTCCACCGTGGATCATCATTGCCGTCATTGTGCTGGCGCATCGCGGTTAACTTCGTCCCAGCCCACCAAACACGTGCAGCAAATGATTATGGCCGCGGCGGTGGTGTTAAGCGTTCTCATTTACTGGATCTTCTTTCGCTAACGACAAGACGCTGGGTGAACGAATCAGCCTTTCGGCGACTTCATCGCCAACGTCGTGCCAAAACTTTTTTCATAACGTAAGCCGCTTACGAAGCAGTTGTAGCCGTGTGTCGTCGACCGCGGCAAGCTTCGCTGCTGTAGTGGCAGCTGCAAGAACCTGTAGCGGCAGGCCTGCAATTCTCGCTGTAGCAGCTGTGTCAGCTGCAAAACCTGTAGCCGCTAAAGTCACCTGCCGCGGCGGGCTGGCTGCGGCTTCAGAAATTGATCGCGTTCCCAGGGAGCCGAACGGATGTCGGGTTTATCCGGAGTCGCGGTTGCAGTTTCCATGTATCTGCTGAATGATCTCTCGATGAGCAAGGTTGAACGAGTGGAAAGCGAGTTGCGCAAGCTTTCGCAAGCAGAGCTCCGCCAGATTCGTGCATGGTTGGACGATATCATCGAAGACGAGCTAGAATTCACGCCTGAGTTCCAACACTCCATCGAACAGGCCGAGCGCGACATGGCCGATCGAAAAATTGCGCGCGTGCGTGAGCCTGAAGGCTCGTGAGCGCGGCGACTCAGATTTATTACGCAAGTTTCGACGCCGTCTTTCTCAAGCTGCCAGCCGCAATCCATGCACGGATCGAAGCGGAAATCGATGAAATCGGGTTGCGGCTCAAATCGTTTCCACATCATCGGTTGAAGGGATCGAATCGTTTCCGGCTGCGCGTTGGCGACTACCGGGTCATTTATACTTTTGAGGTGGAACAGAACAGGATTCATTTGCTGGCCATCGGGCATCGCCGGGAAATTTACCGATAATAAGCCGCTTATGATGCATGAGGCAGTTGTAGCCGTGTGTCGTCGACCGCGGCAAGCAGCGGATGCCAGGCCGCAATTTACAGCGGCGAAGCCCCTTCAGATCACGGTCGCCCATCAGCCGATCGACGATTTGCACCACCCGCGATCACTGGGACTCACTTGCCAGGCCGACCACGCCGATTACGGATTGCTTCGACGACCTCGTGAATCGCGTCGATCACCAGTCGGGGCTGCTCCATCTGAATGGCGTGGCCGCTGTTCGTGTCGCTGACATGCTTTGCGTTGAGGAGCTTCGCGAGACGATCCTGAGCGGTTCGCCATGCCGGCCACGTCTCCGCGCCTCCCGCGCCAAAGTCGAATCGCTTGTCCGAGGTAAGCACGACAACGGGGATCGCACGTACTCGCGGCGTGCCATGAAGCAGATCGAGGGTGCGCTCGTGGTCAGGCGCTTCCAGGCCACTGGGTTCGATTAACTTCTTTGTGGCTTTGATGTAAGTCGTCCATTGCGCAGGCGCCAGCGAACTCTTCAAAAACTCCGAAGCTGGATCGATCAGCACCAGGCCGGACACATCATTTGGGTATGTGCTCGCGAAGAGCCTGGCAATCAGACCGCCCCAGGAGTGTCCGACAAGAACGTAAGGTCCTGGTTCTTTGGCTGCGGTTAGCAAGGCATGGAGATCCGCGACTCCCTGTTGTGCTGTGGTCGGCTGTTGTACCGGGCTGGAATCAGTTGGTGTGTTATCGTTCCGGCCGGTTCCGGGGCGGTCATAAGCACATACGCGGGTTAACTTGGCGACCTGGGGGAACACAGTCGACTCACTCGGCTTCGTGATCCCACCGCTGCCGTTAGAATCAATCACATGGGTCCAGTCATCATAGGCGCCCCGGGTGCCCGATACCAGCACCACGGTGGGAGAACCGGCTCCGCGGCATTCGAGATATATCTTGCGACCGCCACCAATGTCGACCAGGCTCGCGCAGTCCACGATTCCCATAGCATCATGGGCGGCCAACGGTTGGAGCGCGTTGACGAGAGTAACAAGGAGCAAAATGATGCCAGTACCGGGTGACGCGGCGGCGCCGGTGGGCAGGTGGAAGGACTTGTTATACCAAACGAAAAAGGGAAACGGCATGAGCGAGCCAACTGCTATTTCTTGCGGCACGCCAAACGATATCGCAACTGTCAATCCCAGTGAACAAATCAAGAGGACGCTGGCGTCCTCGGTGGAATCAGTGACGCCACTCGCAGCGCAATACGATTCCAGCATGGTTCAGTTTCCGACGAATCTAAACCGCTCTGAAGCGTCATCTATTATATACAAATGGCTTTGCCCGGCGTTATTCGCCAACTCATTCGTGTCCTTGGGTCGGTTGCTGCCTGGTTGTGGGCAATCGTCGCCGGAATCGGCGGTCTGGGACTCATAATCACGTTGGGACCCTGGCCGCCGACTAATGGTTGGTTCGCTCTGTTGTCGGGTTTGTCGGCGTGCCCTGCGACCGCGTGGTTGCTACGAAAAGTCGCGGCTATCAGATTTTCGGGCTGGGCTCGATTCGTCATTGCCCTTCTTTTTATAGTGGCCGGGCGACTCACATTGCAAATCGAAGGTCGCGGCAGCTTTCTTCCTGACTTCTCGCATTGAGAGTTGGTCGTTTTTGCGCGTTTCAGCTAATTACAAAATCTCACGAATCAGCTGCGTAGTTCTAACGACAAGTTTGCCCGTCGGACTTGAGATCGTCCATCTATCGTAAGCCGCTTACGATACATAGGGATTCGCTGTAGCGGCGGCCCTATGGGCTGCATCTTCCACTGTAGTGGCGGCTGTCCCCAGCCGCAGCGACTTGCAAGA
>DASXMV010000013.1:0-16210 GCA_036495465.1 Candidatus Udaeobacter sp. | reverse complement strand
ACGAGGATCCCGTACTCACAAGCGGCGCGTCGCGCTCGTCTTCAGGATCGAATCCTTTACGTTCTTCTGTTCGCGCTTGTCTTGATTGGAATCGCCGTCTTCACAATCTTGCTCGGCCGCTTTCAGCGATGAATTTCATCTAACTTGCTGAAACTTACGCGGCAGCTTTCTTGGGCTTCACACTCGGTTTCACGCGTTTCGAGCGGACACGGTGATGTGCTTCATGTTCGAGCGCAGCAACAACTCTGTTAAAGCCATTGAGATCAGCGGCGCCTACGCGATTGCGGACGGCCTTTTCCAGCGCCGACAAATGATTCGCGACACGGTAAGCCAGCTTTCGTCCTCTTGCGGTTAACCTCACAACGAATGTGCGACGATCCGTTTCGCCAACTGCGCGCGTGATCAGTTTACGTCTTGCCAACCGATCGAGAATACTCGTTAAGGTGGACCTCTTATGCGCTAGACCGCGATAGAGTTCGGCAACCTTGGCCCGACCGGAATAAGCGAGTAGCGCCAGAATATGCGCTTCGCCCTGCGTCAGTCCGCGTTCCCTTAAGTCATCAAGGTAAAGACCGATGCGGTGCGTCGCCCGGTGGACAGAATGAACAAGTCGCAATGCCATCGATTGAAACCGGCTTCAGATCGGGCTCCATCCATGAAGATCGCGCTTCGTCACTGAAAAGCCGTTTCGCAGAATAGTAAGCGAGCGGAAAATTCTTTTCCAGCAACTCCGGATTCGCATGCACGATCTCTTCCAGGCCTCCCGAGCACCCGGCTGCATACGCGCGTGATAGAAGATGGACCCAAAACAATGTTATGGTCTCGTGGTATTTCTCAGGTTTGCCGACGGCGGCAGCGAACCGGCGCAACGTTTCGCGCATCTTATCGCCAGCCTCCTGGGCCGATGAGGATTCGGCGAGATAAACCCATGCCACGTGCAAATGCACGGCATGGTGGAACTTCTCAGCTGGGATTTCGCCCCGTTCAAGCGCCCGAGTCAACTCCACATCAGTCATGAAAACCGCCTTTTGCCAGTGCCCGGTTAATCGCAGCTTCCCAATGAATGCGTTGTTCTTCCGCCCAATGCGCATCCAGTTTCACGACTTCCGCATTCCCTTCCGGTGTCAACGCAGAGCGCCGATATGTTATTGTTGCTTTGCAGTGGCGTTCACCGTCGGAGACGATGCGGATTTTGATCTCGCTGGCTGTCAGGCCTGGCGTCAAAATTACATATTCCACTCGACCTTTTGCGACGTCGTAGTTCGTTAGCAACCAGAGCCGCTCCGTTCCCGATCTATCTGTCGTGGTAAATACGACACCGTCCTGCTGCGTGCCCTCCGACGGATGAATGAAACGAGGTGACCAATCGTGCGCCCACTCTGCCTCACGCACCGGTCCAAAAAGAGGTGTGACGTCGGCCACTGAGCCTTTTAACCCGATGTTAAAATATTGCGTGCGCTGTTGAACTGCCGCTGTCCACGCGCCTTCAGCCAATATTCCCTGGACCAGCGCCAGTAACGAAGTTCCTATTATAAAACAAGCCTTCATTATTATTACGATATCGTATTATTCGATATCGTCAATAATTCGTTGAAGTCAGTATGGTGTTCGGCGCGATCAGCTAGCCGCGCGATGGGCTGAGACATCAAATGTTCCGATTGCCAGAAGAAAGTTCCCCTTGGGTAGTCAGGCAAACCTTTGGGAAGCCCATTTGAATTGTAAGGAGGCTGGCAGGCTTGTTATTGTCCCGGGATGCACCCGCAAACTCGCTTGTTTTCAATTTTCACGATCAGCTGCCTGCTTTTCACCCCGTCTCTTCGCGCACAAGACAATCCGCTGAACGATCCCGATTTGAAGGCGATGTTAAAAGAGGCCCAGGAAATGCAGAAAGAAGCTAAACAACTTCAGGGAGACAATCCGGCACCCTCAGACACAAAGAAGAAACTCGCGGAAATGCTATCCCAAGCAAAAGAGGAGGAAGCACGACAAGAGGAACAGGAAAAACGCGAAAAGGAAAAGCTGCAGGCCGCCCTGAAAAAGCAGCTCGAGGCGCCCGAACCAGCCATTTTGCCCGATTGGACACCAACTACCCTCGAGTTTAAGCCCGTTGGCGCGCCTGCGAAAAAAATCGTGGATGACGAGGTAAGAATCGTTCAGGCCGGCACCTCATCGGCTACGCCGGAGAAGATAGCGGACAGCTGGCAGGCGGCGGCGACGGCAGCGAACAATCTCAATCAGAGCCTTAACAAGATCAGTGTGAACGGCAAGATTACCAGGATCTTGTTTCTCAGCACACGCACCGAGCCGAGGCAAGAAGTGGAACTCGAAGCGAGCCGCGAGCCGAACGGCAAGATTACACAGGTAGAAATCTCCTCACCGTTACCAAAGCCGGATATCGACAGCCAATAAGACCCCCCTTCGCAGCACAGAGTAACTTGCAATTCGCGCGAGGCAGGACTAACAAAGCAATACAATGGCTGACACATATGTTCCAATGATCAGTTCCGGTGTCGCGGGCCCACTTGGAGTTCTTCATCTTCCGCGGCTCTGGTTGAAAGTCTCGCTTGAATCGCAGGGCAAACTTGCCTCGGGGTATCCTGGCATCGGCAGAGGTTTTGATGCGATGACTTGTGCCGCGCTCGGACTCGAAGAGCAGGCGGTCGAAGACTACATCAAGCAAAAGAAACCGACCTATCCCGAATTTGAGGCCTGGGTGAAAAAGAACGCCAAATCACTCAATCAAGACGCTGTCCAAAAACATAACGCGGCGGTTCGGGGTTACAATCACGATGACGACACACGCAAGGGCGTGCTAAGTGCATCCAAAATTGCGGACGACGATGCCTCTCCGAAGGACGCCGTAAACCTAAACAACTTGGATGATTGGTACGAGTTTCATCAGGCCGTCCTGAGTTAGGCAGCAACTGGATCTGAGGAAAGAAAGATTTCGCCCGGCCAACCGCGCCGAAACAAACCTGCCGGCTGCACAATATCTGCAGATTGACGCGCACGAATGTGGCGGGAAATTCGAAAATGGATGCGACGCAAACAATATTAGCGCCGGCATTTCGCAAGACGACTGAGACATTTGCAGATGGCGCCAAGACCTTGGCCCAACGCTATTTTGTTTCCTCGGAGATTTTTTCCCAAGAGCAGGATGAGATCTTTTCGAAACAATGGGTATTGGTTGGCCATCAGAGCCAAATCGCGGAAGTGGGTGAGTATTTTACCGTAGAGATCGCGCGCGAGAGCTTGATTATTGTTCGGGATAGACGCGGCGCGATCCGGGGATTCCACAATGTTTGCCGCCACCGGGGGAGCCGGATCATCGAAAATGAAAATGGTAAAGCGTCCGCCGGAATTCAATGTCCTTACCACGCCTGGACTTATGGGCTCGATGGACGATTGCTCGGCGCGCCACACATGGATGAGGTGCCAGGCTTTAGCAAGGCTGATTATGGGTTGCATCCGGTAGAACTTGACGTCTGGGAGGGATTCATTTTTGTGAACCTTTCGTACGCCACAACACATCACCGAGGCCACGTTTCGCTGGAGGAATGGTTCGCGCCGTTGGCAGGTAAATTTTCACGTTGGAACTTGCCGGCGCTTCGCTCGTCAAAACGAATCGAATATAACGTGCGGGCCAACTGGAAGTTAATCTTTGAAAACTATTCTGAGTGTTACCACTGCCTGGGCGTGCATCCAGAGCTATCGAAAATTTCTCCACACGACTCCGCGGAAAACGACCTAAGCGAGGGACCGTTTCTCGGCGGGTTCATGAGGATTGCGAAAGGCAGAAGCCTAACCATGAGCGGCAATGCCTGCGCACTGCCGATGGAACAATTTAATGAGGAAGATTTCCGACTCGTCTTCTATTATTCAATTTTCCCAAACATGCTGCTGAGTCTGCATCCCGATTACGTGATGGTGCATCAACTCTTCCCGCAATCGCCCGAACGCACGTTAATCTTATGCGATTGGCTCTTTCATCCCGAGGCGTTCAACCGCGGTGATTTTGACCCGGATGATGCCATTGTGTTTTGGGACATGGTAAACAAGCAGGATTGGCATGTGTGCGAGTTGAGTCAGCAAGGGATTGCGTCTCGCGCGTATGAACCGGGGCCCTATTCGCCGCGCGAGACCATCCCGGCAGCATGGGATCGTTACTATCTTCGCTTCATGCATTGAAGCGAAGAATCGATTCTCGATCCTCCATTCTGTCTTGGCATAATCTGGTTTTGTTATCCTTGCGTCCAGCATCTAGTATCCAGAATCGACATGCCACTACCATTGACTTACGCGAGTTATCTTGACCTGGAAAATCTGCTCACGCTTCAGAAACCGCGTTCGAGTCCGCCGGAACACGATGAGATGCTCTTCATCATCATTCATCAGACATATGAATTGTGGTTCAAGCAGTTGCTACATGAGTTCGGGAAAATAAAGCGAGACTTTTCGGCCGATGACCTCTTCGGCGCAATTCACACATTCAAACGCGTACGGACAATCATGAAGGTCCTTGTCGCTCAGGTCGATATTCTAGAGACTATGACTCCCTCATCATTCTCAAGTTTTCGCGACAGACTCGAGACCGCGTCGGGATTTCAATCGGTACAGTTTCGAGAGATCGAATTTTCACTGGGGTACAAACGCGAATCGACAGTCAAATATCTCAAACCGGATTTCCCTGGATATGATCGCCTACAGCAGTTGCTCCAGGAACGCAGTGTAGTCGATCATTTCTACGATTTCCTTGCCGCGCGCGGCGCCCAAATTCCGACGGACTTAAAGAGTCGCGACATCACGAAGCCAAACGAACCCGATGAGCACATACAGGCGGAAATTTTAAGGCTTTACAAGAATTCACCAGAATGTTCGATCCTCTTCGAATTGATGACCGATTTTGACGAAGGACTGCAGGAGTGGCGGTACCGGCACATCAAATTGGTTGAGCGAACGATCGGCGCAAAGAAAGGAACGGGAGGCTCACCGGGCGTTCCTTTTTTGAAAGAATCATTGTTCAGGCCAGTCTTTCACGATCTGTGGGCAATCAGGCGCGAACTGTAAAGGAAGAGCGCAAGGCCTCTCGATTTCGCTCATATGACAATCGCGAATCAAAGGCCAAGGAATTCGCGAGCCGTGCCCGAAAGCATTTGCGCCTTCTCTTCGGGGCGCAAGTTCATCGATTCGATTAGTTCACCCGCTTTAGCTTCACCCAGCGGAAAGGGATAATCAGACCCGAGCGCGATACGCTGCGCGCCAAAAAATTTCAGGAGAGTTTTCAACGCGTCCGCGTCGTGCACAAGTGAATCGACATAAAATCGCGCGGGTGCTTTGTCAGTCGCCAGATAACTGCGGGGCGTGATCTTGTTGTCTATCGCGACCAAATCCGGGCGAACATGAAAAGCGTGCTCGATTCGACCGATGGTAAATGGAAATGCGCCGCCACCGTGGGCGAAAGCGACACGCAATTTGGGGAACCGCTCGAACACACCGCCGAAGAGCATCGAACAAATGGCGAGAGAGGTTTCAGCCGGCATACCAACAAGCCAGGGAAGCCAGTACTTGGGCATGCGTTCCCTGCCCATCATGTCCCACGGATGAACAAAGATCGCGGCGTTCAGTTGTTCCGCTGCCTTCCACAGAACGTCGAGCGACCGATGATCCAGGTTCCTGCAATCTGCGCCATGACAATGTTCGTTTGCATCCACATGCGTGCCGATTTCAACGCCTCGTAAACCGAGCTGGGTCACGCAACGGTCAAGCTCCCGCGTTGCGAGGTCGACATCTTGTAAGGGAAGCGTTCCGAGGCCGACGAAGCGATTTGGATTCTCTCTGACAACCTCCGCGATGTGATCGTTTAGCAGGCGCGAAAGGTCGCTCGTGTCAGCAGGCTTCGCCCAATAACTAAACATTACCGGTACGGTCGAAAGCACCTGCATGGAAACACCGGCGGAATCCATTTCTTCAATTCGGCGTCTCGGATCCCAAACGTTATCAGTGATCTGACGGAACACACGATCACCGACCATCATTCGTGCGCAGCACGGTTTGTAATGGTCAAGCCTGATAAACCCGCTATAGCCGTATTTGGCGTCGAGATCCGGCCATTCACGTGGCAGAATGTGGGTATGGAGATCAATCTTCATTTGTAGGGCGTCTGTGTCAGACGCCATTTCGTTTGAACCGGCGTTTCACAGAAATGCCCTACAGGGCACGCATCGGCTCCGCTTTTTCGACCTTTTTGCCGCACTTTTTACAGGTACGACGCGCGTCATCATTCCAGAAATCGAGCATCGCCTGACTGAAATGCTCAACGATGTCTGCGCAGTCGAAATGAATGTCTTCCACTAGTGAGCCGCAGTTTTCACAATAAAAAATAACGTGCTCCTTTTCTCCGGCCGGACGGCGGCGTTCGACTACAACACCAATCGTGTCCGGTGGGCGCTGGGGGGAATGCGGTACATTGGGCGGTATAAAGAATGTTTCACCTTCCCTGACGATATGATCCACGATGCGATCACCTTCACGGATCCTCACCTTAATGTCACCCTTTAGCTGATAGAAATACTCCTCCGAATCCACGAGGTGAAAATCGTTCCGCGCGTTTGGACCTTTAATGACCATCACGAAAAAATCGCGGCCCTCGTACAGATAACGATTGCTGACCGGCGGCTTGAATTTGTCGCGGTTTGTTTCGATCCAATTCTCCAAATCAATCGGCGGCTCGACGGTGGTCATAATAATGAGGGTATTTCTGCCACGCTGAAGGTCAAACCACCCTTACTACATCCTGAGCCGATTTTAGCGGATCACGAAAGGATGGTTGGAACGGCCAGAGTGCGAATATCCAGGCACCCCGTGAGTGGTAATCTCCATCACCGTTCGTAGCAGAAACAATGGATTTGCTTAAAATCTTCAATCAGCGTGTTTTGCAAAACCACGGGCACGCTTAGAAGCGTATCCTTTTGTTGCGCCTTCCAATGACGCCCGATGAACCTATTTTATTCGCCCCCACCTGATACGCCAAGCAAACGCGGCTCGTCTCCCCCAATGGCGTCCTGGGACTTGGATGCATTTGCGTTGTCCTTTACGCCCCGTTCGCGGCAAAACATTTGCAGTTGAATGATTAGCTGCGCAAGAATACTATCCGCCGCTTTGAAAATTGGCCGGCTATTTCGAATTGCAGGGTTTATCCTGTGCGTCCTGATTATTTGCGGTTGTGAGACGGTTCCAGAGGGCCCCTATCCCCGCGCCGCCGAGGTCGGTTTTTGGAACGACGAGGGCGCTTCCGGCTCACCCAGAATCATTGTTCATATTGGCGAACAGAAAGCTTATTTCTACAAAGGGAAAACTTTGATCGGCGAATCGACCGTATCGACCGGTAAGCCCGGCTTTTCTACGCCGCCGGGTCACTACACCGTTCTTTCTAAAGACGCTGGGCATGTCTCAAGTGTTTTCGGCGATTATGTCGACGACTCTGGCAATGTGACGAGATCAAACATCGATTGCCGAAAAGATCGCAAGCCCCCCGGCTCACACTTTGATGGCGCTCGAATGCCGTATGCGATGTTTTTCCGAGGCGGCTATGCCATGCACCAGGGGTATGTTCCGCCATTCGCCGCCTCGCACGGTTGCATCCGGCTGCCTGGGCAGATGGCGGTAAGATTTTTTGAAAACGCCCCCGTGGGTACCCCCGTAAAAGTCACCGAATAGAGCTGCCAAAGCAGCTGACACCCTCTCCAGCAGGAGATACCGCGACAAGCTGTGCTAAAGTAAGCTTGTGCCATGACGAAAAGCGTCATCGATGATCAGCGCAGCGCCGCGATGCAGTTGAACGTTGAGGAATTGCAACGGTACTCGCGTCATCTGATCATGCCGGAGGTCACTTCCGAAGGGCAAAACCGACTCAAAGCCGCACGTGTCTTGTGCATCGGCGCCGGAGGACTAGGATCGCCCGCTGCGCTTTACCTCGCGGCTGCCGGCGTCGGCACAATAGGCATTGTTGATTTCGACGAGGTCGATCTTTCCAATCTCCAGCGGCAAATTCTTCATGGAACAAAGGACATTGGCCGAGGCAAATTGGAGTCGGCTCGCGATCGCTTGCACGACATTAATCCGCAAGTTGAGATAGAATTGCACAAGTGCCGTTTTGCAAGTGATAACGCCGCTGGGCTTGTAGCCGGATACGACGTGATCGTGGACGGATCGGATAATTTTCCGACGCGGTATTTGTCGAACGATGTCTGTGTTTTTGCGCGCAAACCGAATGTCTATGGTTCCGTGTTCCGCTTCGAAGGCCAAACAACCGTGTTCGCCCCCCACTTGGGCGGGCCTTGCTATCGCTGTCTTTTTCCTGAGCCCCCCTCGCCTGAATCGGTGCCAAATTGCGCGCAAGCGGGCGTGCTTGGCGTTTTACCGGGGATCATCGGAATGCTGCAGACAGTTGAGGCATTGAAACTGATTTTGGGCATCGGTGAGTCACTCGTTGGACGTCTTCTCCATTTCGATGCACTTAAGGTGAAATTTCGCGAACTGAACGTGCGACGCGATCCGCAGTGTCCTGTTTGCGGAGAAAACCCGTCAATTTTCTCGCCCATCGACTACGAACAATTTTGCGGTCTGCGGGATGAGGAAGCCATTCCGGAGATGTCTCCGCATGAATTAAAGCGGTGGACGGAAGCAGGCAAGACTTTCGACTTAATCGATGTGCGCGAACCGTTCGAATACGAAATCGCTCGGATTAACGGCTCAAAATTGATTCCCCTGGGGGAAATCACTGAACGATTAGACGAGTTGGAACGCGAGCGCCCGATCGTCGTTCATTGTCATAGTGGAATGCGGAGTGCGCAGGCCGTGCGACTACTGCAGCAGCGTGGTTTTACTAAAGTTTATAATCTCGAAGGCGGAATCGACGCATGGTCGGATCAAATCGATCCTGACATACCGAGATACTGACACAACTCCCGGAGTGAGCGTAATCATGAGTCCCAGTGTTTGAAGTCTAAGCCGTTTCACTTTATCGCTGCCCGCAATTGTTCGGCACTCGGAACGTCGTGCCATTGAGCGATCAACTCGCCATTCCGCCCAAACACGAAAACGAAAAAACCCGTATCGCTGGTTGACTGGCCAAGCTGCGAGAAGACCGAATGATCGAAATCAGCCGCGACCAGTACATCCTTCCGGGCATCACGTTCAATCCCCTTGCTCTTATATCGCGATTGAAGTCGGGCGGCCTCTTCATTAACGCGGTGCCGCAGTAGCGCGGTAACGAGTTTTCGTCCGAAAACAGTGCGTCCCCTCGCAAAACAAACGACCGTAATCATTCTGTAATCCGGATTGCCCAGGATACGTTCAGGAACGCGATCGCCGACGGCACTCGCCTTTGCCCGATCTGCAGGGGTGGTGAGCACGAGTACGGTGACATGCCCGTCCGATGTCGAAAGCTTATTTCCATCGATAGTGACAAAGCTGAGCGAATAGGTCGTTCCGACCGAAAGATCTCCATGTAGCCGCGCCCCTGAAAATAATATTGCCGCAAGAAAAAAGAATTGAAGTGCGCGCAGAGTCACAAGTAAGCAAATTGGCAACGATGTCGTTCACTGACAAGCTTCGGTCCTTTTGTTCCGGTTCATTTTCCCTGTTGCCACGAAAGACAAGTGTCGCTTGGGTCTGGCTATTGACCCTTTTCATTTTTGGTTTCACAGGCTGCGATCGCCTGGGCGCTTCGCGCCATGCGCAGCTAACACAGGACGCGGATACCAAATCCGCGCAGGGAGATTTCGCTCGCGCAATCAACTTGTATGAAGCCGCACTCGACGACTCTGAAAACGGGCGGAGTGCCGAGGTTCATTATAAACTAGCGCTTCTTTATGATGATAAATTGAACGATCCGGTGAGTGCACTACATCACTTCAAACGGTACCTCGCATTAAGTCCGACCGGCGCTCACGCTGCCGACGTGAAGAATTCCATCAAACGCGATGAAATCGCCGCCCTCACGGTCCTATCTGGTGATTCTGTCATCACTCGCGCGGAGGCAGCCCGCTTGCGAAACGAAAATCTCAATTTGCACAAAGAGCTCGAAGGTCGCTCCGCGCCACCACGCGGAATAACGGACAAATCAACGGAAAGCGATACAGGCTCAAAAAAAACGGCATCGAGAAACGGAGACCGATCCTACATCGTGCAGTCAGGCGATACGCTGTTCTCTATTTCGCGGAAGTTTTACAAATCGCCCACACACTGGAAAGCGATTCTGAACGCAAACAGGAAGAACATTCACGATCCAAAAAAACTTACCGTCGGCCAGACCCTGACTATTCCGTAGGGAGTTGGCTCTCGCGTGAACCTAGAACTTGATCTGAAGGGCCACGGCCCCCCCGAGGTTCGCCACTTGGTAATCGAAGACGCTTTGGTTAGATTGGCTTGCCGCCAACGTACTCACGGCGCTCAAAGTAAGATATTTATTCACGCGATAGTTTGCCGTTAGCGCAAGAATTTCGCTGATGTCGTCGCGACCCCCCTCATAATACTGCCTTACTACGAAGGTACCAACGGCGTTGACGAAAAAGGAGCGTGTAAGAAATGCCGTGTAGCCGAGATAAACAGCATAATCGCTCCGCTGCGCCGAAATGGCATTGATGTTTGGTGGCTGATGGGATTCGTCGGCTGCGGCGCTGATATTTGCGTCTACGCCTAACGTGAGCGTTTGAGCACGGCCAAATCGGAACGGCACGCTTGCGTCAAGGATGAATGAGTGATTTTGAAAGAAAGCTTCAAACGTGTTCTTCTCAGTCAACCGGTTGTAGTCGTATTCGAGGCGCAAAAGCAGGTTATGCCACTGCGGCACGAGGTATCTGAGGCCGACTTCAAAATCGAAGCTTCCGAAATTGAGATTGTCGAATCGGTCATAATAAAACAGCTGCTCCCTTACGTCGATCAGACCGTACAACGAATCGGTGAGTCGCGGCTCGTAAAAGGCTGCTGCTGCCGGCGCAACAACAAAATCGCTCTGCTCTCCGCTGCGCGTAAGAGCGACATTCGACGTCCAGTAAAAAGGCGCGCCAGCGGAGATCGTGAATGGCTGATATTCCTCCACGCGTTTGAGGATTTGTTGTTCGCCAAGATCAGCGTCGCCTGGCGCCCCAGTGACGTTTCCACTCTCGGGCCCGGTTGGAACAGTAGAAGGAAAAGCCGATGGGGCCTGCTCGCGCGTCAACTGCGCCTGGTTCGCAGTCTGGCCCGGAGCATCATTAGCTGGGACAAAAAAGAATACGCATAATGTCGTGACGACTCCGGAAAAACAACGGTCAAAACAACCTCTCACAAACGGAGCCATTTGCCGCCTTCTTCGCACGTGACACAGCTAATCTTCGCCGGCATAACTAGAAAGGCCGCGTGCCGCTACTGGGACGGTTGTTGATCATTCCATGATCACGGATACGTCGAATGTCCGCCATATCGCGGTCTGCTCTAATCATCCGATTCACATTGACGCGATCGTTCGCCGCCGCTTGACGCTGATTTCGTTCGGGAACTCTAATCTTTCCGTCTGAACCGCGGACGCCGCCATCCATCAGTGAAAGCAACTGCTCACTGTTTTGAATATTGATTACGGTTCTCGTTCTCTTGCCGTTTGTAGGACTTCGGGGCGCCTGAGAATCAAAGGGAGGTGCTTCTGACAGTGGCTGTGGTCGCTTTGCCCCCGCGCCGGCGAATGTGCCAGTCGTAGAACCGTTACCGCCATACTGTTCCGAGTAATTCGGGTTGTTCGTATACACCGCGGCTGCAAGTTTGCCGCCGATCGTAACTACGACGTTGTCAAAAATAGTAATTGAGTTGGCAGCAAGAATTTTCGCGCCGTTTCCACCAAGAGTAACGTTAGAAACGAAGTTGATCTGGCCACTGCTTCCCGGAGCGTAAAGCTTCAACATCGTATCAGCCGACAGGCTGCCGCCACCGATGTTAAGTACTCCATTCGCGCCGAAGACACCGGCTTTAAGTACATCTGCATGAGCGCTGGCATTGTTAAATGTAATCGCTCCGTTCCCATCCATGTAGGTAAGAAACGTGCCGCCCACATTATAATTACCACCGTTAAACAGAATGGCGCTGGTTCCGGCTCCATCACTGCCGTAGAACGCGACGGTCGCGTCGTTGGCGATGTTTGCATTCCCGGCAACGTCCATCTCAATAAGACCCGCACCACTGATGCTACCACCCTCCCGGTTATCGATTTGGGCGGTCAAAGAATTAGCGCTGACGTTCTGCGCCGCGACCGTAATCGCGGTATTGTGGTCCATTATCCCGTCAGTGTTTTCGATGTCGAATAGAGCATCGCCATGAGCGGTTACGTCGCCGGAAACAGACAGGCCCAGAAGGCCCCCAGTACCGATTTCGCCTCCGTTGTTCAGAAGCTGAAGCGTAAGATTGTTAGTGGTGAGGTTTCCTCCAATGGTACCGACAATGTGAGCGCCGGTGACAACTTCATTGGTGTTATTATTAACGAAAAGACGCGTATCGCCTCCCGTGTCCGTGGCGAGATCGTGTCCGACTCTCAGGGAAAGATTCGCGCCGGAATTCAGAGTTTGCTGAACCGGAGTGACTACTTCGAGATCGACTCCACCGGAATTGGACTGGTTGTGAGCAACTAGGTCGTTGCCAACAAAGAGGCTCACATTTTCACCACTGTTTTGCGGAGCCTGCACTCCCGATTCGACTCCGAGAAATACATCGCCAGCGCTCAAGTTGGCGCCAACGTCAAGGCTTATATTGCTCCCTGTTCCTGATTGTGCAGTCGCGGATGTTTGCAACGAAAGAGATCCGCCAACGGTGAGATTTCTGCTCGCTAGCACTTCAATATTAGCGCCGGACGTCAAGTTGCTAATGTCAGTCGCGACACCAAGATTGCCGCCGACCAACAAATCGGTGCCAGCCTCGAGAAGCACGCTGAGGCCAGAAGTAATTCCTCCGTTTCGCCGAACAATAGTGAGATCATTCGCAACATTGATCATTTGGCCAGCAGAAATGACAACGGTCCCGTTAGAGTTTACGGCCGTTTCATCGGAGACTTGACCGCTCCAATTCAGGTTCTGTCCGGCGAACAAACCAATGGTTGGAGCATGAATGGCGGCCTGGCCGTTAATCGAAATATTGCCACCAACAAAAGCACGCAGGTTCTCCGTTGTGACATTCGATGTCAGCGACATGTCCCGCTCGGCAAACAAGTCCACCTCACTCGTCGTGCTAATATCAGAACCAAGCGTTAAGTCACTGCTGGCGCCGCGAGCGTATATAATCAGGCTGTTCAAACCGGAAAACGAAATCTCTGGACTAAGAGTGATCGGACCATTCTGTGTCGCCAGTAGAAGATCGCGGATACCTGAAAACGTCAATTCACCGCCTGGACCGCCAGACGTGATGCCGTTAACGGCGATCAAGCCGAGGTTGATTTCGCCATTTGTCGTATCAACGGTTGGGTCACCACTTAGTTCGAGTGCGGCGAACTTGAATGCGGCCCCAGAATTATTGCCGATGAGAGCATCGAAACCGCTTGCTGTATCGAAAGCCGATGTTGATCCAAAGCCCCACGCGGAAAAAACGCCATCGACCGATTGACCGCGATAAATCTTACCGAAATCAGTTACCCCATTGGTCGTGATCGAGGGATCCGTGGTAATGACTGTGTCACTCGTTATTACGTAAGGGTTCGGAGAAGCGATAGTGCTTGGCGTCCCAAACTTGATTGGTGTTCCTGAGGGAACTGGCGTTGGTGTCGGAGGCGACGGCGTGGGCGTAGGCGGAGCCGGAGTTGGTGTCGGGGGTGCCGGCGTGGGCGTTGGGGGTGCCGGCGTGGGCGTTAAGGGTGCTGGCGCTGGGCTTGAGTTACTTACTAGAATGACGGGGTTGGAGTTTGTGCTTTGATCCGTCGTGCCGATCACGTCTACGAGATCTCTCGCAAGGGCTTGGCTGCTTAAATTCGCCACTTGCAGTTCTGCAATCTGCTGGTCAGCAACCGCCATGACTAACGGCATGTTTTCAAGCGCCGGAAAATCCTTAATCAAACGTGACGTCTTGAGAACGAGCTTTACGTCAAACTTTTCCGGTTTCATCATGCGTCCCTGTGGGGTCATGCTCATCATTTCGCCGCCATTTACGGTGACGGCTCTTTCAGGATGCCCGGTGGGATAAAACGTGCCGACCCCCTCCAGAACCATGAATTTTGTGGGTGGTCCTGTTGAAAAAAGAGCCGTTCCACCGGTGACTGCTGCCGTAACCGCTGACGTGCTGACCTTAACTTCTGGCGCTTTGGGCGGAATTTGCAGAAGAACCGCACCACTTGTCAGATCAACTTCGCGCTCTCCCTGTTTAAAACTGAAAATCGTGTTCGCACCGAGGCGCGTTATCGTCAGATCAGTGAACGTCAGTTCTGCACGCGACTCCGTGCCGGTCCGTACGCCCATTCCATGTGTGACTTTATCATTGACGGATGCGGGATGCGGTGCGCCACGAGATTCAAGCAACCGCACATCTTGGACGACCTGAGAGACGCGGGCTTGCTGCAACTCGTCCGCAGCCTGAAGTGCCGCTGTGCCAAGCAGGCACGTAATTGCAATCAGTCCACTCCCGAAAATTGTCGCAAACGATTTTTTCATATTCAGTTCTGCGGTAAGGCGGGAGCGGCGTTAGGACTCAGGCTCGGAACTCGCCGCGGCATTGCCAGTGCGGCGGTTTTGTGATCCACAGCGTCAGGTCGCTCCTGATCGGCAACTGACACCTGCGTTCCACCTCCGAAAATCACCATATTTGTTCCAACTAGCGTTTTGCTCGACTTCTCGTGCTGTTGCTTTCGGCTTTCTGCCACGATCGACTTTTCGCCCGGAAGTGGAGGGAAATCTTTAATAAACCCGCTGGTTTTCAGGAATCGGTCGATATCGACGTCCACAGGTTCACTAATTGCCGAGTCGGGGTTACCGATCACCATCTGGCCTGCGGTGACGAGAATCGAATCGCCAAGATGCCCTGGACGGTACAATCGCCCTGTACCTTCCAACACGAGAACCTTGTAAACGTCCGGATGGTATTCAATCATCACAGTGGTTCCGGCCACTGCTGCCGCTATGTTGCCTGCCCGAATCGTCGCACCGCGGGCGCCCTTCGGGGCCTGAATCAGCACAGCACCCTCTCTCAGATTTAAGCCGCGGGTTCCACGATTGAAATCAAATGCCGTATGAGACGCGAGACGCACGACGGTCTCATCAGAAAAAGTCAACTCACCGCGCGATCCATCTCCGGTCCGGACAATAGTCTCTTCCGGAACAGTGCTATCTACCAGCGCCCGGCGCCGGGCATTATTCGCATCCTGCAATTGAACTTGATTTTTTACGTGAGTAACCCGCGCTTCGTTAGCCGGAGCCGCGTTTAAGTGGCCGGAAACCCCAGTCGCAAGCGAAGCGGCGACTGTGAGAACAAAAGGAGCAATCTGCCGGTTCATTCGCACGTTGGTCGAAAGACCTAATTCCGGCGGGCTTTTTGGCCCCTAAACCGTATTAGGTCAAGGATTTTTTACACGATTTCAAGTACATATCCGGAAATGCCGCACCCAAGTTCCGGGAAAGTTCAAAATTGTTGTTTATTCGCAAAAGGGGCCCGTTGCAATCGCCACAACCGAACCCGGCAATCGTGGCGCCATTTTTCACACGGAACCGACTGTGCGATTCGCAGGCGCCTCGGCTGTAATTGAAATGCCAAGCAGCTCGGTTTGCCAGGGAACGAGCAATACCGATGCTTTTGTGCGGTCCGCGGCAATTGCTTCGATCGCGCTTCGCGGCGCAATAAATGATGGCTCCAGCCCGAGCTCTTCAGCTGACTTGTCGCGTCTTCGCCGCAGTTCTTCCGCGCGCTGAACCGTCGCAGCGCTGGGCCGGGTTCCCAGCCGGGGGCGCGAAGCCGGCCATTTCGATTCCGGGGTGTCCAATGCACTTTGCGCTGCTTCGCGAAATGCCTGACGCCTACGAGAGGAAAAATATCGAAAATCAGGAATAGTTCCTGAGGCGAATTTCACCGCAGCCTTCAAAAGGTCGTCATTCTGCAAAATGTGGAAGGGCGGGCGATCTGCCATTTCTGCCTCTTTTTCGCGCCATTGCCAAAGCGCGCGAAGTAACTCAGCGGAGCGTCCACGCAGAGAACCAGACCCGCGGATACGCCA
>DASXMV010000012.1:0-4576 GCA_036495465.1 Candidatus Udaeobacter sp. | reverse complement strand
CTCATAGCCTTCCATAATTGCGATCGCAAGCGTTGTTGATGAATCAATTCCGCCGCTCAAAAGAACGACCGCGCGTTTCATTTACTGCGACTCTACGCGTCGCTGGCTCCTTGGCGATGCTTTCCAAAACAAATTGGGCGGAAGGAGAAATCGAAAGCGGCGCAGCAGCGCCGCACTCAAAACGTTGCCGAGATTTTCCAAACGCTCGTACGCGCTTTGCGTTTTGGAGTGCGACGGTGTTCCGCCGCTTTGTTATCGGCCGTCGCGAGTGATTTTGGCTTTGTCTGGATACTCGGCACGGACCGTCAGCGCAATTCCGCCGCGTGCCGAAAATTGCGCAGTGACCATGGCCTCGCGCGGCGCGCATGCTTTTGTGAAATCGTCGAGAATCCGGTTTGTGACTGCCTCGTTAAAGGCGCGCTCATTCCGATAAGACGCCAGATAAAACTTGAGCGATTTGCTTTCGACACAGAGACGGTCGGGCACGTAGTCGATGTCTATTCTGGCAAAATCTGGCTGGCCAGTAATGGGGCAGACCGAAGTGAAATCGTCTGTTTCAAAATGAATCCAATAATTCCGACGGGGCGCGGGATTGGGAAAAGTCTCCAGCCGCGCCTCTGAGGGTGATGCCGGCAGTTTCGTTTCGCTTCGTCCAAGCAGCGTTAGTTGGCCTGCGCGTTTTGTTTTTGTCACAGCGATATCAAGGTTCGCCCGAAGCCGATTGAGGTCAATCGCCCCTGCTTTGTTGGAACTCGCGCAAATCGTTCGCCACGTCCGGATACTTTGCTGCTAGCGCTTCGACATCACCGATTTCTACGTCCACTCGTTCTACGCCCGGCCACTCGGTGCTTGCTCCAAGGAACCAGCCGCGACCACCGATGACGCGCGCGGTGTGGAAGGTGTTGCCAGGGATCAAAAGTTGCACGCAGTGACCCGCGCGCAGATCCGGACCGACTATGGCGCGCTCGCTTGTTCCATTCTCGTGCAGCATTAAAACCTCAATCGGGTCACCTAAATAACGGTGATAAAGCTGATCGTTGCGGATCCGGTGAAGGCGTACCGGCGCATCTGGTGTGACCATGAAATAGAGCGCGGAGCCGGCCGGCCGGCCATCAATAAACGGCGGCGGAAGCCCACCGGGCGCAATTTGTTGTTTACTGACAAATGTCACACGGACGAATCCGCATGTGGCGTGAGGCTCTAATTTTAGGAGATGTCGAACCTCCTGGGCTGTCAGATCATTGTTCACTTTATTTGTTTTTCTTAAGCTTGAACATCGATTGGCGACCGCCGAACGTCCAACGTCGAGTCATCCGAATGGACATCAAACCTCAATCGTCAAGAATCACAGATCGCATCGGTGTCATCGATGTAATCGCGGAGGACAAAAAGACCGGCGAAGCCGTCCTGGTAATGAATGAGCCTAACGAGTGGGATGGTTCGGATGAACAATTGCTCGCATTGCAGGAACGCTTCAATGCCTATCTTTCGTTCATGCTCGATGGCGAATTGGTCGAGGTTCACCCCGAGCTCGCGCGTAAAGCGACACGCATTGAACTGCGCTGCGAGCATATGCCGGACGCAGGCGTGCTCGAGTTACTTGGCCTGATTCACGATCAACTCGCATTTCAGGAGATAAAACTGGAAGTGGTGATCAAGAAGGCGAGTCAAGAGGTTACCGAGTAAAGGTCAGAGGGGCGGCGTACCTTTGCCGATTACATTGTAACTTTTTTAATGCGGTGGAGTTTTCGAGCCGCTGCGCTACAGCTCGATGGCGTAGCGCTTCATTTTGTTGTAGAGCGTTGGCCGTTGAATGCCGAGAAGCTCAGCTGCCTTCTTCTTGTTTCCATGACATTCCGCCAGCGCTTGAATAATCGCGGTTCTTTCGACGTCGTCGAGGCTCTGGACGCCCGAACGCGGTAGCGCCGCGAGCTCGGTTTGTTGCAACGCGGTTGGTAACTGTATTTCGGCGGGCAGTTCCTTTATACCAATCATCTCGCCTCGCGCCAACACGACGGCGTATTCGATTGCGTTTTGCAGCTCGCGTACGTTTCCCGGCCATGAGTAATCGAGCAATTTTTGGAACGCTTCCGGGGAAATATCCGGCTCAGGTTTGCCGAGCTGGCGAGCAAACTGTCTCACGAACGACGCAATCAACGGAGGGATATCTTGTTTCCGCTTTCGAAGTGGCGGGACTTCAATTTGAAACGTGTTCAGCCGGTAGTACAAATCGGAACGCAGCCGATTTTCCGCGAGGGCCTGGGGAATCGGCCGATTGGTCGAAGCAATCGCGCGGAAATCTGCTTTCATCGTTTGTGTGCTTCCAAGAGGCCGGTACTCGCGTTCTTGCAGAACGCGCAAAAAACGCGTCTGCAGGTCTGCTGGCATATCTGATATCTCATCCAGAAAAAGCGTGCCGCCGTCGGCCGCCGCAATCATTCCGGGGAAATCCTGAGTCGCTCCGGTGAACGCACCTTTCACGTAACCGAAAAGCTCGCCTTCAATCATCGTTTGCGGAAACGCCGCGCAATTGAGCTTTACCATTGGTTTTTCCGCCCGCCGGCTTCGCGCGTGAATGGCATTGGCGATTACTTCCTTGCCCACGCCGCTCTCACCCACAATGAGCGCGTTGGCATCTGATGGCGCCATCGCATTAATCAATTCCTCAATTTCCCGCATCGGTTTGCTCTTGAAAATGAGCGATGGTGGCGCTTCCGCCATTTTCAATCGCTGCTCGAGTTGTTCGGTCTTTTCGCGGAGCTCTTCGGCTTCTTGCAGGAGGAACTGTTTTTCCAATGCTTTCTCCATCAGGCTAAGCAGCTCCTCAGGCGCGTAGGGCTTGCTGATGAAATGGTATGCCCCGCGTTTGATTGACTCGATGGCGTTGTGCAAAGAGTCATGAGCGGTCAAAATGATGACCTGTATCTCCGGCAGCTCCGCCTTGATTCGGTCCAGGGTTTCCAATCCATCAGCATCGGGCAATTGCAGGTCGAGCAAAACAAGACTGGGCGGTTTCGATCGTAACAGCTTGAGTCCTTGTGAGGCAGTGGGTGCGGTATCCACTTGATACCGATGGCGGGTCAGCAGCGCCTCGAGTGTCATAAGCACTGGACGCTCGTCGTCAATGATAAGGACGCGATGATTCCCTGTTTTCATGCCTGCAAATTCACACTGGCCGCACTACGCACGAACAGCGGATTCCAGTCTGTTTGAAAGTCGGAAATGACGTGACTCAAGCCTCTTTCGAAGAGCCACTTGAAACGGGAAGAACGAGCCTCGTGGTGAGCATCGAAGTTTTTGGATCAAATTGAGCATATATTTTCCCACCGTGAGCCTCTACGATAGCGCGGACTCGATTTAGGCCAAGACCGTAGTGGCCCTGGCTAACGCTCCCAAGCGGTTCGCGTCCCCAGTTATCGACGGGCAGTTCAAATCGGGTCTTTGCTTCATCGATAGCAATGAGGAGCTGGCCTTCGTCCGTTTTGGCGGTCACAGCAAGATCGCCTTTGTCGTGCATGTGCCTTGAGGCATTAGCAAAAAGCTCGGTAAGCGCTTCCTGCAAAAGCTGGGGATCCACATTCAGCATCGCATCGCCCACCTGAAGATCCCAAGTGATTGTTGGATTTTCCTGGGAGAAATCATGATCGATTTTCTTACGCAAATCTTCGACTAGATCGCTGGCTCGGTACGGGATCAGGTTCAGTTTGATGTCACTAACTGCTCTGGAAATCGACTGTAACGTCGACGTCATTCCAGAGATCATCTTCTGCAAACGCTTGATTTCATTTTTGAGCTCATCTTCTCGTTCCAATTCGTTGATATAAGCGGACTGCAGTTCGATCGCGTTCAAATGATTGCGCAGGTCATGACTAAACTGTCGAATGAAACGAACAACGTCATTCCACGGAACCCCGGGTGTGTCACTTGGCTGATAAGCGGGCGTCTCTGCCATACCCTAATTTAGCAGATGGACAGTCGCTCCGCGCGCGAGGTTGAGTGCGCGGGATTTGGCAGCGAAAATTGATCGTCTCCCGGTTCGTTGCGTTTTGCGAATACGACGATCGCCAACGTCGAGAGAAAAAGGAAGATTATAGTAATACGAAAAATAATACCGAAAGCGCGGCCAGAGTGAAAGGGATGACATCTGTGCTAACGGTAGGAAAGTTGCCGACGTTAAACATTTGAATATCGGCTTTACCATGGCAAGTGCTCGTACCGAGAAACCGTTAGCACATCTGTTTTCCGGCATGGTTGCTTCCGGCTTGGCTGCAGTCGTTTTACTTGCCGCAGGAATGCTAGCGATTCATCGCGAACACGCCACCATTCACGCGACGGCTCCCGAGTTATTCGCGCTCAAAAATCAAGGGCTGGCCTTTCAACGTGCCGCTGCGTGTGCACCGCGCGTACTACCGTTTTACGGCAGTTCCGAACTCACGGCCGTTCCCGTGCCGGAGCGGGCAAACATATTTTTTCGCACAGCGCCGACAGGTTTCCAGGTTTCGCCGGTCGGCGCTGGAGGCATGCCTCCGTTGATCATTTTGCAGAAGATTGCTGCACTGGGCTCGGATTTACGCGG
>DASXMV010000011.1:0-7735 GCA_036495465.1 Candidatus Udaeobacter sp. | reverse complement strand
ATTGTTGTCGATGAGGAACACGAGACTACCTACAAGCAGGAAGAAGCTCCGCGATATCACGCTCGCGATGTCGCGGTGGTGCGCGCCAGGATCGAAAAATGCGTTGTGGTGCTCGGCAGCGCGACGCCGTCGCTCGAGAGTTACCACAATGTTGCAATCGGAAAGTACCGGCTCGCCAATCTCACGCAGCGCATAGACGAGAAACAAATGCCCGCGATGCGCATTGTCGATCTTCGCCAGGAACGACGGAAAGAGAAGAAGGCAGCCATTTTATCCGAGAAATTGTCGCAAGGCATTGCCGATCGTCTGGAGAAACACGAACAGACAATTTTGTTCCTAAACCGGCGCGGATTTTCCACTTCATTGCTATGCAGTAATTGTGGCGAAGCGCGCAACTGCCCAAATTGCAGTGTCGCGCTTACATTTCATCGCTATCCCGCCGTGACCGGCCGCTTGAGCTGTCATTTATGTGGACATACCGCCGCGGTGCCGAAGAAGTGTCCCGATTGCGGCAAGGATACGCTCATCTACGCGGGGTTTGGTACCGAACGGGTTGAATCAACCGTGTCGCAAATTTTCCCCAAAGCTGTCGTGCGGCGCATGGATGCAGACTCGATGACGCGCAAGGAAGCGTATCGCGAAACGTTGAGGAATTTTCGTACAGGCAAGATCGACATCCTCGTCGGCACGCAGATGATCGCGAAAGGTCTGCACTTTCCAAATGTTACTCTTGTTGGAATCATCAATGCTGATCTGGCACTGCATCTGCCGGATTTTCGCGCTGGTGAACGCACGTTTCAGCTTCTTACACAGGTTGCGGGACGTGCCGGACGCGGCGAGACAGCCGGCGAAGTTTTCGTCCAGACTTACACACCGTTTAGCCCGTCAATCCAGTTTGCCAGGCATCACGATTTCGCTGGCTATTTTCAACAGGAACTGGAATTTCGCGAACGCTGTGATTTTCCGCCTTTCAAACATGCAATCTTGATTACCGTGCGCTCGACACACGAGGGACGTGCAAAACTTTCAGCCCAAACATTGCAGCGGCGCTTGAAAGAAAAGCTTCCACAAGAATTCATTCTGGGCGATGCCGCGCCTGCGCCACTGGAAAAGTTACAAGGGCAATTCCGTTTTCACATCCTTGTCCGCGGCGAAGCCATCATGCGCTTGAGCCGCCTCGTTCGCGAAACTCTCGACAAATTGCCATTTCCCGAAGATGTCGCCGTCACAGTTGACGTCGATCCTTATCAGTTGCTATAGAGCCCAGTTTATACGCATACTGACGCGTGTAAGATCGGATGTTGAGGTTCCGATGTTCTAGAAACGCTCTTGACGATAACGGGCAATTTTCGAAAATCCCCAGCTTGTCATCTCATGAAAAAACCGTTTCTCGCAATTCTTTTGCTGATGGCGACAGTACTATCTTACGCACAATCGCAACAAACTAACGGAACGCTTACAAGTCTTCTCGCCAAACAGGGTCTTGGCGGAGCGAAGCTGGAGCGACGCGCCGGCAATTCTCTTTATGTTCCGGTTTCCATCAATAATCGACAGGCAGCGTTAATGATTGATACGGGGGCACCTAACACTGTGATCGACGCCAACAGCGTGAATACATTTGGTCTCACCGCGGAAAAAACCAACTCAAACGTTGGAGGCCTCTTTGGTCGCACTTGGGAACGCTTTGGCACGAGCAAAGTAAAAAGCATGGCAATGGGTAATTGTATCGTGACAAACGTCCCGGTGGCGATCGCAGATTTTTCAACTTTCAACAGAGACCATAGCGATCCGGCTACAGGATCACACATTACCGCGTCCAAAGCTCTGGCGCATATCAATGGCGTCCTTGGCGGCAACGAGATGGTCAAGTTCGGGATGATTATCGATTGCACTCGCCAGATGCTTTACGTGAACCCCAACGGACGCAGTCCTGCGGTCAGTCACGCCCTCGCAAATTTCCTGGTTACCCGCGGATTCACGAGGATCCCGATGCGCCTAAACGCCAACTATCATTTCGAAGTTGAAGGCGCGATGAACGGACATGCTACTCGATTTATTGTAGACACAGGATCGGCAAATACACTCATCGACACGCAGGTTGCAGTGAAAGCTGGAGCGGGCGTTACCGCTCTCACCGGTTACGGCGCGGACGGAGCCGGAGGACTAGTTGAAGGAGTAAACCGCACTAGCGTCAAGGACCTTGCTATCGGCAATTTCAAACTCGCAAAGGCCGAAGTGGTGGTAGCCCACGTATCGAAGGACGTACTGCTCTCGAACTCGGCGGCTGAATCAAACGCAGGCGTACTAGGACAGGAATATCTCTCATCGAACTTCGCTGTCATCGACATCGGTGGCATGGCGCTGTACCTGCGACGTCCCGATTCTCGCTAGCAAAGGTTAGCCAAAGACTAGTTGAACGCCCGCGGTCATCTCCGCTGGCACGCCTGCATAGGGGGCTATCGAAACACGTTTAAGCAAACAGCTCGCCGAGTTCCACTCGCGCCCACTTGGCGAAACCTTGAGCAAAAAGTTTCGGATTGGTGGAGTGCAATTTGAAACCAGGAATCAGACACCGGTGCGAGCGATTCATTTTGCCAAGCGTTCGGCGTTTGCGACGGCGTCGCGCGATCTCCGCGAAACGGCGATTGTAAGTTCGCATGAAATGGAAAATCGGCCCGATTGCCGAACCTGAAAACGGTGGAACTAATAACGCATTCTCGCCGTACCGATACAGTCGCGATGCTACGCCTATGTAGTAAAGGCAAAGGTCAAAGATCAAAGCGGTGCTCATTAGATCGAATTCACCCATGTATTCATATTTGTCCTTGTAAACGGCCTCGAACCAGCAGCGATGACACATCGCAAAGTCACGATTGTGCAGGTCAATCAATGTACCCATCGCTTCACCTCTTCTCTGCGCCCCGATCAGCGCTGCCGCGCGCGAAGTCGTGAATGAGATCCAATCCATGCCTGGGCTGTAAAAAGGGTCCATGAACGCCGCAGCATCCCCAACCAGCACAAATCCATCGCCTGCAAAGGTCGTGCTGTAATAAGCGAGATTTTTCCGCCAGTGGACATCTTGCTCGTCAAATTGTGCGTCAACGAGAATCTCTCCGCCGACTGGGTGCTTCATTAGAAATGCCTTCAGCCGTTCGCCGAGTTTTCCGCCGTTCTGGGACCAGTCGACGAGTCTTTGATCAAAAACCACGCCGACACTCACGTCACCGCCTTTCAGCGGGATCCACCAGCTCCACCAACCGTCGCCGATCACGTGGTTGGTCGCGGTATTACGCGTCGCGTAAACGGCGCGCGACCACGAAGGATATTTTTCGGCCAACTCACGGCTGTCCCAATCCTTGACCGCTTTCCACCTCGACCACGCTGCCGCGGTCGGATGTTCGGTATTGGATCTCCACCAACCCTCCTTGCGGGCGAGAATCGCAGCTACACCCGAGGCATCGACAATCCAGCGCGAGCGGACTGCCCTCACGCCGTTGTCGCCGCGAAATGTTAGCATCTGCTCTTTTCCCGGACACAGCTGCACGTCGGTTACCGTCGCGGGACGTAGAATCTCCGCGCCTGCAACACCGGCGCGACGCAACACCTCTTCATCAAATGTGGCACGATCCAGTTGGTAGGACGGTACGCGCACCTGATAGAGCGGGCCAAGCTCGCTCGCATCCGCCAGCGTCTTTACCTCGCCGTTTGTAAACCAAAACCGCAATCCTTGCTTCGGGAGATGTGATTCGTTGAGATATTGCGTCAACCCCAGCACTCGACCCATGAAATATGCGCTGACTTCGACCGTCGCTTCACCGACCCGCCGCGAAAGCTGTGTCGATTTCTCCAGAATCAATATCCGAATCCCGGGATTTTGCCGTAACAGGAGCGTAGCCGTAGCTGCCCCGGAAAGCGCGCCTCCCATGATCACCACGTCATAAGAATCCTTGGATTGAGGCGGCGTTATCCCGGCTTCCATCTTACGGAAGGACATTTTTCTCGGTGTGGAGTTGTTCCGTCAAGTGCCCAATTGATCACAAATCGAATCTTATAGTAAGAAGGGCACAATGTTCAGCTTGTCCGATTCAGTCTCATTTCACAACATCCACCCTGCATAGGTCGGTCCATGAACAACGCGCATCTTGCCTTGCAGTTCTTTATTCAGCTTGCTGTTATTCTTCTATTCTGCCGGTTGGTCGGCGCGATCGCTCTGCGCCTTGGTCAACCACAGGTTGTGGCGGAAATGCTCGCGGGAGTCCTTCTTGGACCATCGCTATTCGGTTTGCTCTGTCCGGAAGCGCAGCACTGGCTGTTCCCGTGGGACAGCGCTCAGAAAATGCGCGACACCCAAAGCTATTTGTTTCCAGCGTCGCAACTGGGTCTGGCTCTTTACATGTTCGTCGTGGGGATGGAATTCCGAGTTGACATTGTACGGAGACAATTGAAAAGCTCGATCGCTGTTTCAGTAGCGGGGATGGTGATGCCCTTGCTATTCGGCGGGGCGCTCGCTTGGATTTTTTTCCAGTATACCGATCTGTTTCCTAAAAAAGCTTCGCTGGTAGAGGCAATGCTTTTCCTCGGCGCGTCAATGTGCATCACCGCATTGCCAGTGCTCGCGCGGATCATTCATTATAAGAATTTGTCGGGTACAGCGATTGGGACCGTGGCGCTCGGTGCCGGAGCTATCGGCGATGCCAGCGCATGGTGTCTACTCGCGATCGTTCTCGCCATCTTCGACAAGAATTGGAACTATGCCTTAGCAAACATCAGTGGCGGGTTAGCCTATGTCGCTGTCACCTTGCTGGTCGTCCGTCCATTTCTGGCAAATGCTGAGAAATGGCTGGTGAAGGATGGCACCCTCACCGACGAAGGACTGGTCCTCGGACTTGTCCTTATGTTGCTTGGGGCGTTTTTCACCGATCTGATCGGATTGCACGCAGTCTTTGGCGCGTTCGTCATGGGTGCGGCAATGCCGCGAGGAGTCTTCGTTCGTGATCTCATCGGGCGGATTCAGCCACTCACCGTCGCATTACTGCTTCCTCTTTTCTTCACCTACTCCGGCTTGAACACGAGGATTGGCTTGCTCAATTCTGGTTTCCTATGGCTGATGTGCGGCGCCGTGTTGATTGCGGCGGTGTTCGGCAAAGGGGTCGCATGTTGGCTGGCCGCGCGCGCTACCGGCGTTCCCAATCGCGAAGCGCTCGGCATTGGCATATTGATGAACGCTCGCGGACTGATGGAGTTGATCATTATCAACATCGGCCTTCAACGCGGAATTATTTCAGAAGGGCTTTTTGCCATGCTGGTAATCATGGCGGTGGTCACAACGTTGATGGCCTCGCCGCTCTTCGAACACCTTGTGGGGACCAACACGCATCAACCCGTTCCCGGCCCCGCGACTGAGGAAGCAAGCGAACCCCAATTCGTCAGCTGAAAGCCGGATCTGGCATCCCCCGGGATTTCCACAGACAACATCTTCCCATTTGAATGCCAGCCATTCGCAAGACGGCGACCGAAAAACTCCTTATGGTTGGCCACTTATTAGGGCCGCAAGAGATTAACCTCCGTTGGCGACGGAATCTTTAGAAGACATTTCGCTGGGGTAACCGGCCTCTCGGTCGCGCCGAAAAATAGGGCCGCCCGTTATTTCGAAACGTTTCTGGATCGAAATTATGCCAAAAAACAGTTGGTTGAGAAAACGTGTCCACAAACTCGCGTTCCACTTGCCCGCAAGCATGGTGACGACCGATCGAAAGATGAGTGGCTGTGGATCCGGACTAAAAAAAATGTCACGAAATTGCGGTGTGTAGAACCCCGTAACAAACCGGCGAAACGTCTGGAATCTCTTTCGCTGACGACGTGAGAACGCTGCAAACCTTGAGGCTGAGAAATCATTTTTCAACAGCGCGCGATGGAGTTCGCCAGCCGCTTCAATCCCCGATTCCATTGCAATTGAGACTCCAGTCGAGAATACAGGGTCGAGAAACGACCCGGCATCGCCAGCCAGGATCCACCGATCCCCACCATATGTCGACGCGCTGTACGAGAAATCCTTTTCAACGCGTACGGGCCACTCGCGCCGGGCCTCGCGCATAAATTCGGCGACAATCGGCGTGTCGGAGATCGTGCGATTGAGCGTTTCCTCGGGCGAATTGCCGTTCGCCAATCTGCGGTAAAGGGCCTTCGGCAGAACGACACCGACACTGGTTAACTCTTTTGAAATCGGAATAAGCCAGAACCAGCCGGCGTCGCTGCGCGCAACAAGTCGGATATCGTCGGGTCGCGGTCCTTTTAGTCTAGGTACGTTCGTGTAGTGGGAGAATATCGCTATGTTGGCAAGCTGGGGCTCCTCGGTGCGCAGATTGAATTTTCGAGCAAGCAAGCCTCCACGCCCTGTGGCATCAACGAGGGCTCGGACGCGCACGCGTGAGAGCGCGCCATCATGCCGCGATGCCACGTCGAGGATCACGAAATCTCGGCTAAATTCGCAGGTGATGACGTTGGACGCTTCGCGAACCTCAACACCAACTTCCCGAGCTCGGTCCAGCAAAATACGATCGAATTCCTCGCGGCATACCTGATAAGTTTGAGCCCGGGTGACCTCACGAACGTCGGTAAAGTCAACATATCGTCCGCTCTGACCGTCGTGCGTAAAGAGACGCGCCCACCATTTCTGCGGAAAACGTGCAGCCTCGATCTGCTCAGTCACCCCCAAAGCCGCGAAGGCATCTTTCGCAGTCGATAGCAACGACTCACCGATATGGAACCGCGGAAAGGTCTCACGCTCGAACAAAACGACAGAATGCCCCTGTTGCGCTGACGAGATAGCCGCGGACGAACCCGCAGGCCCGCCGCCGGCTACACCGAAATCAAAGTCGTACCCATCGTGGTTTCCAGCCATTAGGCTCCTAAAATATCATTGGGTGAACGGGAAGCAGGCTATTTCTTTAAGCCTCTGCGAAAAACCGCCCGAGCTTTTGCCTGACGAGTGCGAGACTACTGGAAGCGTGAATTCCACTGTGATTTCACCCTGCATGGGCAGGTTCTGGAAAAGAGTTACAAGCCGAAGCTAAGCGCCTAACAAATCGCTTCGAACCTCAGATCGCGCTCCATCAATCCCAGAGAGTTTAAGGATATCATCCGAGATGGCCCGTACAGCTTCGCTCCGAAGCGGATCTCTTTCTTGGAAATCGGGTTCGCCATACATTCTCTCGAGCGATTATTTTGTCTCTTTCCCCGGTTAATGAGTACGGAGACGACACGATCCAGACCGCGGTTGGTGCGCGCGCTCAAACTGCGCGATTTGGTCCTGTTCAATCTAGTGGCTGTTCTAGGCCTCAGACATCTTGGGACAACAGCGAAATTCGGTCCCGGGTCGTTGCTGATGTGGCTGATTGCCGCGGTCTTTTTCTTTATCCCTCAGGGATTAGCCGTGATCGAGCTATCATCACGGTTTCCGAAAGAGGGCGGCATCTACTTCTGGACGAAACACGCGCTGGGTGAAGGTCACGGGTTCCTGTGTGGCTGGTGTTACTGGATCAACAACGTCCTCTATTACCCCAACCTGCTGATTTCGGCCGCGGTCATTGCGACTTTTATCTTCGGGAAAAGCGGCAGCGGACTGAGTGACAGTTGGGCCTATGTGCTGCCTGTGACGCTTGCCGCGTTGTGGATCGCCGTCCTGATAAACATCGTTGGCGTCGGGGCCGGCAAGTGGTTGCAAAACGCAGGCGGG
>DASXMV010000010.1:0-18330 GCA_036495465.1 Candidatus Udaeobacter sp. | reverse complement strand
GCGACTTTTTTACCGAACTTCCGCTCGATGTCGCGTAACCGTTTCGCTCCACCACAATCCTCCACGGCATCATGCAACAAAGCGCCGATGGCTTCCGTTTCGTTTGCGCCATATTCCATCGCAATCGCCGCGACGCCCAGGATATGCGCGACGAAGGGAATTCTTGTCTTTTTGCGAAGTTTTCCCCCGTGAATCCGCGTCGCGTAAGTCAACGCTTTTTCGAATTGAGGCGAGAGTTGCACAGTATGTATTTCGATTCAGCAACCAAGCGCGAGGGTATGATTGGTGGGAACCGATAGACGCGTTCGGCTGCGTTTCCTGTTAAGTCGCCAACGCATTGATCGCCTGCCACTCTTCAGGAGCTAACTTGAGCTTGGCCGCGTCAACATTTTCCTGCAGATGTGCGAGTGATGAGGTGCCGGGAATCGGCAACATCACACGCGATCGCTCCAGTAGCCACGCCAGGGCGACTTCAAAGACGCTAACGCCGTGGGCTTTTGCCACCGTGTTCAGCGCGTTGTCGGGTTTCAAACCGCGCGTTCCTCCAATAGGGAACCACGGCAAAAAGCCCATGCCATTTTTTTCGCAGTAGGCCAGAGCATTTTCAGACTTGCGATCTTCGATGTTGTAGCGGTTCTGCACGCTAACGATTGGAACAATTTTACGCGCCCGCTCGATTTCCCCCGGATCCACATTCGATAACCCGACGTGCCGAATTTTTCCGGCGTCCTTCATCTCCTTGATGGCGCCAAGCGATTCCTCCATCGGCACTTTGGGATCGATGCGGTGCAACTGATAAACATCGATTCGCTCCAAACGAAGTCGCTTCAAACTGGCGTCCACCGCCTGTTTGAGATGTTGAGGTGTGCCATCCGGTACCCATTGACCTGGGCCGGGCCGAGTGAGGCCGCCTTTCGTCGCAATGACCAGGTCTTTCGGATAAGGATAAAGGGCTTCAGCGATCAGCATCTCGCTCGTTTCCGGACCGTAGGCATCCGCTGTATCAATCAAATTGACACCGAGCTCAACCGCCCGCTTCAAAACCTTAAGGGCATTCCCTCGATCAGGTGGCCAGCCCCAAATGCCTTCGCCAGTGATCCGCATCGCACCAAAACCGAGTCGGTTGACTGTAAGATCGCCGCCTAGCTTCCATGTTGGATTTGTGGCGATATTCGTTGGCGCGGTGGGTTCAGCGCCGAAGATTATGTCCGATCCTCTCGCAAAAAGCGCCGCGCCAGTTGCAAGCGTTGTGCCGAGAAAATTCCGGCGAGTAATCCCAGCATGCCGATTCTCGTCTAGAGATTTTTTATTCATTTCTCTTCAGCGTACGACCACCGAAATTGCTGTCAACGAAACCGGTGCTACCGCGACGACGGGCTAACTGAACGAAGCAATCAGATCTGCGCGTTCCGCTCGCGTATCAGAACCGCAAATGCTTCATCAAGGTCCTTACCGAAAGTCACAATGCCGCTCTCGTGTCCAGCGAGAACAACAATTTTCCTATTTTGCGCATCGCTATCCTTCAAAAGGGCGATTATTTCGTATGCCAGCCCCGGCGTTCCGTACTCGGCAGCCTCCGAAGTTGTCGGCGCTCGATTCAAAAGCGCTGTCCACAGACTGCAATCGTGACAGTGAATGACCGCTCCAGCCGTTGGGTCCGACGCGTAAATTGCGGCATGGGTCAGTGATTCAGATGAAGGAATCGACGATCCCAGGAATCGAACCGCGTTCGTTTTGAAATCGCAAGCGACGACTTTTGCGCAATCTGACGGCGTCAGTTCAAGTTTGCCTCCCGTTCCAGAAGTCGTGACGTAAAAGTTGCCGGTTCTGCCGTCTCTTACACTGAGGTTGCCAAACCCGATTCCGTTTGAATCCACCCCAAGCACGTGAAGGTCGAGAAGTTTTGCCCGGTAGGCATTTAGTTCAGCAAACGCAGCAAACGATTTAATTTCGCCAGGCAGCCTCTCGCACGAAAACTTTACGTATTCGCTCATGGCGCGTGCTCAGGAAACAGCGCGCGGATACTTTTCTCATTCGCTTCACACACGCCGCGCTCGGTGATCAATCCCGTCACCAAATGCGAAGGTGTCACATCAAACCCGTAATTCGCCGCCGGGCTTCCTTCTGGCGCGATGCGCACCTCGATCTGGCGTCCATCGGACCAACCTTCGATTTGCTTCACTTCAGCGGCGCTCCGTTCTTCGATGGGAATTTCTTTTATTCCTTCACGTAATCTCCAATCGAACGAAGACGAAGGCAGCGCGACATAGAACGGAACGCTGTTGTCCTTTGCTGCCAGCGCCTTCATATAGGTTCCGATCTTATTGGCAACGTCGCCCGTATAAGTCGTTCGATCGGTTCCCACGATGACCAAATCCACTGCGCCGCGTTGCATCAGGTGTCCCGCGGCGCTGTCGGCGATGATTGTGTGCGACACGCCGTGTTCGCCCAGCTCCCACGCAGTGAGTTTGGAACCTTGATTTCTGGGTCTTGTCTCAGCCACTGACACATGAACAGGCAACCCGCTATCGTGAGCGGCATAAATCGGCGCAGTAGCAGAACCATAATCGACAAAGGCGAGCCATCCCGCGTTGCAATGTGTGAGCACATTCACTCGCTCTCCCACTTTTTCTTTGGCGATTCGGCGAACGAGTTCCAATCCGTGTTGGCCAATCATCCGGCAATGCTCGGCATCTTCATCCGCAATCAGTTTTGCTGTGTCTAGAGCCAACGCGACCTTTCCGTGAGCATCTTTTCCTTCACCGATCTTTTTTAGCTGGCGTTCCACGGCCCAGGAAAGATTGACTGCTGTCGGTCTCGTTGCCTTGAGTAGTTCCGCAGCATGGGGCAACTGTTCATCGATTCCGGTGGCTCCCGAGTCCGTCGCGGCTGCCATGGTTGCCAGATACATTCCATACCCGGCACTGGCACCGATCAATCCCGCCCCGCGAACATGCATTTCCCGAATCGCAATCGCCATCTGCTCGACGGTCCGGACTTCTTCGATCACAAAGCGATATGGCAGGAAACGCTGGTCGATGAGTTGCACTACGCGTTCGTCGTCCGGCTTAAGCCAGATCGTTCGAAAATGTTTTCCGCCTACTTTCACGGGTTGTGATTCTGATCTTACGACTGGTTTCCTAAATCAAAACAGTCTCAGGCGCCGGCTCTCTGCAAGATCGCTCCCCCAAGTTTGTCGATCGAGCTGGGGTCGCGCCCGGCAAAAATTCTGCACCTAGGGAAGACCCGGCGCAGGCTGGCCGAACAGGGCAATCAAAATGTTTTGCAACGACCAATTGTTGTCCGATTCGATCCACTGGCTTCCCGCGCGGGGGTGATCGCTCGCCGTCAAAATCGCGGTCACGCGCCCGCTTTCTTTAAGCAGGTAAATTTTCGCGCCCGGCGCCAGATCGATCCATCCGAAAAATAGACCATCACGAAATCGCGCTATGGGAATCGTATGACCGTCCCGGTTGCTCACGAAAAAAGTTCGATGTGTTCCATCAAATTTGATCCCCGGGAAACGAAAATCGAACGATTCTTCTCTACGCGGATTTTCATCGCTGACGTACGGCATATTGCTAAAAGTGATCCGCGCGGCGAGTTCGTTGCCCTGGCGTGGCAGATAAAGCTGATGTGAAAGCATTTCACCGTAGGCAAACGTCTGGTGATGATCAGGGCTGATGATCGTAGAGGTACTCGCGCTTGCTGAAACGCTCGGGCCGAAAAGGATCGCCATACAAATTGCGGCTCGCACGCCGCGATTCCACTGACCTTTGGCGCTATCCTTAAGCCTGCGCATTTTAACGGCGGCCGCCACGTTCATCGAACGGATTGTAGACCGTAATCGCGTAGTACCACATAAAACCATCCGGGCGATTTGCGCGGGTGTGACTGCCACCAAAGAGAGTCTCTACATCCTTCGTCGTCGCGCGGCCGACAGGCAGCGCTCCAATGCGTCGCGTGTAAAAATCATAAGGCAACGCCTGCACAATATAAGCCGGGGGCGAAATCAATACGCCGTCCCGATTGAACCGGAATGCCAGCGCGTCCGCTCCGTAGCCGTGACGAAGCGGATCCGATGTGTCGATAATAGGGGCTTCCCACAGACCGAGCTGACTGAACAATTTGGAATCAGGCTGCACGATGTAGTAACCGTTATGACGGCCTAACGAGACGTAATGCGAATCGTCATCCCATGAAGCGGCGGAAACTGAAAATGTGATTGTTACGAAAAGAAGAGCAGCGACGGGGCGAAACATCATGATCATCACAAAGTATGGTGTTTTTTTAGTTTGTTCGCGAGTCTTACGTTTGATGGATTTCCAGTTACCCCTTATTCGCGAGTGCGACCGACACGTACGGTTAAAGGTCAATCCCCATGACAATGGGACCCGGAACTTCTTCCCAGCCATTGCGAAGCCAGAACTTTCGGCCGCGCGGATTGTCGTGCGCGACCAGGATCAGTGCTCGCTTGAGCCCGGTGCGACGCAAACTGTCAAGGCATTCATCCATCAACCGTTTACCGAGACCGCGAGTCTGGTAAGCGGGATCAACCGCCAGATGATAAATGTATCCGCGGCGTCCGTCGTTACCACACAATGCGACACCAATAATCGCACGACCGTCAGTTGCCACTCGGCTCAACCCCGGGTTACGCACGAGAAAGTTAGCGACCCCTTGTTTGTCATCTCCCTCGGCAATCTCGAGGCCTTCCACTCGTTGCCATAGCTCTAATGCCGCGTCGTAATCGCTAATGGAAAATTCGCGGATTTTGATGTTATCGCTCATATCTCCAGCAGGGGACGTAGCAGCCGGCTAACAAGTAGAAGACTCTTTGTCGTGCGGCTCTCGTCGCTGGGGCGGGGTTCATCTCTGACTCGCCAGTATGTTCGAATAGTACATCACTCAAATCGATTCTGTATAGGCCTTTTCTGATGTCGCGCGAGGGGATGTTGTATTCGGTCGCATTTTTTACGTGGCATCTCGATTGAATGGTCCACCGCCGCTGCGCCCTGCGAGCACGCATCGATCGCCGCCAGCTTGTTTCTGAATATTGGAATTCCTGTCTTGCCAGAACGGGCTTGAACAAGCACATCTTGCCCACTCTTGAAATGCGATCAGGAAAACTTTTTTTCATCATTGCAGCCTGTCTCGTGTCCGCAGCGTTGGCATATCTCGGTACCGGGCTGCATCCAACCTGGTGGGCGCTCTGGTTGGCGCCGATTCCACTGCTCGCGATTGCGCCGCGACTTCACTGGAGCGTGGCTTTCCTGCTCGGGGCGATGGCGTGGCTGATCGGCGAGACGAACCAATGGAATTATGTCCGGCATGCGATCGAACTGCCGCCCCTGATCACGGTGCTTTACTTTTTAACGCCAGCTGTGGTTTTCGGCTTGGGTGTCTTGTTTGTGCGCGGAATGCTCCGGCGCGGATCGCCATTTCTCGCTTCACTGGCTTTGCCAGTTTACTGGGTGACATACGAATACGTTGGCGCGACGACTTCGCCTCATAGCACATGGGGCAACCTCGCTTACACACAAATGAATTGTCTCCCCGTGATCCAGATCGCCGCGATCACTGGGATTTGGGGAATCAGCTTCATCGTATTTTTGTTTTCGGGCGCTGCTGCAACTCTGTTGAGCGGCGCGGGAAAAGCTTCGGATCGTCGCCTGCTTGCCATCACTGCTGGCCTGGTTGTTTTCGCGGTACTTGTTTTCGGTAAATGGCGACTGCGACCGAATCCTTCAGAAAACACCGTCCCTGTGACGCTGATCGCGAAAGATGTTCAGACGAGCTTTTATCTCGGCTCCGAAGATCAATCGTTGCAACTATTGCGTGAGTATGCCGACGAAATTCGCCGCGGTATTCCGGCTGGAACGCAGGCCGTTGTTCTCCCAGAAAAAATCGGGCGCATCAGCGAGGCCGCGTTACCCGAAGTGGACGCGCTTTTCTCGTCGGCTGCCACTGATACTCATGCGGCGATCGTTGTCGGCGTCGTTCGAAAAACGCCATCTGGCGCTTTCAATTCTTCCCGGTTCTATTCAGCCGACGGAAGATTAGCTGCAAACTATGACAAGCATCATCTCATCCCTGGTGTCGAGCCCGAAAAACCGGGCGACAAACGCGTCAACGTCGATCAAGCCTCCGGTCGCTGGGGATTGGAAATTTGCAAGGACTTGGATTTCCCGGGACTCAGCCGTGAATACGCAGTTGACGGCGCAAACCTGCTGCTGGTACCCGCATGGGATTTCAATGTGGATCGCTGGCTGCACGCGCGCATGGCCGTTTTGCGCGCGGTCGAAAACGGGTTCGCGCTAGCGCGCTCGGCGCGGAACGGATTGCTAACTCTGAGCGACAATCGCGGGCGAATCCTGGCGGAAACAGCCACACTGTCCGACCGCTTCGTGTCAATCAGCGGAAAAGTAAGCGTAGCGCCAGAGGAAACATTTTATACGCGAACTGGCGATTGGTTCGCCTGGCTTTGCATCGCTGTGTTCGTCAGTTTACTGGCGTTTCAACTCCTCGGCCGAACAAAAACGCCCCCTGATTGAGGAATCGCAAACTACGACGCCGTCGCACTCGCCGGAATAAAATTTTCCGGTTCGTCAAATCTAAGTCGCTTTCGCAGCTCGTGGCGAAGCAGCAGGAGATTGACGCACATCTGAAAGACAATCGATCCAACCGACAAATACCACAGCTCCCTGAGCTCAAAGCTGGGCATACGCGAAATCATCATTGCAGGTAGAACAAACAAGATCAGCCGCGTCATGGAGCTAAACAGCGGTGGCAACGTGTTCCCAATTCCCTGGAAAATGCTGGAAGTGACAAACACAATTCCAGCTGAAATGAAGTTTAACGAAACGATACGAAGATATTCGCTGCCGAAAGCAATGACCCGTGGGTCGCTGGAAAAAAACCGAATCAACGTTCCCGGCACGAAAAAAGCGATCAATGTAAGCACCAGCATCATCGACGACGCGATTCCAATCGCGGAATAAACGGACTGACGGACTCGGCCCCCGTGCCTGCCCCCGAAGTTCTGGCCCACCACGGGCGAAACAGCAAAGCTGAGTGCCATCACAGGTAGAAAGAGCGCCTGCATTACGCGAGCGCCAATTCCAAATCCCGCCTGTGCCGCCGGACCAAAGCCACGGATGATTACGTAAACGACCATGATGTATACAAACAGCAGTAGAAACTCTGCTCCCGCGGGTACGCCAATTCGGAGCATTGCTCCCCAAATTCTGGTTTGCGGACGAAACAGTGGAAAACGAAACCGCAGATAATGATATTTCTTTTCGAAATAAATCATCATCAAAACGTCCGCGACGAGAATAGAGATGAACGTGGCCAATGCCGCGCCCGTCACTCCCAGTTTGGGCCATGGACCAATTCCGAAAATCAACAACGGAGCGAGAACAATATTGAGCAGTACACTGACCACCTGGAATCCAACAGCGGGCTTGATAATGCCGGTGGCCCGCAACGCAGAGCCCAATGCCACCAGTGGAAACTGCAACAAAAGCCCGGGAAGAAACCAGAGCAGATACGCTTTCGCCAGAGTCGCCGTCTCAGCATCTGCGCTGAGCCAGTCACAATAGGCCGGGCGCAAAATGAATCCCACGACGCCCAAGGCGAGCGCGATCACGATCGACATTACGAAAGACTGATTGAAAGCCAGTTCAGCGTGTGGGTGATCCTTTCTCCCCGCCGCTTGCGAGATCAACGTGGTTGTCCCAACGCCGAGCATTTGAGTGAGCGCGAGTACAATCATTGTGATATTGCCTGCGACGCCAACAGCCGCGATCGCCTCTTTGCCGAGGTGTCCTACCCAGTAGAGATCCGCCAGCAAATAAAGGGTCTGCACCACCATGCTCACGGCCAAAAACGCCGACATGTGCAGCAGATGTCCGGTTACTGATCCCTGAGTAAGATCTTTCATCGATGCGATTCTTCGCGCGTAGCGTTCCTTGGGTGGATGTCAGCCGTGAAGTGTAAAGGCAGGCGTGTCGCCTGTAAATTTCGATCCTGACAATCTTACGCCGGCGAGGGCGGTGGTGGCGGAATTGGAGGAGGGAGGGTTGCAGCAAATCGTTTTTGCCAGCTTGCCCGATGCAGAATGAGTACGACCAACCAAATCACGAATGCGAACAAACCGCCTGGAATTGTCACAAGCATTAACCAGCCGAGCACACCCAGCGTGTACAGGAGATGTCCGTAGTCTTTTCCGTTGATGATGCAGGGATGGACCGATCCTTCATCGACTTTGCAGCCGTGAGAATTTGCGATCCACGCGCATGTCATTACCGATCCTATCGGCGCGAACGCGAAGAGAACGATTAGCACGAGGACGATCCAGTAAATAATCCAGGGGAAACGTTTCCGAATCGCCGAAGGTGATGGGTTCATGGCCGCGGTTGCGTCTTGTTGAATCCCTCAGTGTAACCGTTTTGGAATGAAAGGTCCCGGTTCTGCTGATTGCCGGACCCCTGCTGCTTGAATCCCTTCTGCGCCATCATGTTTAACTTTGCGTCCGTTGGCGATGTTGTTCCTGGCTGGGCTTGCTCTCCAGCTTTCAACCCAATGGCATAGGCTCTCCGCTCATCGGCAGTTCTGCCATGGGCAGCACGTTGAGTGTAAAACGCCGTAACTCCACACACTACAAAAGCTGCCAGGGCCATCATCACGAAAAAACGCGCCGGTTTGAACTCTCTGGCCATGATTCGCCGCTAGAAAATCATACGCCGTTCTCACTGACAACATTTTACCGGCAATGCCGTAGTGGCGTCTGCTTTATTGCGCTTACGATCCGGCGGCCCGAAAAATCCTGGTGAACAGAATGTGTGACGGCAGATAAACAGCTATTGGAAACAGCAGCATTAGAAGAATCACAAACAACGGCGCAGGCAAAATCCGTTGTGGATTTTTTCCAAAGCCATAGACCCAATTCACGTTCTCCTGTGCATCGCTCAGCAGATAAGAAAGTGGAAGCACCGCCAGCGCGACAATTGTCTGCCAAAGAAAAGCGCGCGGATCATAGCCGAGCAGATGCAGCATCCAAAGTAGTAGGATGGGCAGGACAATGTGAAAACCTGATAGCCCGCGAATGAACAATGAGATTTTGGCATCGAACATATAGGCACTCAAACCGATGAACGACTTGCCGGTTACGAGTCGGAAAAAGAAATCGATATTCCAAAGCGTTTCAAAGAAAACCACTGAAACAGCCATCATGCTGACGAGAAGTGCATTCTCCAGCCAAAGGCCGGGGACGAGTGCGAGCAAAGCGATATCTGAAAACCAAAGAAAGTTGGCCGGCCCGTACTGTCGCCAATAAATCGGCACCAACGCAAAAACGAAAAAGGTGTAGAGGACTTTCAGGCCGAGAGGAATCACGGCTTCAATAGTTAGCTCAAAATGCCGTACATGAAACGCGCCGAGATTGCTCTCGGCGCGAAGCGTTGATTGGAATCCGCGATCAGGTTTGCGTGTTGCCTTTCGCGCCTTTCTTGCACTGAGCTTCGAACTTCGCGTACTGCTCCGGGGTCAGAATCGATTTTGCCGATTCCATGTATTTGGCTTCGCTCGCGTCGTTGCAGCCGGCTTTGTGGTGCTCTTCCATGGCCGCTTTCATTTTTGTCTTCTGATCAGGTGTCAGACTTAGACTCGCCATTGAAACCTCGCACGCCACTTTGTTTTCGTTTCCGACTTGCTTTGTGCAGTTGCCATGTTCGCCTGCGAACATCGTGGCTGTCGCAAAGAGTCCCGCCGTTATCACCGCGATGAGTTTCGTCATAGTGGGAACGTAGACATTACAGCAGATGTTGTTGTTCAAAATCCTTCGTGGTCCGGCAACGCATCGAGCGATTGCAGTCATGCATCGCCCGGTAACAACTTTGTTACCAGACTGTGTTTGAACGTCGTTAAGTTTCCCGAACGACACGGCCTACAAATGTGTCTAATCGGCGTAGCGTAAGGAACAATAAAGGAGGCATTATGTTTAAAAAGGCACTTGTTATCCTCGCCTGCGGCGTAATGATCGCGCCGGTGGCGTTTTCTCAACCGAAACAAAAAGCCAGTGACACAGAACAAGGAGTCACCGTAACTGGAACGATCATCAAAATGACAACCGGGGATGGATCGGCGGCCAATTATCAGCCGTTGAAAACTCTCGTTGTCCGCGAAGACCGTTCCAACACACCCGGCAGTTACGTTCTCAACGGACCCGGTCACGTTGTGAACAAGAACGGTGAAGTGATTCAAACCGCCATCAAACCTGGAACGCACGTACGCGTTTATTACGTGAACACGGGCGATTCACGGATCGTTGATCATGTCGTCGTAGATTAAACCGCACGTCGCTGTAATATCACCAGTAAAGCCGCACAAGTTCCGAGTGCGGCTTTTTGGTGGGCGTCACACGGGCCTGTGAAACCGTCAGTGACCACCTCCTAAGGCAAGCGACGATCTTCAGATTCAGTTTCCTGCTTATAGATCACCATTCCGCGGGCCTGGTAATTCGCCAATGCAGATGGATGATCAAGGTTACAGGTGTGCACCCAAACCCGAGTGATTGACGGCGACGTTTGCCACGCTTCTTCGATTGCGCTGGTTAGTAATGATCCGCCCAGCCCCCGACCGATGTAACCCGGTAACAATCCAAAGTAAGCGATCTCAATGCCGTTTTCGTCGCGGCGCAATTCGTAATAACCTGCAAGTGAATCCTCATAATACGCGGCAAAAGTCCGCAGGTCCGGTGCAAGCCCGTAATCCTTCCACTGGTTGTCGCTCCATGCGCGCTTGTCGTTCCATGACCATATTTCGCCGACAGCCAGATAAAGATCCCGATTGAATCGCCAGTCGCGTTGTACCTTTTCTCGGACTTGGAAGCGGGTGTCCCCGCATCGCTTCGGTCGCAGCTGGTCCGGCGAACGCATCTCAAGATAAATTGTAACGATCGGAGTCATGGCGAAGTGACAAAACAGGTAACTGATCCGCACTACTTTGCACTTAATTAAGCTGCGGCCGCCTGTCGGATTGTAACGGCTCTGACGTATCGTTGAAGCCTGACGGCAAAATCATCGCCGCCGGTACCGTTCTTCGTAGATTTCGATCCTGACGAATCTTCCAATACCGATTTTGCGTTGGCGCGTTACAACGTCGATGATGACTCGCGAGCAGACGAGACGCGTTCGTAGTGCCTTGGCTAATCATACGAGAAGCCCAGGGTGCCAAAACTAAAGCTCAGGCCTCGTTCCGTCTTGACGAGGCTTACCAGTCTCTGATTCGATAATAATTGAAACTGATCCGATGAACGGGGGGCGAATCACAAGCGAGGAAAAGTCCGCGATCAGCACATACGTGGGTGCTGGGATCGCGGTCCTCCTCATCGCTGGCGGGTTATCCTTCTTTTTTCTTGCGCAGAAAGAGAAAAAGGAGACCACAACTTTCGATCCGAACCGGCCGGTCCCGAGCGATGCAGTGTTGAAACAGCGACTGAAAGACGAGGAATATTCCGTCGTGCGCGAGGGTGGCAGTCAAAGAGCTTTCCAAAATCAATTCTGGAACAGCGAGAAAACCGGTATCTACGTCGATATCATCACTGGTGAACCGCTGTTCAGTTCGACTGACAAATTCGACGCTGGCGTCGGTTTCCCCACGTTTTCGAAGCCGATCTCAAAGGATAACCTGGTCGAGAGCCTGGATACTTCGCACGATATGCAGCGGACTGAGGTGCACGCCAAGCGAAGCAACGCTCACCTTGGCTATGTATTTCCCGATCCGAAATCGCCCACAGGGCAACGTTACGTCGTTTATTCCGCCGCCTTCCATTTCGTTCCTGTCGAAGAAATGAATGACAGAGGTTACAAAGCATACGCGTCGCTCTTCGAGAAAAAGGTCGCCACGCCGTAAACTTAAAAGTCTGCCGCTTCGAAGAATTCGGGCCCCTGGCCCGCGACTGTAAAATTCGAATTTGTCTATTCCCTGGCAACTTCGCCGTGACCGCCGGGTTCAATGGCAAAACAACTGGAGGAATATCGGTGATGGGAAAAAAACTTATCGTGATGGCATTGGCGGTTCTCACATTCGGGTTTGGGTGGACTATGCGTTCGAGTGCGGGCACCGAGGTAATTGAGCCTTATAGCGCGCCGCCAACTTACAATTATGCGCCGCCTCGTCCGATCGTCTACATTCCAGCTCCAGTGGTTGGCGTGGTCGTCGCACCTGCTTTTCGTTATTACGGACCTCGATTTGGATTTTTTGGCGCCCGCCGATTTTATGCACGAGGCGCCCATTGGCGTTCTCGTCATCACTGGCGGTAAGAGTTGCCGTCGCGGGCGCATTTCAGCCTCGATCGCCTAACGCAGAATGTTGATTTCCTGAAACCCTGCTTGCTTCAGTTGTCGATTCAACGCGGGCAGGTCGGACTCGAGTAATTTTTGCCATGCCTCCATCATCGGTCCGATTTTTGTCTGCAGATCAGTCACAGTTTCTTTGACAACAGCGGTTGGCGCACTGTCTGCCCCTTCGATCTCATTGAATAGATGCGTCGTCGATTGCAAAACGAAAAACGAGGGTCGAGCGCCCGGCTGCGGTTGCGGCGGCCCAAACTTCATTAGTGTTTGAGCGAAGCCCTCTAGTTTTTCTGTGACATCAGGTCGTTCGGCGGCCTTTGCCTTGAGTTTCGTTAGCTGCTCGGCGATGTCGTCGAACGTCTTACCGATTGGAGCCAGCTTGAGTCTCATCTGATACAACTGCGATGAAAGATCGAATTGTTCCTGCAGATCCTCTGCCGAGGCTTTGACACGTGGATCCATTGTGACGGTCAGCGGTTGGCTGAAAGTTTTTCCATCAACCATTAACGTGATCGTGTATTCACCAGGCATGACCCATGGGGATGTTGCCTCCGGCGCCGTGTTGCGGTACGTCGCTTGCATAGGAAACTCCGGTTCTACGCGGGGGACAGGAGTGTAATGCATGTCCCACAGAAACCGATGCATCCCCGCTTTCGTGGAAACGGATTGGAGCGGGCGAATCCAATAGCTTGGAATTCTGAGGCGCTTCGGATTCGCCTCCACAAGCGGGTCTGTGCTCGAATACTTTCTCACTGACTGGCCTTTGCCATCTTTAATTTCGATGGTTACGGGGCCACTCGTATCTTTCGAAAGGAAATAATCGATCATTGCGCCGTCCGGCGGATTTTCTCCGGCCGGTTCGTCTGGCGGCAAAGGCGTGTCAGTGTTTAGGTTCGCGCGCACGCGCAAGGCAGTTTGCGGTTTAAACAGCAGATCCTCTCCACCGTTTTTTTGCGCCTGACGTAACGGTGTGATGTTGTCGAGAATCCAAAATCCGCGACCATGTGTCGCCACGACTAAATCGTCGCCTTTAACAATCAGATCGCGCACGGAACTCGCTGGAAGATTGAGTCGCAACGATTCCCATTTAGCTCCGTCGTCGAATGAGACGTAAACGTCTTTTTCCGTTCCCGCGAACAGGAGACCTTTCCGTTGTGGATCCTCGCGAATAGCGTTCACGATTTGGCCGGTGGGTATCCCGTTCACGATTTCCGTCCACGTCTTGCCGGCGTCGTGTGTCGTAAAAATGTGTGGTCGCAGATCGTCGATTCGCAGCGTATTGACTGCCGCGTACGCAGTGTTCGAATCGAAATGTCCAGCTTCAATCAGAGAAATCTTTTGCCAGGCCGAAATGTTGGAGGGCGTCACATTGATCCAGGTTTTTCCGCCGTCAGTTGTGAGATGAATCAAACCGTCATCAGTCCCGCACCAGATCCTGTTCGCGTCGAGCGGTGATGGCGCAACTGTGTAAATCACGCCTCGCCGATGACCTTGTTTCGTTGCTTCCTGTTTGTATTTTCCAATGCTCGCCGGCAGCTCGTAATTCGGCCGCGATAAATCGGGACTGATCTTTTGCCAGTGATCGCCACGATCGCGTGTTTGCCAGAGCGTGTTTCCTGCGAAAAAGAGCAAATGCGGATCGAGCGGCGAAAAAACGACCGGCTCGGTGCGCAACATCCGGAAGCCCTCGGTTTGAATCGGTACCGGCAGGATATTTTCCGCCTGACCGGTGCGTCGGTCGAACCGGCTTAGCTTACCGCCAATGATAATGTCCGGATCGATCGGATCGGCAACGACGTAGCCGTATTCCTCGGCTGCGACCGGCTTCCAATCCCGGAACGTAATTTCACCTTCATCGCCGCGGCTTCTGATTCCGACAGAACCGCTTTCCTGTTGGCCGCTGTACAGTCGGTACGGAAACGTTGTGTCCGCGCTAACATGGTACAACTGCGCCGTCGGCTGGTTGTACCATGAGCTCCAGGTCTTGCCGCCATTGACGGTGACAATCGCGCCCTGGTCGGCACCGAGAAGAATGATGTCGGGATTATTCGGATTGATCCAAACATTTTGATAATCATCGCCGCCAGGGGCGCCGCGCCATCCGTCCCACGTCTTGCCGCCATCGGTTGATCTCCAGCAAACGATGCTCGCCGAGTACACGATCTGCGGATTCTTTGGATCAAATCGCACCACCGGGAGATCGCCGCCGCCAATTCCAAGTCCCGGACGTGGATCGTCAGTTGTGCCGTTCCAGGTTTCGCCGGCGTTGTCCGAGCGATAGAGTTTGGAAATCGTTTTTGTTTTGACGGCAGCGAACAATGTTTTCGGAGCGCTTGGCGCGATCGCGAGGTTCGCCTGGACGACGTTTGATGGCAGCCCCTTGGTCAATTGACGCCATGTTTTGCCGCCGTCGGTGGATTTAAAAATACCGCCACCGTCTCCGTTGAATACGCCGTTCTCCCATGGTCCTTCGCGCGATTCCCACAACGCCGCGTAAACAATCTGCGGATTGCCAGGATCGATTAGCACATCGCTCGCGCCGACGTTCTCATCGCGATAAAGAACTTTTTCGAATGTTTTGCCGCCATTGAACGACCGGTAAACGCCGCGCTCTTCATTAGGTCCGTAAGGATGACCGGCGACCGCCACAAAGATGCGATCCGGATTTTTGGGATCGACGGCCAGCTGTGCGATCTGCTGACCGTCGCGCAATCCAAGTTGCGTCCAGGTTTTCCCAGCATCCGTCGATTTATAAATACCGTCTCCGACCGAAAGGTCGGGCCGATGCAATCCTTCACCACTTCCAACGTATATGATGTTTGGATTCGACACTGAAACCGCGATTGCGCCGACTGACGCTGTCGGCTGATCATCGAAGATTGGCTGCCATGTCCTGCCGTAATCTATAGATTTGAAAACGCCGCCGTTCACCGGCGCCATATAGAAAAGATTGGGCTGCGAGGGAACGCCACAGATCGCGCGCGTCCGCCCGCCGCGATAAGGTCCAATATTCCGCCAGCGCAAAATAGAATCGAATTCGCCGCCGCGTGCGTGGACAATTCCCAAAAGAATCGCGAACCCGATTACGATCGAATTGCGAAGCGAACGCATAAGCCGCCACTTTCTTCTGCGATGATAAAAACGCAATGTGTGAATCGTGATTGTCATTGTCAGTCAATGCGTGGTTGGGCGTTTACTTCCTTCTGATTTCGGCCCAACCTCTCAACTTCTGTGATGGTATCTGCCGTACTCTTCGATCTGGACGGTGTGCTGGCCGACTCTGAAATGTGGTGGAATCAGATCGACGCAAGATTACTCGCTGACTATGGCGTGACGTATCGCGGTGAACATCACCAGGATGTGATCGGCGTGAGCTATCGGCTCGTGATCGAGTTTTACAAGAAAGCGTTTGGCCTCTCCGTGCCCGACGAGAAAATGATGCGACGCCGCGGTGAGATCGCTACGGAATTCTTCGCCAATCGAATCGGCCTGTTTCCTCACGTCAAAGATGTCTTGAAAGAGCTTCGGCAAATGAAACTGCATCTCGCGGTAGCCACCAGCTCAGTCAGCGCGTCAGCGCGACCTTTTTTAGATCGACATCAACTGACCGGATTTTTCGAGGTGATCATTACTGGCGAAGAAGTTGAACATGGCAAACCCGCTCCCGACATTTACATCTGTGCAGCTCAACACCTCGGAATTTCTGCCGACGAATGCCTTGTGGTGGAGGACGCGCTTCCCGGCGTCGCCGCGGCCAAAGCGGCAAAGATGCGTGTCGCCGCAATTCCTGACCGACGCTTTGTCGATCCGCGACACTACTAAAAACAAGCCGATTACGTGCTCAACAATTTGAAGGAATTACCCGCGCTTGTTCGGAAAATGTTGTAGCCGCGGGCGCCGACGTCCGTCCGGAAAAGCTCGTATTCAGGTTCCGCCGCAGACCGCATATCCTTGAGCGCGTAAATCGTCTGCCAGATCCTTTTCCATTTGAACTGCATGTTCGTACGGCATCGGGTTCAAGTGCTCGAAGAGATCCGGCAACAATCGGGTACCATATTTCCTGACTAGTCGGGCCGATTTGTACCCGTTCTTGTGATTTTCATATCGATGGTCGACTGGCAATCCGGTCATTCCAACATAAACGGCCGGTTTGGATGGATCGCGTGCTGGATTGCGACGCAAGACTGACAAATCCTTTAGCGCGGCTTTAGAGAGTAGAACGACGTAAACGTTGTGATGAAACTTCGGGTCGGCTGGTCGCAGCCGTCTACGCTTGCGGCGAGGCACTCGAATCTGTAATTCCAGGAAAACTCACCAGCAACAGGCAACGACCGCGATGAGTCAACGGCGGTGGGTTGCTGTGATGTATTTAGCGCCTGCTTATTTCGCCGCCTTTTTCTTCTTCGTGAGCGCTAAGCGTTCAGCCTTTTTATGGCGTCTTGCGCGTTTTCTAACGTTATCTCTGCCTTTGTTGTGTCCCATATAGTCTAAGACTTACCCATTCGAGTGGGCTCGTCATGTTGCAGTTTTTAACGAAGAGAAGAAGCCATTGAAAGTTACGTCGGACGAAATCGAGGCCGATGTGTCCGCTGGCGTGGCGCTTGATGTGATGTCGGCGGGGGCGCATCCTGAACCTTCATTATCTCGAACGTCCGGAAAAGCGGGGCCAGGTCGATCACCTCGTTTGCGGCTGACTTCAATGTGTTCCCAAGATTTGCGGCAACCGACGCGACTTCCACGCGAATCCCGTGTCGGCGCAGCTTGATTGCGAGATAAGCGAAATCGGCGTCGCCTGTCACGAGAATCACAACATCGGGCCGCATCTCGATGGAAAGCTCCAGCGCGTCGATCGCCATCATCACATCCACGTTTGCCTTGTAATGACCTTCTTCGGCAGGCGCACCGTCTTTCGTCACGACCATGAATCCATTGGAGCGCAGCCAATGAACGAATTTGTTTTTCTTGTCCCGCTCTTCCTGCCACGTCGGGATGGGAGGCGGCAACCCGGCATAGACCACCATCTCGATCAGATCCCGTCCACTGCTTTCGCCAGCGAGAAAATTCCTGAGCTTTAACCAGTCGAGCCCGCGTCCGGCCGTTCGCACAGAACTGCCGACGTTCGATTCATCAACCAGCACTAATAACCGGCAACGAGCCTGAACATCTGATTGTTTCTTTCGCACCGGAATATTAATCAACTATGTCCGCGATGACGCGATTGATCTACCGTCACGCCTTTAACTAAACCCGGCGGAATGTGCTTCCTCCAAAAATGATCGCCAGTGCTAGCAGAATAACTGCGACCGGAACGAGCGGTGCGCCGGAAATATAAGTTAGCAGGACGAAGAGAATTGCGATGACGGCAAGGATTGTTGCGATGTTGTAGTTCATAATTTTCGTGGGTTTTGCCGATGCTATCGTGCGAGCCTCATCGGGCGCAAGAGTCTTGAGCGGTTTGCAAACAGTGTAGCCGCTGGCGCCGACTGCGGCTTTGTCTGACGGCAGGCGTACCCTCCTGCGTGTATGGTTGAACACATTTAAGCTAGTGACGATCTCTGGACACGCGAAGGTATCAGCCTTCTGTTGCTTCTCGCTTGTCGATCACCATGGTACGGACCTCACAATCCAGGGCGACACGCAGAAAAGTTCAGCTCATTCTCAACGGTAAGGCGGCAAACAACAGCGCCCTCACTAATGCAGTTGTGCAGCAACGAGAAGCCGGGCATCGGCTCAAGATGCGCGTCACCAAAGCGAAGGGCGATGCGAAAAAGTTTGTGGCAGAATCAGGCGGCGCAGAATTGCTGATCGCCGCCGGTGGGGACGGCACATTGAACGAGGTAGTTCATGGTTTGATGGACCTTCCCGGGAACGCGCGGCCTGCTTTGGGAATAGTCCCGCTCGGCACCGCGAATGATTTCGCTGCCGGGTGCGGCATTCCGGCTGATCCGCATGAAGCTCTGGCGCTTTGCAT
>DASXMV010000009.1:0-4413 GCA_036495465.1 Candidatus Udaeobacter sp. | reverse complement strand
AACGGTGAATGGCAGTGTAGCACCGACCATTTCCATTCGGCCAGGCGAGGCGCAATTCTGGCAAATCGGGAACATTGGAGCCGACCGGTTTCTGCGTCTGAAGATTGATGGAATGCCATTCTATCTGTTAGGGCGAGACGGCTATTTTGTTCCGCGCCCAATCGGAATGGAAGAAGTGTTATTAGGGCCCGGTCAACGATTTTCGGCAATTGTAGTTGGCGGCGTAGCCGGGCGACACCAATTGAAATCGGTCGAATTCAAGTTTGATGAACGGCAACCGCCGTTGCCGGAAGTGAACCTGGGAACGGTAGTGTCGACCGGTCCGGCGTCGGATGTCACCGCCGCACAGGCAACTGTCGCCGCGCAGCACGTTAACGCATCATTGTACGTGGACACGGTGCACTCGAGTCCTATTGCGCGAAGGCGCACGTTCGCGTTTTCCGTGAACCCACAAAAGACAGCGTTTTTTATTAACGACCAGGTTTTCGATGAGAATCGCACTGACGTAACTGTGAAGCTCGGCGATGTCGAAGAGTGGACGATTCTGAATAAAGATTCCCAGTACCACGACTTTCATATTCATCAGACCGGATTCTTGGTCACAGAAGTAAACGGCGCTGCCACGGATTTCGACGGTCTTCGCGACACTTTCAGCGTTCCTCCCCAGCGAGATGGGAAGCCAGGCCAGGCGAAGCTGATCATTCCTTTCACTAATCCCGAGATTGTTGGGCGATTCGTATTTCACTGCCATGTCGTGAAACACGAAGACAAAGGAATGATGATGGCAGTCGAAGTATTGCCGTAAACATCCTGTCGTCCGCAGACGGACCATCCGGTTCGCTCAGGCTTGCGAAATTCACGCTTGACCTGGGCACGATGTTTTGGCTTCCATCCTTGCGGGTTGACGCTCGTCTGTCGGTTAGCACAAGGAGCAGGAAGCCGATGAATCTGCACTCATTTACTGCTGCGCTTTTAGTCGCGGATGTTATCAAGGTGTTCAACCCGCAATCGCCGCAGGCACGTGCGATTTTTGATCTCACCATTGTCGTCATCTGGGTAATGGTTGTCATTTTCGCGGTGGTGATTGGCATCGTTGCCTATGCATGGGTGCGTTCCCCACGATGGCGCGAGGGCGAACGCGACCCTGAGCAAGCCTCAGGGAATAACACTATCGAGATCGTATGGACGGTAATACCGCTTGCCATCGTCACGATTCTGTTCGTGCTCTCGGCGAGAACCATGGGAATCTCGGACCCGCCACCACCGCCGAAGTCCGATATCGTGGTGATCGGTCACCAATGGTGGTGGGAAGCGCGTTATACCAAGTCGGGCGCTGTCGTGGCGAATGAGATTCATATTCCTGTGGGCAGAGCGGTCGCGCTAGGATTGGATTCCGTGGACGTCCTTCACGAGTTTTGGGTACCGGAGCTGGCGCGAAAACTTACAACCGTGCCGGGTCATCCGAATCACATGTGGATCCAGGCGGACAAACCCGCGAAGTATCTTGGTTTTTGCACGGAATTTTGCGGAACACAACACGCCTGGATGCACTTCCTGCTGGTCGCCGAACCGGAGGAAGAATTTCAGAAGTGGGAGCAGGCGCAACTTCTCCCCGCTCCTCCACCGTCGACTGAGACCGGGCAAAAAGGCCTCGCGCTTTTCGAGCAAATGACTTGTGTAAACTGCCACACCATCAAGGGCACAGTCGCTTCCGCAACCTTCGGTCCGGACTTGACCCATTTTGCCAGCCGTAAACAACTCGGCGCGGGCATCGCGGAGAACACGCCGGAAAATTTGCGCCGTTGGTTGCGCGATCCGCAGAAGGTGAAAATCGGGGCCAAGATGCCCAACTTCAAACTTAGCGACGAACAAGTCACACAGCTGGCTGATTACATCGAGACCCTAAAATGAACGGGAACACGACGATTAGCGCTACGGTCGCACATCTTCTGACGCCGGCGGAGCGGCAGCACTGGAAGCTGGCCTGGCTCTCGAGTGTCGATCACAAACGGATCGGGATTCTCTACATGGTGATAGGGCTCGTCTTCTTCGTCGTCGGCGGGATCGAAGCGCTTTTGATACGACTCCAATTGGCTGTGCCTAACAACACGCTGTTAAGTCCCGATACGTACAACTGGCTGTTTACCATGCACGGCACAACGATGATTTTCCTCGTCGCGATGCCCGTACTTTTCGGCATTATGAATTACATCTTGCCGCTGCAAATCGGCGCGCGCGACATGGCGTTTCCGCGCCTGAACGCTCTGGGTGTATGGCTCGTTCCGTTCGGCGGCATCCTGTTGCATTTCAGCTTTTTCGCAGGTGGCGCACCAGCCGTTGGCTGGTTCGCATACACACCGCTGAGCGAAGTACCTTATTCATCACAGCCTGGCGTCGACTACTGGGCGATCTCGCTGCTGGTCCTCGGCATAGGATCCGTGAGCGCAGGGCTCAACTTCATTGTCACCGTTCTTACTCAGCGCGCGCCGGGCATGACGCTGCGCCGGCTCCCTTTGTTCACCTGGATGATTTTCTGCAACTCGTTTCTGGTGATTCTCGCGTTGCCGATCCTTAACGCGGGATTAGTGATGCTATTGATCGATCGACTACTCAACGGTCGATTCTTTCTGCCGTTCGCCGGCGGCTCAGCCATCATGTGGCAGCACATTTTCTGGGCGTTCGGGCACCCGGAAGTTTATATCGTAGCAATCCCGGCGTTTGCGATCCTATCCGAAGTCATCCCGGTTTTTTCGCGCAAACCGATTTTTGGCCACGAGTTCGTTGCCGCTTCGACTGTTGTGATCGTTTTCCTGAGCCTTTTGGTCTGGGCGCACCACATGTTTACGGTGGGGCTCGGACACACAGTCGATCTTTTCTTTGTCGCGGCCAGCGTGCTAATCGCGGTTCCAACCGGCGTGAAGCTGTTCAACTGGAGCGCGACAATGGTTGGCGGTCGTGTTCGATTCGCCACGCCGATGCTTTTCTGCGTCGCAGCGCTGCTGCAATTTCTGATCGGCGGTCTTACTGGCGTGAGTCACGCGGTCGCGCCGCTCGATTGGCAGACCAAGAACAGTTATTATCTCGTCGCACATTTTCATAACGTTTTTGTCGGCCTGATCGTGTTCGCGATTCTTGGCGCAATTTATTACTGGTTCCCGAAAATGAGCGGCCGAATGATGTCGGAGCGCATCGGCAAATGGGTGTTTTGGCTGATGGTCATTGGCTTCAATGCCACTTTCATGATTCAGCATGTGCTCGGATTGGCTGGGATGCCACGACGGACGTTCACCTATCCGGATTTGCCAGGCTGGACCTGGATGAACATGGTCTCGACGATCGGCGCGTTCCTGATGGCGGCCGCGTCGATCCTGTTCGTGTGGGATTTGGTGATCAGTTTGTTTCGCGGGAAACCGGCAGGCGACAATCCGTGGAACGCGTGGACGCTGGAATGGGCGACGACTTCGCCGCCGCCTCACGAGAATTTCGATGCGCTCCCCCCGATTCGCAGCCGGCGTCCGCTCTGGGATTATTCGAACCCCGATCGTCCCGATCCAGTCGTACCCGTGGGTGGCGCGATCGATACCTTTCGACCGAACAAAATCAAAGCGGGCGTCATTACTTTCATTATTTCCGAAGTCGGCTTCTTCGGAGTACTGATTCTTGCCTATCTTTTCTATAACGCGACACGGAGCAGCGGGCCGGGTGCGCAGCAACTGGACGTGGTTAAGACGACCATCTTCAGCATCTGCTTGTTTGCGAGCAGCTTTACAATCTGGCGATCCGAAGTGGGCCTGCATGCAAACAATATCGCGAAAATGAAGGCTTGGCTCATCGCGACGATTGTTCTCGGAGGAATTTTTATCGTCGGCCAGGGACTGGAATACTGGAGTTTGTACCAGAGCGGCGTGACCGTTGGATTGGATCTCTTTGCCACCACATTTTTCACGCTTACCGGCTTTCACGGATTGCACGTCACCTTTGGTTTGCTTGCCTTGCTGGTCGTGCTCGGCGTAGCGCTTGTCAGTAACCTCAAAAACGGTCATTTACCCGCGCTTGGCGCTGTCGGTTATTACTGGCACTTCGTCGACGTGGTGTGGGTGTTCGTGTTCTCGATTGTTTACCTGTGGCCATTGATCCGATGACAACACAGCAATTTCTCTCTTCCGAATGGACGTGGAACACTGCAGGTTTGGTCTTCAGCGCGCTTGCGCTCGCAGCGTATCTCTGGGCTTTCAAAATCAATCGTCGTATTCTGTATCTGCTTGCAGCGATTGCCGTATTTGTGCTGGCGTTATGTCTCCGCTTAATGCGCTGGCAGCGGGTTACCTTTTTAGTGCTCACATGCTGCAACACATCTTGCTTTTGCTCATCGTGCCTGCGTTGCTTTTGATGAGTTTGCCGCGCTGGGTCTCG
>DASXMV010000008.1:0-11499 GCA_036495465.1 Candidatus Udaeobacter sp. | reverse complement strand
AGTAATGTCCGGTTGCGCCAGTCCATCGCGCCCCGACGATCACGAGATCGTAGCTGCTGTCCGATGTTTGATGAAGAATCTGGCGGACAGGTTCGCCACCCTGTATAACGATGTTCGGCTGCGCATTTTGGATTCGGAGAGACTGCGCTTGCCTTTGAAGCGTTTCGCGCAAGGGCCCTTCATCGCTGGGTTTTTCGGCGATTCCGAGAAGAGTAATTTCAGCTGTTAGCGGCCCGGCTAACAATGCTGTCAGCTCGATGGCATTTTCTGAGGCCGGCATTCCATCGCTACAAACCAGAATCTTCATCATGCCTACATTTTGTGGCCGCTAATCATCGTATAGATAACAATGGCCGCGCCGATTATCGGCAACGGAACAAAAGCGAGGCGAATTTTCGGGCCCGCAAAGTATTGAGTAGAGATGGCGCCAATCTGTGCGCCAACCGCCGCGCCGGTGTGCATAACCAGCGCAATCAAAATGTCTACATTTCCTTTTACGGCGTGGCTGAATGTACCATAGCTGGCGGATATGATGATTTCGAAAAGATCAGTGCCGACTGCCAGGTGCGTAGGAATTCCAAGAACGTAGACCATTGACGGCATCCGAATGTAGCCGGCTCCGCCACCGAGAAAGCCGCTGAATACTCCGCCGACGAATGCCACTAATAGTATTATCCAAAGCGAAATTTCTTTTATTCCAGAGGTGGGAAGAGAAATCATGGGCCAAATTTTCAGGCGTTGAATCGCGCGTGTCACAGGACCGAACGCGGAATGATCTTTTTTTGATTTTGGTCCTTTGCTGCTCTGAGATCTTCTTTTTGATGACAAGGTCTTTCGGCTTTCCCAAATCATGAAAGTCGAAATGCTTAGATAGACGACGATCGAGACGATGCTTACGACCACATTGATATTTCCTGCGCGCTTCAACATCTGAATCCCCTGCGCACCGACTTCTGCGCCACAGATGGTTCCTACTGCCATGATCAGTCCCAGGCGTAAATCGACGTTTCCCATGGCGCGGTGCCTTCTCACCGCTACGACTGATTTGCCGACGATGTGCGCCAAATCAGTCCCGACGGCGAAATTCCAGTCCAAACCAGCAAGTCGCAGAGCGGGCCCGGCGATGAAACTGCCACCCACTCCAAAGAAGCCGCCAAGAATACCGATGAGAAATCCGACTGCCACCAGGTAAATCGGGCTGATGTGAGCCCCGGAAATTGGAAAAAACATAGATTTACTCGGAGCGACCTCGAATCAGGCGAATCAGAAAAGTGGTAATACTTTCGAGAAGAACGGCCTGTCCGACGATCAGCAAAATCGAGAGTCCGGCGTAGTAATATCGATGATGAACTTCCAGCTGGTACAGCCATTCTCCCAGCAAATGCAAAACCAGGAAAAAGTACGCAACGACAAGCACCGCGTAGATTGCGAGCTCAATCGCAAATGCGCGCACAGTTTTCATGGTGCTTTCCTTTTTCGCCATAAGCGGTTGATCCGTATTTGTTAACGTGTCAGCGGCGCCGCGCGGTTGCGTGCAATCGCGTTAAGACTCAAATTGTTTGCGCTACAAGCGTTTCATTCTAGCGTTCCACTTCACTTTACGGGGAAGACTATGGCCGATGCCGCAAACAAATACGCCGAGAACGTACCCGGCAAATTCTATGTCGATGATCAATGCATCGATTGCGATTTGTGCCGCGAAACTGCGCCAGCCAATTTCAAACGGAATGATGATGGCGGTCATTCCTACGTTTATAAACAGCCGGAAACGCCGGAGGAAGAAGGCCTTTGCAAGGAGGCAATGGAAGGCTGTCCGGTTGAAGCGATCGGCAACGACGGCGCGTAAATGGTAGGGCGCAATTCCCGCGCGGCATAAACGCGTGAACCGAAAGAAGAACCCTCAACGTCCGACCTTCAACTCTCAACGCTCCGTTGATTCGCCACCCGTCGCGCTAACCATCGCAGGTTCCGACAGCAGCGCCGGCGCCGGTATTCAGGCCGACCTCAAGACGTTTTCAGCGCTTGGTGTTTATGGGGTGACCGCGGTGACCTGTGTCGTCGCGGAGATTCCCGGAAAAGTTTCGCGCATTGAACCAGTCAGCGCGAATGTTGTTCGCGAGCAGATCCAACTTCTCGCAAACAGTTTTCCGATTGCTGCAATAAAGACCGGTCTGCTTTGCTCAGTTGAAATCATTTCCACGGCAGCGAAAACCATACGGGCTATGAACAAGCCGTCCGGGCCACGTATTCCGCTGGTGATAGATCCGGTATTTGTCGCAACCAGCGGCGTTCCTCTGCTCGAATCCGCGGGTATTGAAACGTATGAAATGGAATTGTTCCCGCTTGCCAGCTTAATTACGCCAAACCTCGATGAGGCAGGACGATTAATTGGAAGTAAGATCGAAGATCTGCAATCGATGCGTGTTGCAGGCAAGGACTTGCAGAAAAAATTCGGAACCGCAGTTCTCCTCAAAGGCGGCCATCTGCCCGGCGACTACGCGATCGATCTGCTTTTCATCGACGGGAGAATTGTCGAGTTTTCGGCCCCGAGAATTTTCGGGCTGGCAAATCATGGCACCGGCTGCACCTACTCGGCAGCGATCACTGCTGGTCTTGCCTGCGGACGGCCTCTCGAAGAAGCGATCAGTAAGGCTAAGAAAGTCACGATCGAATCAATCCGTACTCATTACAAATGGGGCGATCTTCATGCCCTGAACCATTCGATTTGATTTGGTATTGTCTGGCGTGATCCAGGAGGTGCCAGGCGGATTCAGGCTTCTGTTTGTTCTTTCGTTTCCCAACGTCTTAACTGCATCGCTTCAATGGCAGCGAAGGTTTCCGCCTGTTTTTTACTGCGACCGGTGCCCTGGCCAAGAACAATTCCTTCCCAAACAACTTGCGAGACAAACGTCTTCTCGTGCTCCGGCCCACTTTGTCCAACTAATTCATAGATCGGACTACGCGGTGAGATGCTTTGCAACAGTTCCTGAAGTTGACCCTTGGGATTGATGTCAACCGGTGTCTCGGCCAGTTGCTCCAGATCACTTCGGGTCTGCGTTAAAATAAAATTCTTCGCGGGTTCGAGACCACCGTCGAGATAGATGGCGCCGATGAGCGCTTCAAACGCATCGGCCAAGGTAGAGGTGCGTCCCCGGCCGCCACTGCTTTCTTCGCCGCGCCCCATCAAGATGTAGCTTCCCAAGTCCAGTGTGGCAGCATGCGCCCGCAACGCCTCGCGAGAAACCAGCCGCGAACGCAGTTTCGTGAGTTGACCTTCGGCTTCGGCCCGAAAATGGCTGAAGAGATGCTCGGTGATCACGAGCTGAAGAACGGCGTCACCTAAGAATTCCAAACGCTGATAATCAAAGTGATAACGTTGCGCCTCATGGCCCAGGCTCGGATGTGTGAGTGCTTCCGCGAGCAAAAGTGAATTCCTGAACTTATAGCCAATACGTTCTTCGAGTGGTGTCACTGCTTTGCCATTCTGAGCGAAATCGAAAAATCTCTCAACTCAGTATAATGGCTCCGAATTGCGCAGCGAGAAAAGGTCCGCCACTAACGGCGAGATGACCTGACGCCGGTTCAATTACCGCCTTTGGTAAACCTCAAGAGAGGTGACCACGTCCAAGGCGCGCTGTAACACAGGGTCGTTTGCCGACTGTTTCTCAGGAGTCCGGCTATGGCGTTGTTGCGCCGCTTCTGCCGCTTCAACCTCGGGATTTGTCCCCGCCAACAATGCTGCTTCGTTCATATGTGGGCGGCCGCCTTCGTAAACAAACGGCCCCATTCCTTTCTCAGCGCTCAGCTGGAAAATCTGCCGCTTATCCGCCACTGACATCTCCACCGGCAAATCTGGTTTCATACCTTCGGGAAACAATGAACGGCCATCTGCCGAAATCATCTCCGCGACGGCAACCCGCAGAACTTTGCCGCTAGGCAGGGTCAAATCGGAGTATTCCGCTGCGCGGCCAGCTGTCGCTTGCCCTATGAGCAGCGCTTTATTGTAAAAACGCAATGCAGCGGCGATCGCTTCGGCGGCGCCAACCGTATCGCCATCGGTGAGTACCATGACCAGTCCACGGAAGACGGGATCACGATCAGAACCAAAAATGCGGTCCTGACGTGTGGCCGAGTTATGCAAGGTAAAAAGCGTTTTGTCCTTTGGACAAAACCGCTTTGCGAATTCAGCTGCCAATGCAAAATCAGTCGTGGCTGGACTTGCGCGGAGATCGACAATCACCGCATTCACGTTTTTCGAGGCGAAGCTGCCAAGGCTCTTGTCCAACGCCTGAAGATTGCCCGCATTTAGGGAACCGACCCGAACATAAGCGACACGCCCCGCGAGAATCTCGCTATAAAAAGGAGCGCTGGGTGCTTCCGCCGGCATGTTCTGCTTGGCGGGCAAAAGCGTCACGCCTCGCGGCAGCCGAGCGGCAAGGCCTTCCACAGTCGCTCGATTCAACTCGGTATCGGTGGTTGCATCGGGATTTGTAAAATTAGTCTTGAATAATGTTATGACCGCCTGCAGATCGGCCGGGTTCAATGAATCGATCAGGTCGCCTGTTGTTGGGCTGGTCGACGGTGAAGGTGACGCTGGTGCCGCCGGCTTTGCTGAGGCGGCTGGCCTGCTGGGAGGCACCACAATCGGCGGCGTTTGCGCCTGCGCGCTCATCGCCAGGAAGCCAATCAAGATCGACGATATGAGTTGGTGCATCGAAAACTAGATGGCGACCTATAGCTCATTTTCTGTTTGTGCGAAAATTCGAAATCCAGACGACTTCGCGATGTTAGGTTAAATCGTCAAATTCAGAATCGAATGTAATAATGTAACGAGAATCACGTCGTTAAATTCGAATTTCTTTCGTGGCTTTAGCCAAGAGCAATGTCGCGGCGGTAGTGGCAGTTCTCGAAATGAATACGAGAGGCCGCGTCGTATGCGCGCGTGCGCGCGGAATCGAGTGTTGATCCCAGCGCGGTCACAGCGAGAACGCGGCCACCGGCAGTCTTAACTTGGCCGTTCGTGCGCTTGGTGCCGGCGTGGAAAATCTGAACATCATGGAGCTTCGCCGCTTCTTCGAGGCCAGAAATCGTTTTTCCGGTTTCATATTTGCCAGGATAACCAGCAGACGCGAGTACGACCGTTACAGTGGCGCGTTGATCCCATTCAATCGCACATTTGCTAAGATTTCCGTCAATTGTTGCTTCCAATAGCGGTAACAGATCGGATTTCATCCGCGGCAAAAGCGCCTGCGTCTCGGGATCGCCGAAGCGGCAATTGAACTCCAGAACACGTGCGCCATCGCGGGTAATTACCAAACCTGGGTAGAGCAGTCCGCGAAAGGCGACTCCCTCCTGGGCAAGACCGCGAAGCAGCGGTTGCATTATTTTCGCCTCGAATTGCGATTGCAGTTCCTTATTCCAATTGTTAGCGGGGCTGAAAGCGCCCATCCCTCCCGTGTTCGCACCCTGATCGCCGTCCAAAGCGCGCTTATGATCTCTCGCCGATTCGAGCAAAAGGTAAGTGCTCCCATCAACCAACGCATGCAGCGAGCATTCAGTTCCACTAAGAAACTCCTCGATCACGATGCGCCGGCCCGCCTCACCAAAACGAGCCTGGTTCATCATTTCATCAACCGCCGATTTCGCGGCGGCAGCATCGGAGGCAATGACCACGCCTTTTCCCAGAGCAAGGCCGTCGGCCTTAATCACAACCGGAAATTTCAGTCGTTCGCAATAGTGCAGCGCCTCGTCGCTGTCCGAAAACGTTCTGGCCTCGGCGGTTGGAATTTTGTGGGTACGCATCAGTTCTTTCGCGAAAATCTTAGACGCCTCGATGCGTGCCGCCGACTTTGTAGGACCAAACGCGCGCAATTTGTGACTGCTAAAAAGATCTACAATTCCTGCCGCGAGGGGATCGTCCGGACCGACTACTGTCAGGTCAATAGAGTTTTGCTTGGCGAACCGAGCTAGTGTTTCCAGTTCACTTGTAGAAATTGCAACGTTTTCGGCAATCTCCGCGGTGCCTGCGTTTCCCGGTGCGCAGAAAATGCGCTCCACATCCGAAGACTGGCGCAGTTTCCACGCAAGCGCATGTTCCCGACCGCCACTACCGATAACAAGAATCTTCTTGGCCACCTGCGGTGACTGTAGAGGTAGCTGCCTCAGCTGCAAAGCTTGTGGAAATTGAAGGCAAAAATTTCTTCTTCCTTAATTGGTCTTGCCCGTTGCCGATCGAACTAATGTGTCCGCCGCACGTCGGTCGGGATTGTACGGCGGCGCGTCTAAATTCCGAAAACGTCACTCCGTCCGCGATTCAGCGGGTAATATCGGCAACTCTAATTTTTCGGTGTGTCGAATGACTGTGAGCTTCGCGGTGACGCCAATTTGTTCGCCGACCAAGACCTTGTGCAAATGATGCACGCTTCCGACAGGGTGGTCGTTGAATAAGACGATCAGGTCACCGTCACGCAATCCGGCAAGTTCCGCCGGACTATTTTTTTCGACCGACACGACGAGGACGCCGGTCTCAAGGGGCAATCCATAAAAACGAACAATCCGGCGATGAATTGGGACGTTCTGTCCGGCTACACCGATGTAACCACGCCGGATTCGCCCATCGCGAATGAGCCATCCAGCAACCAGTTTGGCCGTGTTACTTGCGATTGCGAAACAGATGCCTTGTGCCGGTCGAATCATTGCCGTGTTTACACCTACGACCTCGCCAGCTGAGTTCACCAGTGGTCCGCCAGAGTTACCCGGGTTCAGCGCGGCGTCGGTTTGAATAATGTTGTCGATCAATCGGCCTGATTGTGCGTGCATCGAGCGGCCCAGAGCGCTAATTACGCCGGCGGTCACGCTCGTCTGGAAGCCGAGTGGATTTCCAATTGCGATTACGAGCTGGCCAACGCGCAAATGCTCCGAATCAGCCAGACGCACATGGGCGAGTTGTGCCGCATCGATTCGGATTACGGCGAGGTCTGTGTCCGGATCGTCGCCGATGAGCTGCGCCGGATACTCGCGCCCATCGGGCAAATTGACGGTGATCGAATTCGCCGCATGAACGACATGACTGTTTGTCAGGATGAATCCATCGGGCGTGATGATAAAACCCGATCCGTTGCCACTGAGCTCGTGCGTTCCACGCTGGAGGTCGATGCGTTGCTTGACCTCGATCTTCACGACGGCGGGGGAAACCCGCGCGACTGCACTCACAACGGTACGCGAGTATGCGTCAAGCAGGACGGAATCGTCCTGGTCCGCTGCTGCAGTGTGGAGATCCCTGCTCGTTGGCGGTGACGCATCCAGGTCTGCTTCATTTAAGAGAAAATCGGGAAGAGGTTTTTCCCTGTTAAGAGATGCAAGTGTCATACACTAATTTCGGACTACCAAATCATCAGTCAACTATATCCCATCTTAGCATATACATACTTCCTAGAACGTTACTCTCTCCTTGCGTGTTAACCGGAATTGTTTTACGCAGAAGCGTGCCAAAAGCCTCATCCTCTCCCTCCGTTCTGGATGCGCAGTGCCCTTCCCGTCTGGTTCTCGACCGAATCGCCGATAAATGGACGGCTCTCATCATCCAGATTCTGGCACGCGGAACAATGCGTTACGCTGCGTTACAGCGGGAGATCGGGGGGATTTCGCAAAAAATGCTGACGCAAACGCTGCGCGGCCTGGAGCGCGACGGCTTGGTGCAGCGCACGGTTCACCCGGTCGTGCCCCCGAAGGTGGAATACTCTCTCACCAGGCTGGGCCGAACCTTGATCGAGCCGTTGCATGCGCTCTGTCGCTGGTCGGAAAAACACCTCGCTGAACTCCAGGCGAATCGTGCGCGGGCAAAGAATGTGGCTCCTGTCGCTGACGCGGCTGATCGGAGTATGGTGCGCGCCGGGCTGCGTTAACTACGGCCGACACAGCAATTAGCGATCTGGTCATGCATCAGGCGGAAATCATCGTTCTTCTATTCACGGTCGTTGCGGCTTCAGTCCTGGTCGCGCGTAAGATTGCGGTGCCATATCCGATCGTGCTAGTGATTGTGGGGTTGGTCTTGAGTTTCATTCCGCGCTTGCCGGAGGTGAAACTGGATCCAAACATCGTTTTCTATTTCTTCTTGCCGCCGCTGATTTTTCCAGCCGCATTGTTCACTTCGTGGCGTGATTTTCGAAGAAATCTGCGACCAATTGTCATGCTCGCGATCGGCTTGGTGCTTTTCACGATGCTCGTGGTCGCCTCAGTGGCGCATTCGCTTATTCCCTCGCTGCCATGGGCGGCGGCTTTCGCGCTGGGCGCGATCGTTTCTCCTCCCGATGCGGTGGCGGCTACGAGTGTGATTAGCCGGTTGCCGGTGCCGCACCGCGTTGTCAGCATTCTAGAGGGTGAAAGTCTATTGAACGATGCCACAGCGCTCGTGGCGTTACAATTTGCGGTGGCAGCGCTGATGACAGGCAAATTCTCACTGGGCGAGGCATCCTTGCGTTTTATCTGGGCCGCTGCAGGCGGAATTGGACTTGGCTTGCTCGTCGGTGTGGCGACTCGATGGGTGCAGCGACATCTGGACGATCCACCGGTGCAAATCACCATTTCATTACTGACGCCGTTTCTCGCGTATTTGCCGGCAGAACGTTTGCATGCTTCGGGTGTCCTGGCTGTGGTTACCGCCGGAATTTACCTTGGCTGGTATTCTCCTTTGATTCTGACTGCGCGCTATCGTCTGCAGGCATACGCCTTCTGGGAAATCGTAGTGTTCCTTCTGAACGGTTTTGTTTTCATGGCGATCGGTTTGCAATTGCCAGAAATCCTGAAATCGCTCAACGGCGAATCTCTCCTTTCGCCCATTCAAAATGCTGTAGTTATCAGCGCTGCGGTGGTGCTGGTACGGATCGCCTGGGTTTTTCCGGGGGCGTATCTGTCGTTTCTGCTGCACAAGAAAGCACGGCGGCGGGAATCACTCCCAGAGTGGCAAGATGTGGCGGTTATGGCCTGGTCGGGAATGCGCGGAGTCGTCTCCCTGGCTGCAGCATTTGCGCTTCCCCTTGTTTTACCGAACGGCAGCCCATTCCCTGGAAGGAACTACATTTTATTTCTGACCTTTTCGGTGATTTTAGTGACCCTGTTATTTCAAGGCCTGACGCTACCGATCGTGATCCAGCGACTTTGCGTCAAACCAGATACTTCAACGGATGAAGAAGAGCGAAGCGCTCGGTTAAAGGCCAACCAGGCGGCAATCGAGTCAATCGAGAACGTTCGGGCCAGCGGCAAGTTTTCGCCCGACACCGTGGATCGTCTGCGCGCCGAATACGACGAGCGCGTCCAGCAATTGGAGCTGTGTGCTCAAAACCCCGACGACTGCCGAGGCGAAATCGCGACACCACAGTATCAGCGTTTGCAACGCCAGGCGCTTCGGATTGAAAGACAAACCATCATCCATTTACGAAACGAGCGCGTGATCAACGACGATGCGTTGCGGCGTATCCAGCGCGACCTCGACCTGGCCGAAGCGCGTCTGACTGGCAGTTAAGAAGTCAGGCAAAGAGCCAGGCGTACCACGGTTAAGAACAACAGCGCTGGGATACTAGCAAGCCGCTCTGTGAATTCTGTTTTTGAAGAAACGTATGAACTAAAAACCGTATCGTGCCGGCCAATTTTTGGCTGGTCCGCCCAGCCGGGCTGCACAGGTCTTTAATTCCTTTTTGAAGAACTGAGCGAGATGCGATCGTACCTCGTTCGTGAGCGGAAGCTTTTCCATTTTGTTCCAACTGTTGTAATTCGCGGTTGATCGATTACCTGGCTTCTCTGGATCTGCCCCCAGGAAGCGAACGATAGAGCGCCGCAGTTCAGCGGGATCGCTTTGCAGATCATCAAAGAAATAAACGCGAAACTGTTTTGCGCGGACGTGGCGTTTGAAGCGCGCTACGACGGTGCTCGGGTACGAACGCAAGAGCATCCCCCTGCGCAGCACATTTCGATGGACTTCGTTGACGTTGGTCGGATCGAACGGCTGAATTTGGCCGTAGTGCACTTCCATGGATAAATGCGACCAGAGTCTCTCGACCGGGTCACGCGCCAAATAAATCACTTTTAAGTTTGGAAAATATCCGACGATTTGCCGAATCACTTCATCGCCCAGCGTGGAATAATTTGGCGAAATATCACCCGAAAGGAGCCTCGTTGTGGATTCAAACAGTCGTCCCTAGTTCTTGAGATTGATGCCCGGTTCCGCGCTGAGGTCCTCGAGTTGCTCCAGAAATCGAGAATCGCGTTCGTCTCTACAGCGCGGACGACCTGCACGTTGAACCCTGCTCAGTTGATCGAAGTAATGAAGTTCTTTTACAGGAGGCATCCAAAAATCAGGGTGTGAATCGAGTTGCTGATAAAGCCAGGTGCTTCCGGCTTTATGCGCTCCAACACACAAGAAATCTGGGCCTGCACTCCGGGCGGAGCTTTTTTCTCCGGTATCCTTGCCGCCGCGACTGCGAATTCTGAACAGCCAAGCACATTTCACCTTTCATCATCTCCCTGTTTAACTTAATGACGGATAGGGCGCCATGATCTCTCGCCCAGCCGATCGTAGAGCGCCCCTTCCAACCTCACGCGATCCAGTCACACCAGAAAAGGACGTCGAAGCCGTCCAACATCTGCGCGAAAAAGACGAGCAATGAAAAGCTGTATCTTGCTGGCCATCGTTTTGCGGGGCCGCCCAGTTCTGAGGAGCAGGCTCTCAATTCTTGTTCAAAAAACTTGGCTACACGGCATCGAACTTTTTCAGTGAATCGAAGTTTCTCCTTGCTGGAATCCGAATTGTCGTTCGCCTTCAATCGCCCGCTTGGCTTGTTCGGATCCGCGCCCAGAAACAGAAGGATCGAACGCCGCAGTTCGACGGGATTTTCCTCGAGATCGTCAAAAAAGAAGATCCGGAAACGACCTGAACCAACGTAGCGTTTCCAGCGCGCGACGATCTTACTGGGATGCGAGCGAAGGAGTACTCCGGGGTTTAGCAAATTCCTGATCACTTCGTCGCCATCGGTCGCGTCAAACGGATTGATCATTCCGAGACGAATGCCCATGGAGAGTTGTGACCACGCTCTCTCGACCGGGTCTCGAGCCAGGAAGATTACCTTTAGGTTTGGGAAACAATTGACGACTTGTTGAATGATCTCATCGCTTGTCGCGCAATAAGCTGGCGAAATATCACCAGAAACGAGAGATCCCTTGTGCTCGAACAACCGGCCATAATTCTCCAGATCGATGTAAGACAGGGCACTCAGGTTTTGCATGCCGTTCACGAAGGAAGTATCGCGCTGGTCCCTGCGAAGCGGCGGATGGAACTTCCTTCCTCGATGCAGACAATCGAGATAATGCAGCTCCTTAACCGGAGGCATCCAGAAATCAGGATGTCGTTCAAGCTGCCCATACAGCCATGAGGTTCCGCCTTTCTGCGCTCCGACGCACAAGAAATCCGGCCAGGGATCTCCAGCTGAGTACTGATTGTCTCCTCCG
>DASXMV010000007.1:0-28436 GCA_036495465.1 Candidatus Udaeobacter sp. | reverse complement strand
TGGCTGCAACAACTTGATGTGGTGGCTCAATAACACCACTGTCACGCTCGGTATGCAGAACGTGCTGGACCAAGATCCACCGTTTGTGGCGGGTTCCTTTGAGAACGGTTACGACGAGTCGCTCACCACCATTAAAGGCCGCTTTTGGTACGTCGGCTTGAAGAAGCGCTTCTAAGAGCGACCATCAAGATAATTCACAGCGGCCGGGCTCCTCGAGCCCGGCCGTTTTGCTTTGCAGGGTCGCGAGATGTCGCCGCCCTGAAAGGTGGAATGTTGTTGGCATCCTAAATGTCAGTCGCATGCCGCGAAATGTTTGTTATCGTCCGCCCCAAACCAGCGTACGAAATGCCTGTTACCGTGCTGCCGCCCGCTGAAGGCGATGACAATAAACGCTCACGACAACTATTGTGGGAGCAAACGTGGTTTTTGGCGTTGCTGTTAGGCGCGCTCGTTTTGATCGCGTATGTCAGGGCGTTTAATGCTGGATTCATTTGGGACGACGAATCGCATTTGACCCACAACCCGTGCATTGTTGGCCCGCTGGGATTGAAGGAGGTCTGGACCAGCGCGCGAGCGGTCTATTACCCACTGGTGCTTACCACTTTTTGGCTCCTGCATAAGGTGGCGGGTCTAACCGCGTGGCCATATCATCTTTTGAATGTACTTTTGCACGCCGGATCAGCCGTCGTGCTATGGCGGGTGTTGCGGCAACTCAAGGTTCGTGGCGCATGGTTGGGAGCTGCGCTATGGGCTTTGCACCCGGTAATGGTGCAATCGGTTGCGTGGGTAACTGAGCTTAAAAATACGCAGTCTGGGCTCTTCTATCTTTTGTCCATTTTCTATTTTTTAAGATGGGAGAGAAGTTCGCCCTCGGGTTTCGCGGATGCGTCGGACCGAAACTCGATGGAGCTGGCAAAATCGGGGTCCATAACGCGGCGATGGTTTGCCTTGTCACTCGTATTTTTTCTCCTCGCGACTCTAAGTAAGCCTTCAGTAGTCATGTTGCCTGTAGTGCTGGCTCTGTGTATCTGGTGGCAAAGGGGACGAATCGCTCGCTCGGACTTCCCAGCGATCGTTCCTTTTGTGCTGATATCGGTGGTTGCCAGTGCCTGGACGATTTTCGAGCAGAAGTTTCACGCCGGCGCAATTGGCGTTGAGTGGGCCCAGACATGGTCCGAGCGCTTAATCGTTGCAGGCCGAGTGATATGGTTTTATTTGGCTAAACTTGCCTGGCCGAATCCGTTGATCTTTATCTATCCACGGTGGCAAATTAATTCGTCGCAGCTAAGCGCGTATTTGCCTCTCCTTGCCGCCTTGACTGGCTTGCTGACTCTATGGTGGGTCCCCGCGAGGTGGGGTCGCGCCATGTTCTTTGCGGGTGCCTACTATATCGTTTCTTTGTTTCCAGTTCTCGGTTTTTTCGACGTTTTTTTCTTCCGATATTCTTTTGTAAGCGATCATTTTCAATATCTGGCGAGTATGGGGCCAATGGCGTTACTTGGCGCCGGAGTCATTACTTCTGTGGAACGTTTTGGTGAAATCGCGCTGGTTAAATCCAAATCCTCTCTGCAGGTGGCAATCTCGGGAATATTGCTGCTCTTGCTCGCTTTTTTGACATGGCGTCAGACTGGCGTCTACCACGATCTCATCTCCCTGTATACAGCTACCCTGAGGAACAATCCAAGTTGTTGGATGGCCCATTACAACCTGGGAATAGCTCTTAGTGAACACGGGCAGGCCGACCAGGCGATTACTCACTATCAACATGCTATTGAGCTGCGCCCAAGTTATGCGGAGGCGCATTACAATCTGGGACGCCTCCTGGCACAAAAGGGGCAACTCGACGATGCGGTGAGTCACTACGAAAAAGCGTTGGAAATCAATCCTGCTGACGCAGAAGCCAGGAATAATCTAGGCGTTACATTTTTTGGAATGGGACGGGTGGACGATGCGATTAGTCAATATCAGAGTGCGCTGAAGATCCGGCCGGATTACGCAGAAGCCTCTTGCAATCTGGCGAACGCGCTTCTTGCAAAGGGAGACTTGGACGGGGCTATCACTCGTTATTCGATATGTCTCGGACTGTCGCCAAATCAGGCTGAAGCCCAGTACAATCTTGCCAGTGCATTGCTCCGAAAAGGGCGGACGGACGAAGCCATTGCGCGTTATCAGAGAGTGCTTCAGTTGCAGGCGGATAATGCAGACGCCTACGCAAATCTGGGAAGCGCCTTTCTTGAGAGGGGCCGCGTCGGGGAAGCGATTACTGCCTACCGCAATGCCCTTCGGATTTCTCCGGAAAATGTGCCTGCGCAAAGTAATCTGGCCTGGCTATTGGCGACGTCCTCAGACTCGTCGCTGAGAAATGGATCAGAGGCTGTCTCTTTGGCTGAACAGGCTGACTCGGGAAGCTCTCGAAGCGAGAATCACCCAATCGTTCTGCGCATCCTGGCTGCGGCGTATGCTGAATCGGGCCGTTTTGATGAGGCCAGGCAAACTGCTCAACGGGCTCTGCAAGCGGCTGAGATCCAGGGAAACTCCACTCTAGCCAATGCGCTTCGCGACGAAATTGCGCTTTACGACCTCGGGTTACCTTACCACAAGGGGCGATAAACGCCGACGGTTCCGTGCTGTTATTTGCCAGGAAGCGTTTGGCGGAGCGGAAGACCAACCTGGTAAAGAGCAATGTCGTTTTGAAGAACGTGTGCAATCTCAAGGTTGCTTTGGCTGGTAGCTGCCGCTTTTGCTCGTTGAGTCACTTGAATTGCTTCCGAGAACTGACCCGTTTCCGCATACGCAGCGGCCAACGCTCGAAAAAACTTTGGATCGTCAGTGTTGGAAAGCTCTATCGCTTTCCGAGCGAACTCGACCGCTTTTCGCCCGTCGCGGACCGAGGAATCCGGAGCTGTTGCAAGGACCCAGGCAATGTTAATGCGAGAATGGGAATCTTCAGGGGCTAATGCCAGCGCCCTTTCGTAATTGGCCATTGCCTCATGGAGAAGGCCCTTTCGTAAAAAAGCATTGCCCAGACCAGTGTAGGCATCTGCGTCGTTCGGTTGTATCTGAAGGGTTTTCTCCCAATCGACGATTGCATCGTCGATGCGACCTTTTGCGAAGAGGACGTTACCCCGGTTGTAATAGGCATCTGCATAGTACGGTTGCAATCTTATTGCCTCTTCGTAATGGGCCATCGCTTCGTCGGATTGCCCTTTTCTGGCGAGCGCATCGCCCAGGTTCATTTGCATGAACGCTGAACCCGCGTTGTAATGGGGATTTTGCTTACCAGACCTGATCCTTGCGGCAGCTTCGAAATGTAAGATCGCCTCGTCTATTTTGCCGCGCTCGGCGCACAGATATCCGAGATTATTGTGCGCTACATCATTGTCGGCCGTCACCGCGAGAGCATGGGTCCAGAGGGTTTGGCTATTGCGCCAATAAGAGGTTTGTATGACTGCCGCCCACGCCAAGGCGGCGATTACCAGCACCGTGACCGCGGTAGTTGCGGCAAGGCGTGGCTTCGATGGGAGCACTTTTGCTACCTCAGCACCCAACCAGACCACAGTCACGAACAGACCTATATGGGGAAGATACGTATAACGGTCTGCGTGGCCTTGTTCTCCGACCTGCACGATGCCAATCACCGGGGCGAGCATAATGAGGTACCAAAACCACCCCGTAAATAGATATGGAAAGCGGCGCCGGTAACGGATTGCGGCGGCCGTAACGGTCAATACCCCCACAATCGCAAAGATCACTTCTCCGAGCGCCAGGGTGTCGTTCGGATGAGGATAGAAGACCGCAAGATGGGTTGGCCAAAGTGTTTTCCAGGCATAAATCACATAACTGGCGAAAGCGTTTTCCACACGCCAGAGGAACGGCAACGGCGGGATGGCACCCGTCGCGCGTTTTTGAAGGATGAACGTGATAACGCATGCGGCTGCCGAAAGAACCATTAAGGGGACCTTTTCCAGGATTACGAGTCGCATTACAGCCTTTTGGTCGCTCGTGGTAATGTTGTTACCGCTGGAGGAGGATTGTTCGAATCGGCGTAGTGGCCAATAATCGAGCAGGAGAAGCACGATAGGGGCAGTTACCAGCATCGCTTTCGACATGAGCCCTGCTGCGAACAGAACAGCAACCGCCACATAACGTTTCATTGACACCGCGCGGGTGTACCAGGCGTACGTCCCCAGGGTAAGAAAAAAGAAGACAGCGCTCAAAACGTCTTTGCGCTCACTCACCCATGCTACAGATTCGACGTGCAGTGGGTGCACAGCGAAAAGGGCAGCGACAATCGCGCTTCTCCATACTGCGCCGGTCATCTGTTTTAGCACCCGAAACAACAGAAGCACGGCAATGGCGTGCAATATTACGTTCGTTGCATGGTGGCCTCCGGCATTTAACCCGTAGAGCTGGCAGTCCAGCATGTGTGATAGGGTCGTTAATGGATGCCAGTTACCGGCATGCGCGGTGGTAAAGGCACGTATTATGCCGGCTATCGTTACGCCGGCCCTGATAACAGGAGCGTTATAGACATACAGATGGTCGTCGAAATTAACGAAATCATAACGTGTTGTTTGGGCGAATACAGCAACGCTAAGTCCAGCAAGCACGAGGTAGATGAGCACGATCATGTTAGACTCGCGATTACTTCTAATCGGAAACTGTGGAGGCTTGCCAGTGTGCCGCTTGTTGTTATTGCTTTTTTGGCGGCTAGTTGCCATGTGTTAGACTTGGATCACGCAGTGGTCGCTCTGTGTGGTAAAGAGCAACATTGCTCTGTAGCTCGGTAGTAAGGCCAGAGTTTCCCTGACTGTTGGCCAAATCAGCTCCCTCCTGCGCAGTTTCGATTGCCTTGGAGTAATCACCAACTTCCGCGTAAGCCGCTGCCAACGTGCGAAAAAGTATTGGGATTCTACGGCCGGAAATGCGTACTGCCTTGGAAGCAAGTTGAACGGCTTTAGGCCCGTCGCGAATAGAATCGTCAGGCGACGTCGCAAACACCCATGCCAGGTTGCTCATTGCGTTTCCATTGTCGGGTTGGATCGTCAATACCTTTTGCCATTCGTCAATAGCCTCTCGGGCGCGACCCTGCTGGATCAGAACTGTGCCTACGATGTTGTGGACTTCGATGTTGTCCGGCTGCAACTCGAGTAGTTTGCGATAGTGAATTAGCGCTTCCGAAACCCTTCCTTTTTGAAGAAGAGCCTTGGCGAGATTCTCCTGGGCGGGACTATTGTCGGATCGAAGATCAACGGCGGCTTGTAACAGGGAAATGGCCTGGTCCACGTTGCCTTGGCCCAAATACACGATGCCGAGGTTATTTTCGGCAACATCGTTGTTTGTTGTTACTGAAAGTGCGTGCTTGAACAGCGTTTCGCTGTCGCGCCAATGCCGCGTCTGGATCCAGGCGCAAAAACTCAAAACGATGACGGTAAATAACCCAGCCGTACCTAAGATTGCACGGCGATATCGCCACAGGCGTGTCATATCGGCGACGGCCCATGTGATCGCTATGTACAGGCCGATCTGAGGCAAGTAAGTGTATCGATCAGCATGTCCCTGCCAGCCGACTTGCACCAGTCCAATCACAGGGACGAGCATTCCCAGGTACCACAACCAACCTGTAACCAGGTAAGGCCGTTGTTTCCGCAGAACGATAGCTACAAACGTGGCACCAATTAGAAGAAGGAGTGAGGCGACGATTTCCCAAAGCGGTAGCCGGTTCTCCGGGTGCGGGTAGAAGACAGCGAGCTTGACCGGCCAGAACATCTCCCAGACGTAGAGGACATAGCTGACCGCCGCGTTGTTGATTCGTTCGAATATCGGCAATTCCTCGGTCCAGCCCACGGCGCCCTTTTGTGCCAGTAACGTGGCGATACTTGAAACCGCTGAAAGCGCAATCCACGGAATTTTTTCCAGTACCCGCTTCCATACTTTCCCCTTGATTCTGTCGAGAGGCCAGTAGTCGAGAAGCAACAGTACAAATGGCAATGTCACCAGCATCGGTTTAGACATCAGGCCACAGGCAAGGACGAACGCCACGAGAAGATAACGCGTAGTCCGTGGTGAACGCACATAATGGACATACGCAAGCAGAGTGAGCATGAAGAAAACCCCGCTCAGGACGTCTTTGCGCTCCGCTATCCAGGCGACAGATTCGACGCGTAAGGGATGGATTGCGAACACCGCGGCTACAAACGCACTTCGCCAAAATGCGCCGGTCATCCGCTGGAGTGCAGTAAAAAGAAAAATCGCGGCGAGAGTATGCAGAAGAACATTGGTAAAATGATGCCATCCTGCTTTTAAGCCGTACAACTGGCAGTCGAGCATGTGCGAAATGGTCGTCAGCGGATGCCAGTTCATGGAGTGAACATGAGTGAACGCCCAGGCAATACCGCTGATGCTGACCCCGCCTGTTATCTTCGTGTTTTCGTAGACGTAGCGCGGATCATCATAGTTGATGAAGTCATGCCAAAGGGTTTGACCAAAAACGAGCCAGGTCAGCGCTGCCAGTGCGATGCAGAGACCGATGGCCTTCCAGAGAGGGTCGGTTCGTGGCGGAGCCAATTGAGCGTTACTGATTCGCTGCATCCATCAAGCCCGCGTAAACAACAAAATCCAGACTACCAAACTTGGAATGGCGGCAGGATTGCAGTCCAATCATTTTGCATTGTGCCTTCGTCCTTCCTTCGGAATTAGTCATTGATCGGATTTTCTCTCGTAGATCAGAATGTACTTGCCAAGCTGTGGTACTGACTCAGGGACGCTACCAAAAAAGTACTCTGTTTTGTCAGGCCCGACCATGTTCACAAAACCGGCAACAGTATAGTTTTGCGCTGTGTATTGATTAGCCCAGTTGAAAATCGTCCGCTCGGACTCGGGCCGTTGCAGCCATGAGTCTGGCATTACCACAAAGATGAGAAATTTCGGATGAGCACGTTCTATCTCATGAATCATTTCGTGTTGCATTTTGGCGGCGTACTTTTGGGCCTCCATCAGGCCGTAAGTGTAAATGTAGCCGGTTGCGGAATGGCGATTGGAATAAAAGTAGATCTGCGGCTCGGAGCCTAGCACCGCTATCGTGTCACTCGGGCTTGTTCGTTCGCGCAAATATTCTCCAATTCTGGTCGATTCCGCAAAAGGACTTTCCGGATAAACCTTTCGTGAGGCGTCAACCGGGGAATCCAGGAAAAGGAATTTTGCGTCTGCGATCATCGGCCAGGCGACGGCAGCTCCGACAATCAGGAAGTAGAACAATCGAACCACCATCGCTCGACTTGGAATGAGTTCCGACAAATTGCTGATTGCAAGACCGGCGAGCAGCGAGACGGCTGGCAGCACCAAGACAAAATAGTGCAGGCGAAAATAGAATCCGGGGCACACTGCCAACGCAGAGAAGAAAAGGAAACTGAGCAGGGAAATTGCGGCGCGACGCGTTTGTGTATGCCACAAGCCTGCCACGAGTCCAATGCCAGCCAGCACCCAGATTGGCCACCCGGCAAAGAATACTTCTTTCGCGCTATAGAAGAAAATTTGTGGCGCTTGCCCCAGGGGAACGAGACTACCGTATTGACGCGCGTAATTTATTGTCCAAAACCAGAATCGCTCGAACACTCCGATTCTCCAGAGAAACAGACAAGTCAATCCGAACGGAAGAACTGCGCCAAAACTAAAAATCAGGCTTTGTGCGAGAAGTTTTCGAGCTGGCGCTCGGCGACGGAGGATGCCATAGACGACATAAATCGCTCCAAACAAGGCGAAAAAAACTGCGGGTTGTTTCACCAACACGCCGATGCCAAAAAGTAATCCGCTCGCAAATAGCCTTGTAAATGTTTGCCGATCGGTCGGATTAAACAGCAGTAGCTTTCCACCCAGCACTGGGAGCAGCACAAAATGCGTAGCGTGTCCGGCGAACCCCAGCACCGACGGACTTACAGAGAGCGCCGCATAGCTCATGGCTGCTGCAAGCCCTGCGATGGAATTTATCAGCCGCCGCCCCAGGAAAAAGATCAGGACAACAGTCGCCGCATTTACTACCAGCAGGCCCAGATGGATTCCGGTAACCGTTTGTCCAAAGATGGACATGATCAGCGCGTAGGCCGCGTAAGTGCCTGGGAACTTCATGTTATAGGCCAGCTGGTACGGTGGGACACCCTGCAAAATGAGTTGACCGGCGTAAGCGTATTCGCCCTCGTCCCGCTCAAGTGGAATTCCGAGTAATCGAATCCTAATTGCGATGACGACGCCGAATACAACTGCGGCGAGGATCCACCAGGCGAAAGGCAAAGGTTTCGCGTTGATCTCGAACTTATCAGTCACGAAAGCTCCTTTTTCGGATGAAAAGCTGCGGGTTGCAACTGAGCGATTTCCGTTGCACTGCGTTTCCTCAAATGCCTGTCAGCCCGCCAATCCTGCCCAAAGCTTCGGGACTTGTCTTTTCTCGACGATATCGGGCCTACCTTTTTGCCCTGGTCCTGGCAGCTGTAACGATTCTCGTTTACCGGCCCGCCTGGCATGGTGGGTTTCTCTGGGATGACGATGTGTACATTGCAGGTAACGAGCTACTGACGGCTCCGGATGGTTTGCGACGGATCTGGTTCTCACTTGATTCGCCTTCGCAATATTTCCCATTGGTTTACACCACATTTCGCGTCGAACACGCCGTTTGGGGACTAAACCCAACAGGCTATCACTGGATCAATCTTCTACTGCATGTCGCCAATGCATTGCTTGTTTGGGCAGTGCTAGCGCGACTCAAGGTGCCCGGAGCGTGGCTGGCAGGAGCAGTTTTTGCGCTGCATCCCGTGCAGGTGGAATCGGTCGCGTGGATAACCGAACGCAAAAACGTGCTCATGGGTTTTTTCTTTTTGCTCACGCTACTCGCCTGGATTGTGTTTGTTAACGATGCAACAAAACGGCGGTGGCTGTTTTATGGGCTTGCCCTGATCCTTTATGCCCTGGCACTTTCCGCTAAGACGACAGCGTGCACGCTGCCGGCTGCGTTGTTTTTGATTTTGTGGCTGGAGAACAAGCCCATCGGCTGGAAACGATTTTTCCAGATCATACCTTTCCTTGCGCTTGGTCTCGGTATGGGCGCTCTGGCGATGTGGTGGGAGCGTTACCACCAGGGAACCAGCCGCGCTCTTTTTACGTTCCTGAGCCCAATCGAGCGGGTCCTCGTCGCTAGCCGCGCTGTTTGGTTCTACCTGAGTAAGTTGATGTGGCCATCCAAACTGACATTCATTTATCCGCGATGGAATATCGAGCCGACCCAGTTTCTAAGCTACGTCTGGCTGCTAGCAGGGTTTCTCCTATGCGTGGTGATCTGTTTTCTGCGTCGATATGTTGGACGCAGTGTTGAAGTAGCGGCCGCATTTTTCGTGGCGACTCTTAGCCCGGTGCTGGGCTTCATCATGCTTTTCACATTCCGCTACACGTTTGTGGCCGATCATTATCAGTATTTGGCCTGTATCGGTCCGATCGCCCTGGCTTCTGCCGGTGTGGTTCATTTGGCCGACACGTTTAAGAAGAGTCGCATCGTACTCTTAAGTGCCGCGTGCTGCTGGGTGGCACTCTTGGGGATACTGACGTGGCGACAAGCCGCATCGTATGGCGACGTCGAGACGTTGTGGAGGACGACTCTCGCGAGAAACCCTGGTTGCTGGATGGCTCACAATAACCTGGGCATCGTTTTGTTCGAAAAGGGCCAGCTCGATGAGGCGATTGCGCATTACCGCACGACCTTGCAAATGGAACCGGATTTTTGGGATGCCGACTATAATCTTGGAAGCGCTCTCTTAGGGAAAGGCGACCTGGATGAGGCGATCCTGTATTGCGAGAAAGCCGTCGCGAAACAGCCAAATGATCCAGACACTCAAGTGGCGTTGGCGAATGCTCTGCTTCAAAAGAAACGAACTGACGACGCGATCGTTCACTATCAAAAGGCGGTGGCAATACGTCCGGGCTATTTTCTTGCTCGTGCGGGCCTGGGTCGGGCTCTCCTTGAAAAAGGACAACTCGACACCGCGATCGAGAATTTTCGGACCGCGTTATCGATTCGGCCTGACGACGCGGACTGTCAGACAACGTTGGCCATTGCCCTGGATGAGAAAGGTCAATTTGCCGACGCTATCCAGCATTACGAAAAAGCGTTGGAGATTTCTCCACAATCAGTTTCGGCACTTAACAATCTGGCGTGGCTGCGGGCGACATGTTCTGATGCTTCGCTTCGCAATGGCGCCACGGCGATTCAACTCGCGGATCGGGCTGATCACTTCTTGGGAGGCTCAAACGCTCTTGTCCAGCGGACATTGGCTGCCGGATATGCGGAGACTGGGCAATTTGAAAAAGCGATTGAAAGTGCCCAGACTGCGATGCGCCTCGCACAGATGCAGGGCGATAACTCGTTGGCCGACGAGTTAAAGCAAGAGATTGCGCTTTACGAGCTTGGTTTGCCTTACCGCGAGAAGCCGAAATAACTTTGGAGAAATGGTCTTTGCCGTTTCGAATTGCCTATGCCGCGATCAAGCTTCTTTCCGCCAGTAAAATTCGTCAAAGTTCGTCGCGCAGTATGTTGAAAAGATCCGTGTTTTCTATTACGCCTTGCAACGCCTCCGTGCCCGGGCCGTTTCCAAACGCGACGACATCTTCGACAGTTACGAAAGCCGATTTTGTATAAAACGCTGCCGGTTCAGGCTGTTCCGTCTGCGATTGCTTGCTCGGATTTTCATCTTCTTTACCTGGTATTTTGGCGGCTCCGTACGATTTATCGCCATTCGGGCCAGTCGCCCATGTAATCCAAGGCTGTCCCGCAGAATTAAAGCCTAGGAGTGCGATCCCGCTATCCTTGCGAAACGGAAATCCATTCAGGCTCAATCCGCCAATCGCCACATCGCCGCAGACTATGATGGTGGCTTTTTCTCCGCCGTAACTTCGAGCAATACCCACCGCACGATCCAATTCGACTGTTTGGCTGAGGGTTCTTTCCGCATTGTTTTGCTGCGCTGCTTTCCGACTTAGTCCCGCATCAACCACCAACAAGTATCCGCCGACATTGTATTGCAGCAGTTGGATGCCTCGCCGCACCATATCTGAGAGGCTTGGTTGCTGATTTCTTTCTTCTACCTGGTTCGCGAATGCAAGGTCGTCGTTACTAAAAACGCCAACCAATTTCGGGCGTCGCCATGCCGGAATCGTATCCAGTTCGGCTCTGGTTCTAACAATATCGAACCCGTTGCCACGCAGCTCGAGCAACAGATCCCGACGGTCCTGTCTCTCTCCGCCTTTTGTGACGGGAAGAAATTGTGCCGCGCCGCCACCCATGGCGATGTCAATATTACTCCGATCCACAAATTCAGCGGCGATCTTCTCGACGTCTGTTGAGTCAGCAGGATGGGCATAAAAAGCAGCGCTTGTCGCATCTGTGAGCTTTGTGTCGGTTATGAGTCCCGTGGCCCGTCCGTATTCCCGCGCTAATTCAACTATACTCTTAATCGCTTTCCCGTTGTCGATTGTCAGGGTGCGATTTGCCACTCTTTTGCCAGTGGCAATTGCAGTTGCGGCGGCTGCCTGATCCGGAGCGGCGAAGTCCTTGGAGTAATTCATCACCAAAGCCGCATGAGGCATTGAATCCAGGTTCAGACGTGTGCCGGCGCCAGCAGCAAAGGTGCGGGTAGGCGCAAGTCGTGCAGGAGAAAGCCCTTCTCCGACAAATAAAATAATTCCGAAAGGCTTTCGGATGACCCAGTGCTGAAAGTAAAGAACACCAATCCCAGCGAAGGCGAGGAGACAAAAAAGCGCCAGCAACTGGTTACGCCATTTCATTATCTTCCCTGTAGCGGGGGTCTATGTATCCCGCAAATGCTGTACGCTCGTCGAAAGAACCGCTTGTCGATCTTGTGATTCATCGGCAAAGTGCGCGACGTATGGCTGGTCCCGTAATGCTGATCATTCGCGACGGCTGGGGCATCAATCCGGGAGGCAATGAGAAGCGGGAGGAAAATGGCGATGCGACGCTGATGTCTTCAACTCCCTTTCACGACAAACTCTACCAGAATTATCCGGGCTCGAAATTGAGCGCAAGCGGAGGCGACGTTGGTCTACCTGACGGACAAATGGGCAATTCTGAAGTCGGCCATCTTAATCTTGGAGCGGGCAGGATTGTTTATCAGGACCTCACGAGAATTAACAAGGCAATCAAAGAAGGTGAACTAACTCGTAATCGGGTTTTGCAGGAAAACTTTGCCCATGCCCGTGGTCACCGGCTTCATTTGCTGGGCCTGGTTTCAGATGGCGGTGTACACAGCCATTATTCGCACATGATCGCGCTGGCGAATGCGGCGCATGACGCAGGGGTTGCACAGATTTTCGTTCACGCTTTTACGGACGGACGGGATACTTCACCGACCGGCGGCGCTGGTTATCTCAGAACCTGCGACAAAGAACTTAGGAAGAGCGGAGGGCAAATCGTCACGGTGGTAGGTCGCTATTTTGCAATGGATCGCGATCGCCGTTGGGACCGCACTAAAAAAGCGTGGGACGCGGTTGTCCTTGGTCGGGGTGAAGTGTGTCAATCCTCGCCGCCAGAGGCTGTGGAACAGCAATACAAAGAGGGCAAGACGGATGAGTTCATGCCCCCGCTGATTTTCTCCCATGCGAATGAACAGCGGGTGCGCGATGCTGATGTAGTCTTGTTCTTCAATTTCCGTGCCGATCGTGCGCGCCAATTATCGCAGGCGTTTTTGCTGAAGGATTTCGATGGCTTCGATCGTGAGGTATGGCCACAGATACGTTTTGTCACTCTCACGCAATATGACGCGACGTATTCTTCGCCGTTCATTTTTCCGCCAGAAAAGCTCGCGAACATCCTGGGCGAAATCGTCAGCGCTGCCGGGAAACGGCAATTGCGAATTGCCGAAACGGAAAAGTACGCGCACGTCACCTATTTTTTCAATGGAGGTATCGAGAAACCTTTTTCAGGTGAAGAGCGCAAATTGATCCCTTCACCCAAAGTCGCCACTTACGATCTGAAGCCGGAAATGAGCGCGTTCGAGGTCACACAGGAAGTTATCGCGCAAATGGCAGATTACGACCTAACCATACTGAACTTTGCCAATCCCGACATGGTCGGTCATACCGGTGTCGTCGACGCAGGAATCGAAGCCGTAGAGACGGTGGATAAATGCCTGGCGCGAATTATTTCCAAACTTCTCACGCTTGATGGCAGAGCCATCGTGACTGCCGACCATGGTAACTGCGAGCAGATGCGCAACGCTGATGGTTCGCCCAACACTGCGCACACGAGCAATCTTGTGCATTTCATTTATGTGGCGAACGACGCTGCAAAATTTCGGTGCGAAGATGGAATTCTGGCCGATGTCGCGCCGACGCTGTTATTTTTGCTTGGCCTGCCTCAGCCAAAGGAGATGACTGGGCATAATTTACTCGTGCCGCGGTGACTCGCTCGGGTCGTGCGGTGGAATGTTTCTTCGGTAAAAGATCGATATTAGCATTGAGAGCGTGTGAGGCTAGCCATCGTCGCCCACGAGAACGTCGAAGTTGCGTTTACCGATTGGCGGAAAGCGCATTAGCTGATGCCGAATTTTTAGCCCCTCGTTATAGAGGAAGATAAAACCGCCCATTCCTGTCCCTGCGGACGAAACTTCCGAACAACGGCCGGCGGCAAATCAAGACATTCGATTGGATTATCGTATCGCGGTGTCTCTATCGAGAATCCGTTTTTCAAATGTCAGGCTGGATCAGGCTGAGATCGTTAGTCGATCAAGCGCTGTTGCCAACTCGCCGAGCGCATGTCTGAACTTGCTCGAACGTGATTCCGAACTCACGGTTCGCGTTTCGCGTCCCCGCCATCGCGATCCGCTGTAAAAAATCGAGCCGGCTTTCCGGCGTCGTCTCGTGCCAGTTTGGTCTTCTTGCGAGCGCAAGACTATTGCCTGAGTCGATCAATACTCCCCAGCCGACGGGGATTTCTGATTCGCGAAATAAATCTTTCGGCAGCACAAGAAAAAACAAATTCGCACACCGGTAGCGAACCATTTTCTCAAATTTGGTGCAGTGGTAGATGCGATTTTGCACAGCGCGCAATCCACGCGCGACAGAAACGTAACCGCGATGGCCGACGGACGCGAAGTTCAACGGATCAAACTCGGGAAAAAGCCAGTCAACACTCCGCCAGGTTGGGTAATGCGCGCGCAGACGCGTTTCGAAAAGCTCGCGTCGACGGCAAATTACTTCCAGGCGATCCTGCGCAGCTTCGTTGTGGCAGTTATCACGCCGCAAATCGCAGAGCGCTTGCTTACATTCAAAAATCGCGGTGTATCCAATCTGTTTTTTCTGCGATCGATAGGCAGCCACGTCGGCACGGTACCTGCATTTTGGCAACCGCACCTCCAAAGCGCAGGCGGAAAACCCCTGCCCTTGCGCCCACATAAACGCCAGCCGCTTTAACCGGGCGTGCCTCTCGGTTTCGCCGCTTGCGTGTCTTATTCCCGCAGCCATCTCGCGAGCTCGCGTGCCCAATAAGTGACGATGATATCTGCTCCTGCTCGCTTGAGCGCAGTCATGATTTCTAAAACCGCGTCGCGTTCGTTCAGCAGCCCTTTTTCGGCGGCTGCCTTGATCATCGCGTATTCGCCACTGACGTGATATACAGCGGTCGGTCTTCCAAACCGCTCACGAACTCGCCAAAGAATGTCCAGGTACGGGAGGGCAGGTTTAACCATCACGATGTCTGCTCCTTCATCGATGTCGAGTGCCACTTCACGCAAGGCTTCCCGGGTGTTGGCAAAATCCATCTGATAAGAGCGCCGATCCCCAAATTGAGGCGGACTTTCTGCTGCTTCGCGAAATGGTCCGTAGAAAGCGGACGCGAATTTGGCCGCGTAACTCATGATTGCAGTTTGGTCGAAGCCTCCGGCATCGAGCGCTTCGCGAATCGCGCCAACGCGACCATCCATCATGTCGCTTGGCGCCACGATATCCGCCCCAGCTGCAGCATGCGAGAGCGCGGTCTTCACTAATAACTCGACAGTCTCGTCATTAAGAACGCTAAAATCCGCTCCGTCGATGCGGGTCACACCACAGTGTCCATGACTCATGTACTCGCACAGACAGACATCGGTAATGGCTAAAAGGTCCGGACATTGCGCTTTAATGGCTTGCAGCGCTCTCTGGACGATTCCGTTTTCAGCGTACGCCCCGCTGGCCCGTTCGTCTTTTTGCTCGGGAATTCCGAAAAGTAGAACGGCTTGGAGCCCGAGCTCCTGCGCGGCAAACGCTTCATCGCCAACTTCGTTTACAGGCAACTGGAAAACTCCCGGCATACTCGAGAGCGGCCTGCGCTTCTGCACTTTCTCACTGACAAACAGTGGCAAAACAAAATTGTGGGGATTCAAATGGGTCTCGCGCACGAGATTTCGGAGCGCAGGCGACTTCCGCAAACGACGCGGCCGATGCACGAGTTTTCTCACAATTCGATGCTACGCGTTGCGAAACTGCGTCGCAAGCAAGCGGGACGAGGTCCGGAATGCCGCCTCAGATGATGGCTGGTGCTTGACGAGGCGTGACCTTGGGTGTTTGCATTTTCGTCGTGGCGCGTCGTTCGGATTATCTGTTAGTCGACATTAGTAATTCATACGCAAAACTTGCGTTGGCATCGGCAGCACGGGTCTTAACTCCGATACGAATTCCTACGGAGAAGCTTTCACGCGACGTGGTGTCCAGGCTTCTGAGAAGGCGAAATGTACAGAAGGTGATCGTCTCTTCTGTGGTACCCGCGAAGAACTCCGAAATCCTGAAAGCCGCTGGGAAAACGAAGGTCGTCTGGCTGAGCTGGAAGCTGAAGATCGGTGTGGAGATTCATTATCCAAAACCCCAATCCATTGGGGCAGATCGTTTGGCGAATGCTGCCGCGGTCACCGCACTCTATGGATGTCCCGCGATCGTGGTGGATTTCGGTACGGCTGTGACTTTCGATATTGTCTCACAGCAACGCGCTTACATTGGCGGTGTCATCGCTCCGGGGCTTGAGGCGATGACAAACTTCCTTTACCAGCGAACAGCGCTCCTCCCGAAGCTTTCGTTGAAGGAACCGCGAAGCGCGATCGGTAAATCGACTATTCAGGCGATGCTATCGGGGGCTGTGTTTGGCTATCGCGGATTGGTTCGCGAAATTCTCTCCGAGATCAGAGCAGAGCAGTTTTCGCGTAAAAAAGTTCACGTGGTAGCGACAGGTGGGTATGCCGGACTCATTGCGCGAGGAGTGCCAGAGATCGGCGTGGTTCATCCGAATCTTACTTTGGAAGGATTGCGGATCGTGGCGAACCTCAACAGCTGACTTCAAGCTGTCTCAGACGGTCGCAGATGTTTGTTCTGCGCGCGTCAATTTTTCCGAAGGCAGCTGAAAAATCGACGTGTCTGAGCAACTTTCCACTTGTCAGGTGCCCCGAATCGGGCTTCAGTCGCTACTTCATGAGAGTGTGGGGGATGGCGGCAGTCGCCGCGATGGTACTTCGATTGTTCACCGTGGATTCGTTTGGAGCGGAAAATGTCGCTCCAACCAAAGCGGAATTGGAGGAAATGTACAATGCGGCATTCCGCGCGTTCGATTCGAACAACTTTGCCGAGGCACTCAAGCAACTCGACGCCATAGATGCCCGTCAACCCGATCTTGCCGCGTCGAAGAACCTGCGTGGCGTAATCCTGATGCGGCAGGGCAACTACGATCAGGCGGAAACAGCGCTGCACGAGGCTTCCCAAATTGATCCCAAGTTTTGGAACGCTCGATTCAACATGGCGGAAATCCCGTTTCTCAGAAAAGATTGGCCCGAAGCGCGGAAACGTTTCGAGCAACTCCTGTCCACCGGCGGATCCGATTTGGCGAAAGAAGCTTCGCAGCTGATTCAATATAAAATCCTGCTCACTTATCTTCTGGAGGGGAAAACCAATATGGTCGATTCCATCCAGGCCAAGTTGGAGCTTTCCCCTGATACGCCTGCCGTTGACTATGTGAAAGCCGCCATCGCGCTCCAACAAAAAAACGAAAAGGAGGCAAAGGATTGGATTAGCACCGCGGAAAAGAATTTTCCACCGCAACTAAACAAACTCTTCGGCGAATCACTATACGAAGTTGGATGGCTGGAAAAACCGGCTGGCCAAGCGCGGCCTTCGTTGCCGCTCATGACAGCTGCCGAGCGGTCGGAAAAGACGAAGGCGATTGCGCGTTCAAAGTTCGAGCAGGCACAGCAGGCGCTCCGCCTGCGCGATCTCACGGCAGCTCTTAAACTGGTTGATGAATCGGATCAGGCTGACCCGAACCAGGCGGCCACAATCAATTTACGCGGTGAGATTCTGATGCAGCAGGAGCAGTTCGATCAGGCGGAAGCGGCATTTAAGAAAGCGGCCAAGCTCGACCCGAAACTTCGCGAGGCACAATATAATCTGGCGCAAATTCCCTTTAAGAAGAAGGAGTATGCGAAAGCGCGGGATCGTTTCGAGGCGTTGTATAAGCGCACCCCGGGGGGCGATAAGAATCAGGCCGCCGAGCTGATCAAATTCAAGATCTACATGACCCTTTTGCTTGAAGGGAAAGAGAGCCGCGCACACGCGATGATGGATGAGTTTCAATTCACCGGAGACACCCCGGCACTCTATTACGCCCAAGCGGCATGGGAATTTCAGCATAAGAACCCGGAGAAAGCCGCTGATTGGACTGCGTCCGCCAATAAGATTTATTCGTCTGCGCTAAACAGTGTTTTTGCTGATGCCTTTTACGACGCTGGTTGGATGCAAAGACCCGCAGCTGCAACGATGCCAACACCTGCGTTCGATACTGCTCAGGCGGAAGGGAGCCCCGCGGTCGAGCCGAGTCCTATTCCGGATAGGGCTTTCGCTGCAAACTCCCAGACTGACACAGCGAAGGGGGACGGCCTGACATTGGGCTCGCCAACGAGTGCGCCGAGCGGAGGCTTGGATATGGCCGGCAACGGATCGACGACCGGGCAGACTTCGACCGCGACCACCTCGAATAATTCAGCGCCCGAAACAGGCGCGCAGTCCGAACCGCAGACCGCCGCATCACCGTCGAGTAGTGATTCGACCGTCGCTGCCGCCGCCGCAGCTGCACCTGCTGAATCGCCACAGACGTCACCTGTTACCAACGAACAAAATGTTCAGACGGCTACTTCCCAAACAGCTGTTTCGGCTAGTCCAGTCCCAGCAAGCGCGCCTGCCAAAGCTGCTTCGCCTGGCATCGTAGCAAAAAACAGAATGTGGATTGTTGGCGCACTCCTTTTGGCGGCGCTGCTGATAATCGCCTGGGTGATCGCGCCTGCCCTTCGCCGCCGTTATGCCTTTAATGTGCCGAACTACCCGCCGGCAAATTCCGCACCGGCCCCCGCCCTGTTTAAGCCGCGAACGGCACCGGTAACACCCAAAAAGAATGCTTTGCCTGGCAACGGGTTTGTCGGAGGGCCACGTCAGATTTCGGTGCAATTGACCGCATCGAAACCATCATTGCGACATGGCGTTACGCCTTCGGCGAAGTTGAGCGGAAGCGTTGTTGCAACAGGACGTCTGAAACCACAGACGCCTCGAGATTCTGGTTACGAGATGCAAGAGCCGAATCGCCAGATGTCGCTTACTGCCTCGGACGCTGAAGCAGCCGTAGGTCCGGTGATCGAACAAGGGACAGAGAACGGAGAAAGCTTGCACGGGGATAGCCTGCAGACCACTGAGATTGCAGAGGTTTCAACGCTTGATGAATTGCCCGAGCTCACGGCCGGAGATCCGGAGCCGCTTGCCGAGATTCCCGAAAGTGTCCGGCAAATCGAGGAAGTGATGTGGCCCGCATATGAGACGGACAACGCTTTCGACGGTGCGAAGGAAAGCTCATCGTTTGAAGAGGAACTCGGTGATGAGACATCGCAAAACACAGAAATCGCAGCGCCTGCCCTCGTAGGACTGAGCGAGCTCCCCGTTGAACCAATTAGCATCGAACAATCAGTCTCCGACCAAACGGCTTCGACTGTGATTCCAACGCCAGTGCTGGCAAGGGCTGGCACGTTCCCCTCCGATTCGCCAAGGACTGCCTCCGCAGAACCTGAATTTTCGCAAACAACAACACCCGCTATCATGCCTGAAACAACTCAAACCCCAACCGCTCCCGTAAACAAAGCCCCGGCCCCGCCGATGGCTAAACCGCAACAACCATCTGCCGCGATGCAAACATCCGTGCAGCTCACTTTTTCATTCGAAATCGCAGCCATGCAGTTGACACCCAGCTTTAAGATGGGCGCGCTTAAGGTGCGGCCCATATCAAAGTTGGTCACGATGCGGTTGCCTTCGCCTCAACAGCCTCAGTCCGCCCTGAATTTGCAGGTTGGCTTCGAAGTGGCAAAGATTCAACCCGCCGCGGGAGCGCTCGGCCGGATCCGAATGGTTCCGTCTCAACAACAGAGGCCTGCACCCGGTGGTTTGCCCTCATTTTCAGTCGCGGGGTTACAGGTAGTTCCCAATTCTGAGACCGCGCCAGTCCAGCTTACGCCTTCGCAACAGGGACGGGCATCTGTCCTCGTCACAGTTCCATTCCAGATCACGACATTGGAATTTGCGCCTTCGCTTGAAATCGCATCCGTCATTCTGAACTCGAATTCCAAGCAGGTGGCTGTTCAGTTGCCGGGCGCTGGACCCCTCCCGACAGAGGGCGCACCGATGTTTGAAATAGCGAATCTGGAACTCGGCGAAGGTGGCGACATCGCCATGATGCATCTAAATCCTGTGAGCGCTCCGAAGCGAGCTTGAGCGGACGAGATTTCCTGGTCGATCAGCGCCAGTTTAGCGAGCGCAGTTGTTTCGGCAGAAACACTCCGTTCTTTCGGATCAGCTTCCCGTCGAAATAAATTTCGCCGCCCCCGTATTCGGGACGTTGGATACTTACCATGTCCCAGTGGACCTGGCTTCGGTTTCCGTTGTCGGCTTTTTCGTAAGCCTGGCCAGGTGTGAAATGAAACGATCCGGCGATTTTTTCATCGAACAAAATGTCCCGCATGGGATGTAAAATCCGCGGGTTAAATCCGAGCGAAAATTCGCCGATGTAACGGGCACCCGGATCTGAATCGAGAATTTTGTTAAGCTTTTTCGTTTCGTTGCTCGTCGCATCAACGACTTTTCCATTTTTAAACTCAAGACGTATGCCGTCAAAGGCAATTCCCTGATAAATGCTCGGCGCGCTAAATGTCACATGGCCCTCAACTGAATCTTTGATCGGGCAGCTGAAAACCTCGCCGTCGGGAATGTTACCCTCGCCAGCGCAGATTACGGCTGGAATCCCCTTGATGCTGAAACGGAGATCTGTACCAGGACCTTTGATTTCGACTCGATCCGTCTTTTCCATCAAACGATGGAGGTACTTCATCCCGGGCAAAAGTTTCCGATAGTCGAGCGTGCAGACTTCGAAATAGAAATCTTCGAACGCCTCGGTGCTCATTCCGGCGAGCTGCGCCATGGAAGGTGTGGGCCAGCGCAGAACTACCCACTTGGTTTTTTTGACTCGTTGGTCCTGCACGGGACGCATTTTCCTTGCAATCAACTTCATTGTCTCTGGCGGTACATCGGAGAGTTCCGTGATGTTGTTGCTTCCGCGCACTGCGATGTACGCATCCATCTTTTTCATTCGGGCCAGTTCGTGAGCGGCGATCAGATTAAGCTGTTTCTCGGACGCCTCGAGCGCAAGCGCGCGGTTGACTCGAGTATGATAGGTCTGAGCAAATGGAACTCCGCCTACTTTTCGCGCCGCGCGGATCAGTGCGGTAGTCATTTCGTCCGGGATATCGAACGCCTCGATGAGGACTGTTTCATTGCGCTTCAGGCGGATGGAATATTCGACCAGTAATTTCGCGAGCTTATCAAACCGGGTGTCGTGCATAGGCCCTTATCATTCCACCGGCGACGCTGGACGCAACTTGCTGCCGTATTTTACGGACTTCGAATGAATTTTGCCGCGAATGCTCCGTCGAAACCGTCCCGGAAGGGGAGCGAAGATTTTTTTTCGTCGATGCGCAGGAGGGCCATCCTGGTGAGAGCTTGCTGAACAACTCGCTCATTTTCCTCAGGCTCAAGGCTGCAGGTGCTGTAAACGAAGGTCCCTCCCGGTTTTAGTAGCGGGATGATCGTGCGGAGCATTTCCAGCTGGCGTTGCTGCATGCGACTAAATTCACCAGGTTGTAATCGCCACCTGACGTCCACGCGTCGTCGCATTACGCCGGTATTGCTGCATGGCGCATCAATCAGGATTCGGTCGAAGGGCGCCAGCGAGGTAATCTGCGCAGGTGTCTGGCCCAGGCTCCAGTCGTGGTCGACGGCGTGGACAATCTCAACACCGAGGCGCGCAATGTTTTCCTCGACAATTTGTAGTCGCTGCGGGTCACGATCGCATGCGACAATTATTCCGCGATTTTTCATCAATTCCGCGATGTACGCGGTTTTGCCTCCCGGAGCGGCGCATGCGTCAAGAATACTTTCTCCAGGGTTAGGCTTTAGAAGCTGGCAAGCAATCGCTGTGCTTGGATCTTGGATGTAGCAGTGGCCCTGGCTGATAGCGGTCGTCGGTTTGACGTTAAATTCGACAAAGTCGGAACAACCTGGCAACGGACGGGACTCGGGATATAGCCGCAGGAATTCTTGTCGATTAATTCTTAGTTGATTGATTCGTCCATACATTATCGCGGGGAGATTATTCCATTTGCAGAGCTCTTCTGCTTGTTGATTGCCAAAATGCTTCTCCCATCGTTCGACAAGAAATTGGGGATGTGATGTTCGAACAAACAAAGGCTCCGCATCGGCACGAGCCAGTAACTCACCCTGACAGCGGATCGCCGCCCGGAGGATACCATTCACGATCGGCCGATGTCTTTGTGGAACGAGCTCGACAGTCTCATGGACTGCCGCGTGCTGAGCCGTCTTGAGCAGAAAAAGCTGATACAAGCCGAGTCGCAGAACATCGCGAAGATCACTATCGATATGCGAACGGCGCAGGCAGCCGATCCAAAAATCCAGTAAAGTTAAATTGCGCAGAACCCCGTAAAAAAGTTCAAACGCAAATGCGCGATCTGATTCCGTCAGGTTCGCTCGTGCAAGAAATTGCGAGACAATCGAATCGGCAAAGCGCTTTTCTTTTCGCCACACGCGCAGCGCATTTAGCGCAATCCGGCGAGCAGAAAGCTGCGCCATATTATGAGCAACAGGATTACGGTTTCACACTGACGCGGCCGATCGAATGATAATGAAATCCCAGGCGTCCCATCGTTTCGGGGTCTAAGAGATTTCGGCCGTCGAAAACGATCGGCGTTCTCATTTTTTCTCTCACAACAAGAAGGTCTACGTTAGCGAATTCGTTCCACTCCGTTGCAATTATAAGTGCCTCGGCGTCTCTCGCGGCTTCCAGGGCCGATGATGCAAATTCGGCGTCAGCAATCGCTTTGATGGCGCGAGCTTTCTCCATTCCCTTTGGGTCGTACGCAACGACGTGCGCTCCTTCGCGAAGCAGCTCTGCTACAAGTTCTACTGCGACAGACGAACGGAGATCGTCTGTATCCGGCTTAAATGTGAGACCCCATACGGCAATTCGTTTTTCCCGCAGCACCCACAGCGCTTCGCGTATCGCCTTTAGAAAACGGTCTTTTTGGGTGTTGTTAATGCGCTGTACTTCCTTGAGCAAATTGAACGGAACACCGATTCGCTCGCTGATCCTGATAAAGGCGGCAATATCTTTCGGAAAACAAGAACCGCCGTATCCGATTCCAGCATTTAGAAAATCACGGCCAATCCGGTGATCCATCCCGACTCCATCGGCCACCTTTTCAACGTCCGCGCCGCTCGCTTCGCAAATTGCAGAGACAGCGTTGATATACGAAATTTTCAATGCCAGAAATGAATTCGCGCAGTGCTTGATCAATTCGGCGCTGCTGATATCAGTCACCAGCATCGGTGCCATAAACGGCTCATAAATTTTCTTCATGAGGTCGATTGCGCGCTCGCTTTGGGCTCCAATCACGATGCGATCAGGCTTCATCAGGTCGTTTACCGCACAACCTTCCCGTAGAAACTCAGGATTGCTGACCACATCGAAGTCCGCGCCGTGGCGGTTATACCTTTTTATCGATTCGGCCACTTTCTCGCCGGTTTTCACCGGCACTGTGCTCTTGTCAACGATCACGCGGTAATCCGTCAGAACTCCCGCGATTTCACGGGCAACTTTCTCTATAAAACTAAGATCGACATCGCCATCCGGCTGTTGTGGAGTAGGAACGGCGATAAAGACAACCTGCGAGTTTTCAACACCGTCCTTTATGCTGCCGGTGAAACGCAATCGATGCGCCGATACATTACGATGGATTATTTCTTCAAGCCCGGGTTCGTAGATCGGTACCTGGCCAGCTTGGAGTAGTTTGATTTTCTGCGCGTCATTGTCGACGCATATGACATTATGCCCGACGTCGGCGAAACAAGCGCCGGTCACAAGGCCAACATAGCCAGAACCGATGATTGAAAGATCCATGATAAGGGGAATGGTGCTGGCGAATTAACCGCGGCACAAGTGCCCGAGCAAATCTGGGTTGTGCCGCATTATTCGTGCGCTGTCCGTTATTCTCCTTGAGAAGTCGGATCGAAGTTTAGATCGAATCCAAATTTTGGAAAGGCTTTGAGCGTTATGGTAAAAAGCAGCCCGTATTGTTTTACCCCAGAGTTATCGCGTATTACTCCTCCGAATGACGCCACCCAGGAGGTAAGATCGCGGTAAACAGAATAGCGCTGTTCCTGCAGGAGGCCGGTCTGCGCTTCATATTGTTCCTGCACTCCAAATCCCCAATTGTCGTTCAGACGATAGTATCCACCAACAACGAACAAACTGCTGTCCTGGAAAAAGGGGTTACCGTTTAAATAGCGATGGGCAATAGCTAATTGTAGAGGGGCGATCGGTTGAAGGGTTGCCACCGTATCTACTTCCGTAAACCCTTTGGCAAAAGCCGGAACTTGAGAGTTAACTTGGAGAGAAAGCCAAGGCAGAGGTGTAAAGCGGACGTTGTTAACGAGATTAGAGTAATCCGTGGGCTGGTAAGGATTATCGAATTGCACATCAACAAAGGAGTCGACTTCCAGCCAGGTCATCGTCCTGTCGTCGCGGCGGGTTTCCAGACGGTTGCGAAAGCCGACGCGCCACACCGACCAATCGTCGATCGAGTCGATGCTGGTAAACTGTGGAAAATCGAGCGCTCGCGGTTGAGTCGAAGGTAGAAACCGGTCGAACCCCAGGATTGCAGTCGGATTAGGTCCATCCTCTTTCACGTAGGAAAAGTCGGTAAACGGTTGAAAAACGTGCATGAGTCCATCGAGCCCCAGCGCACGGCTTTGCACATCTTCCCATTTACGTGAGACCTTGAATGAAGCTTCGACACCGGTATCGAACACAGATCGAAATGTATCTCCATCAAACTTGACCGGATCGGCGAGCGTCGGGGGAGGAAGAATAAAGTTAGGCTCGAGTGGGTTCGACGGCGGTACAAAGACGGTCGATCCCAAGTCCCATGTCTTGCCGTAGTAGGTTCCCCGATAGCCAACCCGTGGCACGATTGAGAGCCACCCAAAGTATGTATTTGGATAAGTTAGTTGATGGAATGTGTCGAAGCGATAGGTGCCATAATTCTCAAAACCTGACCCCTGGGGATTCTGTAGTCGCAAATTCGCAAAGCCAGTTTCGCCCTCATAAAAGATCGGTCCGCCAAAAAGGCTGTGACGTTTGATATCCAATACGACCTCGGGCGAGCGTTCCGTCGTAGTAAAAAATTGGTTTGCCTGAAAACGCTCGATGGCCGTCAGGGTATAAAAAGGATCCGTCTTCGCTACGGCGACGACGTTATCCGGAACGGGATCGATGCGGAACTCGCCCTGGAAGAAGTCCTGCATCAAGTATTGGTCACTCAGCTTCGTGATATTGGCGATGCCATAAATGTCGTCTGTAAAATTGGTTCGGTCTTCGAGCGTAAGTCTGTATCGCCCCGTCGGAACGTCCTGTCGTGTTTGCGCGGTTTGATTCAGGTTTGGATTTTGATCCTGAATGTAAAAGGTTTTTATCTTTGCTGTACTGCTTTGGTCTGTCCCGTAATCAATAACCGGCTCAAAGCCGATTGCCGGCCCACGACGACCATAGTAGTTCAGTCGGAGACGCGCCTCGATATTGTCTCTGATGGGGAACGTGACCTGAGTGAGAATCGATGGTCCCCAGGTACTGTAATAAGCCGGTGAAATAGTGAAACTAAACTCCTGGTCAAGCGATTGATACAGGTAAGGCCACCAAAAGATCGGCACCTTTCCCACGTACGCGGTCACGTTCAGAAAAATCACCCGATCGCCTTCGTAAACGCGAATCTTCTGGGCATGAAGACGGAAGTCCGATTTGGGTGCATCGTGGGTCGTAAAGGTGCCGTCGTGTATCAGATAGCCGTCCTCAGCAATTGTAGTTACGTTTTTGCCCGTCAGAAAATATGGCACATCCTCTGTCCGCCCATTTGCCGCCCGGATCTTCTTCGTCTCAGTGTTATAAAAGCCGCTTTCCGCGATATAGAGGCTCGTATCACGGTAGATTCGCACGTGACCTCTTAGCTCCACGTCGTGTGTGGTGGGATTGTATTGAGCGTAATCGGCATAAATGTCCGTGTTGCCAATATGAATCACGACATTATCGCGCGCCGTGGCCAGGCCGTTTTCGTATGTCGTTTCGCCGCTGGAAGTGATTTCGATCGGGGCGTTCTCCGGCGTCTTGATCTCTCCCTGGATCAAGCAGGAACTTGCCAAAAGGGTGGCGATCAACAATACCAGCGTACGCATGGCGCAGGGCGAACGTACTTCGGTAAAAGCTCCCTGCAAAGCCGAAAAGCGCCCCCGCAGCAAGGGCACACAATGGGCATGAGTTGGTTTTAGAAGAATCCGCTACGCGTTCTGTCTTGATAAACCCGTCAATTAACGGTTTTCTTCCCCCGACTGTGAGCAAGTTTGCCGATCAAATCTTTGTTAACGCAAAGCAATGGCTGCTGTCATGGCTGACAACCGCGCCCGGTTGGCTTGTTCAAATCGCGTCCGCCCTACTGAACATTTGCACGCTGCTGGCTGTATTCCTGACCATGTTCGCCCTGATGTCAGTGCTGGAACGGAAGATCCTCGGCCGAATACAAAATCGCTACGGACCCAATCGAGTCGGGCCATTTGGGCTTTTGCAGCCAGTGGCCGATGGCATCAAGATGTTGATCAAGGAAGACATCGTTCCGGCGCGCGCGGATAAAGTCGTTCACTTCCTGGCGCCTATTCTCATTGCTGCGACCGCTATTCTCGCCCTTGGTATTATCCCTTATGGCCGGAACATGACGCCATTTACCATCGACGGCGGCATTCTGTTTTTCTTTGCTATTGGATCGACCACCGAGCTTGCGATCTTTATGGCCGGTTGGGGAAGCAATAATAAATTCTCGATACTTGGCGCAATGCGGGCAATCGCCCAGATGATTAGCTACGAACTCCCGCTCATTATCACTGTGCTCCCAGTGGTGATGATAGCCGGTTCGCTTACGCCCGACAGGATTGTTGCTGCGCAAGCCGGGTACACGCTTGGCGTCGTGCCGCGATGGTTTGCTTTCACGCCGTGGGGTGCAACTGCGTTCCTTTTGTTTTTTATATCCGGTCTCGTGGAATCAAATCGCACGCCGTTCGATGTCCCAGAAGGCGAGTCAGAAATTGTTGCCGGCCATATGACCGAATATTCCGGCTTCAAATACGCAACTTTTTTCATGGCGGAATACATAGGAATGTTCGCGATTACCGGGCTCGGAGCGACTTTGTTCCTCGGTGGCTGGCATTCGCCGGTGCAGGCGCTGGAATTTATTCCGTCTTACGTCTGGTTTTTCGCAAAGCTAAGCGCCTTACTTTTCGTTTATGTCTGGCTTCGCGGAACGTTGCCGCGCACGCGGATCGATCAAATCATGAATTTTGCCTGGAAATTTATGTTACCAATGTCGTTTACGTGCGTCATCGCAACTGCGGTCTGGCACTACGCGGGTCGCGGCTTGCGCGGGTGGCTTTGGTCGCTTGCAGTGATCGCGATCGTTTACACCGTACTGTCGATGTTGCTCGACACACAAAGGAAGTTCGCGCCGAGAGTCTACCGTTTTGCCGAATGAACAGCGCCGCGTTCGTTCTTATCGCTATTCTGATTCTAGCCGCGGCGCTGGCCGCCGCCACGCTGCAAAAGCTCATGCACGCGACGCTGAGTTTTGCCGTGGCGCTGGTTGGCGTCGCCGCGCTTTTCTTCCTGATGGGCGCCGAATTTGTCGGGCTGGTCCTGGTATTTGTTTACATCGGTGCAGTCGCGGTACTGATTGTTTTTACGATTCTTCTGACGCGGCGAGACGTCGGGAAAGACCAGGGCGTTAACTGGCTTGGCGCGTTGCTGGCGATTGCCGTATTCGGCGGTTTGACATGGGCAGTTCTCAAGACGCAATCAGTTGCGATTGCCGCCCCACACATTCGAGCGCTTACTGTTAAACGAATCGGCGAAGCATTGATGACCAGTTACGTCTGGCCGTTGCAATGCGTCGGCCTTCTTCTTACGGCCGCGTTGATCGGTGCACTGGTTCTCGTAATCGAGGAAAAACGAAATTAACAATGAAGCAAACACACAACGCTCAACGCCCAATGGCCAACGTTCGCGTTACAGGTTTTCAGGCAAGAATGCCATGACCCCGACTCTGCAATGCTTCCTCATCGTTTCGGCGGGGCTTTTCAGCATCGGTTTGCTGGCAGCCTTGAGTCGCCGTCACGCCATTTTCATTCTGATTGGAATTGAGATGATGCTTGCCGCAGCAAACCTCAATTTCATTGCGTTCTGGCGATTCGGCCCGCAATCGCAGCTGCCGACTGGTGTTATGATCGCAATTTTTTCGATAGCCATTGCCGCCGCTGAGGCCGCAGTTGGTCTCGCACTGGTAATTGCTATCTACCGACACTATCGCACCACAAACGTCGACCATCTCGACCAGCTCAAAGGATGAGTCGCTGGATCGTCGATCATCTTTGGTTGATTCCTGCGCTGCCATTGGTGGTTTCGTTGGCAATCTTGAGTTTGTCGAACAGCCGGCACAAAAGCGCGGCCTCACTCGCGGTTGTGGGACAGATCATCGCGCTTCTCATGTCCATTCTCGCGTTCGTTCCGACTCTCCAAACGCGTGGATTCCGTTCTGTTCAGAATTTCACGTGGTTCACCTTCGGCGATAACGCTCTGCGTCTTGGATGGATTCTGGATCCGCTCGCTGCGGTCATGCTGCTGATGATTACTTTCGTCAGCCTTTGCATCTTCATCTTCAGCACGGGTTACA
>DASXMV010000006.1:0-2354 GCA_036495465.1 Candidatus Udaeobacter sp. | reverse complement strand
GCGAGCCGATTTGGAACGCAGCAGGGATCTTGCGGTGAAGAAGGTCATTTCGAAGGCTGAAATCGATGCGTCTGAATCAAAATTTAACAGGTTGAATGCCGTGGTCGATCAGATGCGCTCCAACATTGCGAAAAAGAGTATTGTTGCTCCGTTTGACGGGGAACTGGGCATTCGTCAGGTGAACGTTGGGCAGATGATCAACTCCGGTCAGCAAGTGGTGCAATTGACCGCGCTGGAAAAAGTCTATGTCGATTTCGCGTTGCCACAGCAAACGCTTCCAGAGCTTGCCACAGGGTACGAGGCACGCGTTCACGCCGATGCGTTACCCGGCCACGAATTTAAGGGCACAGTGACTGCTATCAATTCGATGGTCGACTCGGTGACTCGGAACGTCGGTGTCCAGGCCACCCTGGAAAATCCGAACCATGCGTTGCATCCTGGGATGTTTGTCAAAGTCGACGTGGTTTTGCCTCAGAAAAGCAAGACACTTGTAATTCCTGGCAGCGCTGTTTCCTACGCTCCATATGGCAATTCTGTTTTTGTCATCGACAAGAAAAAAGACCCGAAGACAGGAAAAGAATCGGAGTCGCTACGCCAGGCTTTTGTGCGAGTCGGTGAAGCTCGCGGAGATTTCATTGCCGTAACGGAAGGATTGAAACCGGGCGACGTGGTCGTCGGCACTGGCGTGTTCAAGCTGCGCAACGGGATGCCCGTGGTAATCAACAACGATTTGGCGCCGAAACCACAGCTCAATCCCAAGCCGCAGGATTCGTAACAACGAGTTCGAACCGTTTATGCCGAAATTCGAAACAACGAAAGTAAGCGCGGTGATTTGGAGAATAGCGCGCCCGAAGTAGGAAATGAAGTTTACCGATCTATTCATTAAACGGCCAGTACTGGCCATAGTGGTTAGCTTTGTCATTCTCATCGCCGGTCTGCAGGCGATGAAGACCTTGAATGTGCGGCAATATCCGCGCAGCGACATCGGCGCGATCACGGTGACCACCATTTATGTGGGCGCAGACGCTGAGCTCGTTCGAGGCTTTATCACTACTCCAATCGAGCGCGCGATCGCCGCCGCAGACGGCATCGACTACATCCAATCTCAGAGCACGCAGGGGCAATCGCTTGTCACTGCGCGTCTCAAATTGAACTATGACGCCAACAAGGCGCTGTCGGACATCAGCTCGCGAGTTGATGCGATTCGGAACAATCTGCCGCCGGAATCACAGATTCCAGTCATTGCGATTCAAACGGCTGATTCCCAATTTGCTTCGGCTTACCTCAGCTTTACGTCCAATATTTTGCAGCCTAACGAGGTAACTGACTATCTCGTCCGCCTCGTGCAACCACGCTTGACCGCAATCGCGGGTGTGCAAAAAGCAGACATTCTTGGCGGCCGGACTTTTGCGATGCGCATTTGGATGAAGCCGGACCGGATGGCTGCGCTAAACATCAGCCCGTCGCAAGTCCGCGATATCCTGGCGAAGAACAACTTCCTGTCGGCAGTTGGAAATACCAAAGGCTCGCTTCTTCAGGTCAACCTCACGGCAAATACGGATTTGCACACCGCCGAGGAGTTTAAGAAGCTCGTTGTCCGGCAGGATAAGAACACGCTAATTCGGCTGGGCGACATCGCGGACGTCGTTCTCGGCGCCGAAGACTACGATACTGAGGTACGGTTCTCGGGACAGAAAGCTGTGTTCATGGGGATCTGGGTGCTGCCGAATGCGAACTCACTGGACGTAATCAAACGTGTTCGCGTCGAGCTGGATCAAATCAAAAAGGAGCTGCCGACTGGAATGACGGCGGAAATGGCTTACGACGCCACTGCCTACATCAATGATGCCATCCACGAAGTCGTAAAGACGCTGATCGACACCTTGGTCATCGTGATGATCGTGATCTTTTTGTTCCTTGGGTCGTTCCGCTCCGTCATTGTGCCGGTGGTTGCGATCCCGATTTCGCTTATCGGCGCGTTATTCCTAATGCAGGTGTTCGGTTTCACGCTGAACCTGCTGACACTGCTTGCAATTGTTCTATCAGTCGGATTGGTGGTCGATGACGCAATCGTTGTGGTGGAAAACATCGAACGCCATATCGCGGATGGAATGTCGCGAATGAACGCGGCGCTCCTTGGCGCGCGCGAGCTGATCGGTCCGATCATCGCCATGACGATCACGCTGGCAGCTGTGTACACGCCGATCGCGTTACAGGGTGGCCTGACGGGCGCACTATTCCGCGAATTTGCTCTGACGCTGGCCGGAGCGGTTTTTATCTCCGGTGTCGTGGCGCTGGTTTTGTCGCCAATGATGTCGGCATATCTGCTTCCGCCAAATCATGTGGAGACCGGG
>DASXMV010000005.1:0-7790 GCA_036495465.1 Candidatus Udaeobacter sp. | reverse complement strand
CGCCGCCTCGACCGCGCGTTCGACTGCTTTCATTCCCGGCGAGCCACTCAACATGTTCATCGTGTGCTTAAACACCCCTGACTCTTCGAGGAGAATCGCCTGACCGTGCGCGGAAAGCCGAATCCATTCTTCGCTGGGCGTCGTGAACGGTTCATCCGCGCTATTCGAGTGACATGAGTTGGTCGCATTCATGTAAGCGAGTACCAACTCGGCGGCGGTTCGCGTCAGATTGTTTTTGAATTCTGCCGCAATAAGCGAGCGCCCGCTGGTTTGGATATGCAATTTGTAAAGCTGCGCTTTCGGCCCAGCGCCGAAGATGTCGCGCATTCCGATTGCCCAAATCCGGCGCGACACGCGTGCGAGCGCGATGTATTCGGCGTCCAGACCGCAATCGAGAAAAAACGACAATCGCGGTCCGAATTGATCGACCGGAATTCCGCGGGCAGCGAACATTTCGGCGTAAGCGAACCCATTCGACAACGTGTAAGCGGCCTGCTGCACAGGTGTCGATCCGGCTTCGCCGATGTGATAACCGCTGATCGAAATGGGATACCAGCGCGGCATTTCGTGCGTCGTGAACTCAACCATATCGGTGAGAAACCGTAGCGACGGCTCAATCGGGAAAATCGTTTCGTTCTGCGCCTGGACTTCTTTGAAAATGTCGGCCTGAATTGTCCCGCGAAGTTTCGGAACAACACCTGGACCGAACCGCCGCTTTGCCGCCGCGATGTACATCGCCATGATGATCGGCGCCGGCCCGCTGATCGTCATCGATGCGGAAAAGTTCGGCGATCCGAGATCGAATCCGTCATAAAGCCGAACCATGTCCTCGACCGTGTCGATCGCAACGCCGCCTTCCCCGATTTTTCCGAAGACGCCGTCGGCGTCGCTATCGATGCCATATAAAGTCGGGCCATCGAACGCCGTGCTGAGCCGATGAGTTCGCTGATGAGCAGTCAGAAAGTGAAAGCGCTCGTTGGTGTCCTCAGCGAGCATTAAGCCCGAAAACAATCGCGTTGGCTCTTCCGCGGGCGCAATCTTCTTTGCCGGCTTGAGGTTTTTCAGTTCGCCGTTTTTCTAAAGACTTTCCACCTCGCGAATCGGTTCGAGATACATCTCGCGATAGGCGCCGTTTAGATACGGAAATTCCCCGGGCAACCCTTCCCCAAATAAATAACGGGCAATCTCACCCGGCTCATCAATCTCGGGTAACGCCAGACGTGGCAATGGAATCCCAGTTGGTGTCCGCGTGGTTGGGATTTTGGCTTTGATGTCGTTCCAGCGCCCAAGCAAGTCGCGCCCGAAATCTTTGTCGCTTCGAGCGCGCTTTACCTGATCAAGAACGAATTTGTTGTACTTCTCAATCGACTCAACGACTTGTCCAAGTTTACTCATAGATCCCGGCTTACGTTGCTGTCATTCCGAGCGAAGTCGAGGAATCTCCAGTTCCTTCGTCGTTTTGAAATATCAAGAGATGTCTCGACTTCGCTCGACATGACAAAGGTAGTTCATCCGCGGTCAGAAATTAGCGCGAACAATCGATCTACGCCAGGATCGCGATGCCGTTTTGCAACTGTATCGAGCAACCGCTGATTGCGCCGATTTTGCTCGAGGCGTTGCTCGATTTCAGAATGCGCGGTGCGCGCGCGCTGAAGATCGCTTTTGTTCACCACCACGATGTCGGCCAGATCGAGCATTACAATCTTTTGCAACTGCAGCCTGCTGCCATAGTCGGGATTCATCACCAATACAGTCTGATCAACGACGCCATTTTTTTGAAACGGCATCGCCTCCTGCCCGGTGCCAACGGTTTCGATGATTACATAGTCGAAACCCGACCTGGCGAGTAGCGCGAGGCAATCGTGCGTGGCAGGCGAAAGCCCGCCGGCCTGGCCACGTGTCGCCATGCTGCGCATGAATACGCGATCATTTTGCGAATTGATCATGGTGGCCCGGTCCCCCAGCAACGCTCCTTCACCGATGACGCTCGGGTCGTGCGATAAAATCGCGATTTTTCCCTTCGGATTCTGATTTAAAAAACGCAGCACTAACTCGTCGATCAGCGTCGTTTTGCCAGCACCACCCGGGCCCGTAAAGCCGATCACGCGCGCTTTGGTTGGATTTCGAATTTCAGATTTCGAATTTCGATTCCTTTTCCCGTCCTCTATCGCCGTCAGTTTGTGGGCGAGCTCCTGATCGGCTGACTCCGGGCGCAACCTGCTCCCGCGCGACTTCCCGTAATGTTTGCGGACATAATCGGTCATTTCCGCAAGAGATGTTCCGGCGAAGAAAATGGTATCCACGCCTTTGCGCTTCATCGCAGCCGCGTCGCGATGCGTAATCGTGCCGCCACCGCCGCCAAAAACTTTGATGTCGTTTGCGCCACGTTTCCGCAAAAGATCGACAACCTCCGCGAAGAATTCGATATGCCCACCATTGTAACTGGAGATGCCGATGGCGCGCACGTCCTCTTGAATGGCGGCGCGCACAATATCGCCAACTGAACGATGATAACCAAGATAGACCACCTCGATCCCGTGCCGGATGAATTCCAGATTGATCGTGTTAATCGCGCTGTCGTGTCCATCGCAAATTGGGACCGCGGTCAAAATCCGAACGGGTGAAGGCATTTCTAATTTCTTAGCGGTAGCATGCGGTGGTCGCAAATCAGAAGAAGTTTAACGTTGAAGCGTGGAACGGTTGAAGCGTTAAATCACCGGGATGAGCGATCTATTGAATTTCACAAGCAAAGTGGTTCTTGTCACGGGCAGCTCGCGCGGGATTGGCGCGGAAATGATCGGTGCGTTCGGAAAATGCGGCGCTCAATGCGTAGTGAATTATGTGGCGGACGCCCAGGGACAAAACAAGGCCGACGCGACCAAGGTCGCCGATAAACTCCACGAGCCGCTGGTGATTGAATGCGACGTGACGCAACCGGCGCAGGTCGAGGGAATGATGAAGCAAATACAAGATCGGCATGGCGGGCTCGATATTCTGGTGAACAATTCCGGGATTATCAGTGACCGCACGATCAAGAAAATGTCGATGGAAAATTTTGAAAGTGTGCTGCGCGTAAATCTCGGCGGCACGTTCACAGTTACGCAAAAGGCAGGCGCGATATTACGAAACGGCGGGAGGATCATCAATATGTCGTCCGTTAGCGGCCAACTCGGTTTGTTTGGCCAGGCAAATTATTCAACAAGTAAAGCGGCGATTATTGCGCTTACCAAGGTTTCGGCACGAGAGTTTGCGCGCCAGAACATCACGGTGAACGCCATCGCGCCGGGTTTCATCGATGTCGGCATGAGCAAGGGCATGCCAGATGAAGTGACCCAGAATTTCATAAAGCAAATTCCGCTCGGGCGGCTCGGTGATGTAAAGGAAATTGTAAACGCAGCGCTTTTTCTTGCTTCCCCGATGGCTTCTTACATCACAGGGCACGTCTTGAACGTAAACGGCGGGTTTTACATGGGCTGATCCGACTTCTCGAAGCGTACGCCGGAGAGCAACTAATCCAGCTTTTGCACAAGCAGCCAGACGAGCGCCGAAAGCATCGCCGCAAAAGTCGAGAGAACGAATGTCGCGCGGTTCGTCTGGCGTTTTTTAAATGCGGGCTTTGGAATGTCATCGTGAATTTGACTAGCCTCGAACAGCTTCATCAACGTAAACGCGACGATGAAGCCTACGGCCGCCCATTTCAGGCATCCCAGAAACATGTCAAGCATCCCGGCCCGATTGTAGCGCAGGCACCGGCTGCGCTCAACAGTCTTTAAAATTCGCGTCGTCCAGCGAGAGTCGATCCGTTGAGCGGACAAATTCTCTCACATAAATGATCGAGATTTGGCCATCTTGACAGCCGTTCCCGCCTGCGCCGGCCAAATCCGTTGGCCTTTGGAAATGATTGACTGTGCTCTGCCGATTTGGTTACGCTCCCTCGCATGATTAAAAGATTCGTTACTCTCTTCCTCGTAATGGGCTTTGCTAGCGTTTTCGCGCTCCAAGCTCAATCGCCCACCCCGGGTGAATCGCCTGCAAAACATCGCGGGCGCAAGAAAGCCGAAACGACGGCAGCAGCCGGCGAAACCACTGCGTCACCCGCGCCTGGAGAATCACCTGCTGGCGCACCAAAGCCGAAGCGCGGTCGCAAAAAGACCGAAGCTAGTCCGGCGACCAGCCCGGCTGAATCGACAGCAGCCGCGCCTGCAGCCTCACCCAAGGCAAAAGGCGGTCGCAAGAAAATGGCTGCAGCAACGAGTCCTTCACCGTCGCCAGCTAAATTCTCACTCGGCGATATGTTCAAGCCGAAAAGCTCCGCGCCAGCCAGTCCTGCTCCAGTCAGCAACGCGTCTGCGAAGAAGGCGAGCGCCTCAGCAGCAGCCAATCCGCCAGCGCCTGGCGGTGGCCACGGCCTGGTGTGGGTAAATACAGACTCGCACGTGTACCACAGAGAGGGGTCGCGCTTCTATGGCACGACGAAGAAAGGCAAGTACATGACTGAAGCCGAGGCGGCCAAAGAAGGAGACCGGGCCGCAGGCAAGGGAGAATAGTCCGCTGAAAATTTAGCTAATCCGGTTCAACTCAATCCTGGATCGGCGCATGTGCTGCGCGAGTTATTCTCGCGTAGCTCTCGTCGAGGCTCATTGCTCGACCAGGCTTTGGAGCGCGTCGGCTAACGTGTCGAATGTAGCGATTCCGATTTCCGGGCCGTAGTGGAATTGCGACAGAATGTTGAGACCAATGTCTTTGTGTGGATCAGTTATGACCCGCGTTACGGAGGCGACCTTCTTTTCAGCAAGCACGTCCATTATCTCAGCAACGTAACGGGCTGCTGCCGGATCCATTGATTCCAGCCAGCGAAAATCTGCGATAACGCGGAAGCCCGGTGCAACATCAGTCAAAAGCTCCCTTAGTCGTTGAAGAGTCTGTTTCGCGTCTTCCGCGGTGACATGTTGCACGGCGCTTATCACCATCAGTCGTTTCGACCGATCCATCTCAACGGAATACATCCCGTCAATCTACTAATCACACCAGCAATGTCATTCGCGGAGATTGGGTTGCCTTCCCCGTTTTCGCTTCTTTATTTCTGTTGTGAGTGCGACAGATGTGACTGTTTGGGTCGTTTCTGGCTTTCTTGCGCTCGGTATCGGCTGGGGCAAGTACGCGAAATGGAAAACGCGCAACAAACTCGTGCGCGACCTGGCTGCCATGGAGCCGGAACGTCGCGAAAAAATCCTCAGCCGAATGAGTCCGGAACTTGCCATGGAGGCCCGGCAAGAATTAATGCAGCGATTTCACATAAGCTGAGTTGTCGATCTTCATTTCGCTGATGTCCTCTGCGCCTTTCGAAATGATTGTCAGGGTTCAGCAAGACGATATCGACGAGCAAAATCATGTGAATAACACGGTTTATCTTCGCTGGGTCCAGGAGGTCGCCACAGCTCACTGGCGAAACCTCGCCAGTCCGGAGGCACAAGAGGCCGTTGGCTGGGTTGTATTGCGACATGAGATCGAGTACAAAGCACCCGCCACAGTCGGCGAAGAAATTGTGCTGCGAACCTGGGTAGGAAAAGCTACTCGTCTAACGTTTGAACGGTTCACAGAGATTCGGCGCCGCGGCGATGACCGGCTGCTGTCAAAGGCACGCACACTCTGGTGCCCAATCAATACGCAGACCAGTCGACCGGTACGTGTACCCGCTGAGGTGCGGGCACAGTTCTCGACCTGAATTGGCGGGGTTGATCAATGAACGTTGAGCGTTACAAATTGGAAGTTCGTTCTCCTGACTCACGTCCAGTCGTCGCTTGTTACTGCGCGACATTTCTGAAGCCAGAGATGTTGCATATCTACCGCCAAATCACTGCCTTGGATCGTTGCATTCCCGTGATAATTGCGCAGAAGCGCGAACAAGCCGCCCACTATCCATTCCAACGAATCCACGTCGTTCCCAAGCCTTCGACTCATTTCTTACGACGCTTTTGGTTCAGGCAATTGCGTGATTCACCGTGGCAAATTTCGAATAAGGAAGTGTGCGCCTTGCAGAGGATTTTGACCAAGACGGATTCTCAGCTGTTGCATATCTACTTTGGGCAGATTGCCGTTCATCTGCTCCCGCTGATTCGCTCGTGGGACAAACCGTCCATCGTTTCCTTTCATGGCGCCGACGTGACGGTTGATATGAACAAACCTGCTTATCGCGAAGCAACCCGGCAAATGCTTAACGCAGTGCAGTTGGTTCTGGTTCGCTCCGAATCGCTCCGGCGCGCAGTTGTTGAGCTCGGCTGTGACGAAAAGAAAATCGAGATCCAGCGAACCGGGATTCCATTGGACGAATTTCCTTTTCATGAACGGCGCCTCCCAAAAGACGGGGGTTGGAGACTGGTACAGTCCGGTCGGTTGATCGAAAAAAAAGGTCTGTCAACCACACTACGCGTTTTCGAAATTTTTCTGCGGCAGTATCCCAATGCGAGTCTCACGATTGCGGGGGAAGGACCGTTGCTCGCGCAGCTTCAGGAATTGTCGCGTGAGCTAAACATCGACCGACGAGTTTCATTCGCCGGTTTCGTTCCACAGGAACAACTCCGTGAGATTTATTATGCATCGCATATTTTTCTACACCCCAGCCAGACGGGCCGCGACGGAAACCAGGAAGGAATCCCGAATTCGATGTTGGAAGCAATGGCCAGCGGCCTTCCAGTATTTGCTACCCGGCACGGAGGCATTCCGGAGGCAATCGAGAACGGTGTATCTGGCGTACTCGTGCCTGAGCGCGACCATGAAAAACTGGCTGTTGCACTTCTCGATGCAGTTAAAGATCCCGAGTTTCTTTCTCGGATTGCGCGTAGCGGCGCTGCAACCGTTCGAGAAAACTTCGATCTGAATTCACAAGCGCGACGGCTCGAGGATATTTATCTGCGGCTAATACAGGGATAGCGCCTTCATCCTCAGCGGAGTGCGCGGGTTCGGAATATCCGTGCCGGTGACGTCAGAGTAAGTTTTTAGGTGCCTGATGCGGCTGGACTTATGTGATCTTGCGAAATAGAGATGCTAATATGAACTCGTTCCAAGTTTCATTGACTACGTTGGTCTTCTTGTTGGCCGCCGGCTTCGCCGCACATGCGCAAACACAGGAAGAAAAATCGTCAGCTCCGTCGAAAGCTATTGCGGTCATTCATCCCACCGCCGGCAACAAGGTGAGCGGCACTGTTACGTTTACCGAAGCCGCCGATGGAGTACAAGTACGGGCGGAAATCATGGGCCTGACTCCTGGCGATCATGGTTTCCATGTCCATGAATTCGGCGATTGCAGCGCTGCCGATGCGAGCTCGGCCGGCGCTCATTTTAATCCGACCCATAAGCCACATGCAGGACCTGATGCGCCCGAACGTCACGTAGGCGATATGGGAAATATAAAGGCGGACGCTTCTGGAAAGGCGACGCTTGAATATGTAGACCACCAAATCTCGCTCACCAATGACGAACGCTCCGCGATTGGACGTTCCGTTGTGGTGCACGTGAAGGCGGACGATCTCAAATCTCAACCGTCCGGCGATTCTGGAGCGCGTGTCAGCTGCGGCGTTATCGGCCGTGCGAAAAGCCAGTAACCGTCGAGCGAGGGCCTGTTTGTCGCAATCCGCGTAACCGCGCAATCCCGGAAACTTTATGAAATCTCTTTGCTCGACACCGCGGATTTCATTTGGTCAAATCAAAAAAAACACTGCCGCACACCCCTATGCCACGCATACCCAAAACTGAATTGTCGCCGGATAACGGCTGCGTCATCGACATGAAAT
>DASXMV010000004.1:0-5074 GCA_036495465.1 Candidatus Udaeobacter sp. | reverse complement strand
ATGAATGGCAGCGAACTCCCGCCCCAACACGGTTTCCCTGTTCGAGCCATTGTGCCGGGATGGTATGCGGTCGCTTCGGTCAAATGGTTGCAACGCGTCATCATTACAGACCAACCATTCGCGGGCTATTATCAGACGATCGATTATGCGTACTGGAGAAGGGTGGGGGAAATCGGCGAACTCACTCCCATTTCGGAAATGCAAATAAAAGCCGAGATCGCGAGGCCCGCTCAAGACGAGACGGTATCCGCAAATTCTAATGTTCGCGTTTTCGGTGCCGCATGGACCAGTGACGGTGAAATCACAAAAGTCGAAGTCAGCGCGGATGGCGGGGAGACATGGAGCGAGGCAAGCTTGCGTGGTCCATCCAAACCGAACGCGTGGCGTCTATGGGACTTTGATTGGCGCACTCCGTCCAAAGCCGGACAGGTAAATCTGCTCGCGCGCGCAACCGATTCGCGCGGCAGGTTTCAGCCCATGCAGCGCGACCGCGATCGTGGAACTTATATGATCAACCATCTCCTGCCGATTACGGTTCAGGTGAAGTTGTAGCCACGGCGCTGCGTCGCCGTGCTTCACGGGAAGCGCCTCGACGCAGCGAGGCGACTACATTGTAGCGCTTGATCTTGTTGAGTTTCGCCGTGCCTTCGCGTTAAATCTCGCCAGTGTCGCTCATTTTTAAAACTATTCAGACGGAAGGCATCGCCGAACTTTCGTACTTACTGGGTGACGATGATGAAGGTGTAGGAGCGATTTTCGATCCCAGAGCCGATGTCGATGTATATGTGGAGATGGCTCGCGAAGCAGGGCTCGCTATTACTCATATTTTCGAGACGCATATTCATGCCGATCTGGTCAGCGGTTCCCGCGAGCTTTGCGCGCGTCTCGAATCAGCAAAGATTTATTCGAGTGCGGAAGGCGGCGCTGAATACGGTTTCGGGCCTGAAAAAATAAGAGACGGCGATCGCTTCACATTTGGCGAAGTGCTGGTCACGGCTCGCCATACTCCGGGGCATACGCCGGAACACATGTCTTATTTGCTGGCCGAAACAGAGCATCCCGAGGAGCCATGGGCGGTGCTCACGGGCGATTCGCTTTTCGTTTCTTCCGCGGGTCGCCCGGATTTGTTAGGCGAGAAACACACCAAGCAGCTCGCGGAGCAACAATTCCATACGTTACACGATTTCTACCTGAAGCTGCCCGATCACATAATGATTTATCCCAATCATGGCGCAGGATCTCCCTGCGGCGCTGACATCGGAGCTCGATTGAGCAGCACGATCGGTTACGAGAGAAAATTCAATAAATTCCTGCAATTCAACGACGCCAAAAGTTTTACTGATTACGCGATCCAAAGCGCTCCGCCGGTGCCGCATTATTATCCGGTCATGAAAAAACTGAACGCTGAAGGGCCCAAGGTATTGGGAAACCTTCCGCGTGTGCCGGCTCTTCCACCGAAGGCTTTCAAGAAAGCAATCGACAACAATGCCGGGGTGCTGGTCGATGTGCGGACCATGCTCGCATTTGGCGGTGGTCACATCGCCGGGGCACTCAACATAGGCGGCACTCCGATTCTCTCTATCTGGGCGGGCTGGATGCTAGATCCGGAAAAACCAATTCTTCTCGTCATGGAGAATGATGATGATCTTGAAAGAATCGTGCGGCTATTCGTGCGTACCGGCTATACCAAATTCGCCGGCTACCTGATCGGCGGAATGAAAGCATGGGACGCTGAGGGATATCCCCTGGAAAGAATCGGCCAGATGAGCGTGCACGAACTAAACGAGCGAAAGAAATCATTGCAGATTATCGATGTGCGTTCGCCTGGTGAATGGAAGAAGGGACATGTTCCCAGCGCACAGCACATTTTTGTGCCGGAAATTGCTAAACGGATGGCGGAACTTGATCCCAGGAAACCGACGGCCGTTTATTGTGGTAGTGGTTACCGTGCGAGCATCGTGACAAGCATTCTGAAGCCGCAGGGATTCACCGATCTTTGGAATGTTCCTGGCAGCTGGGAAGCATGGAAGAAAGCAGAGCTGCCCGTCGAAGGAGTGGACAACAAATGAATGGGACAACAGCTCTGCCACGCCGGACGTTCGGGCAAACCATGCGAGCTGATGTCTGGTGGACCCAGCCGCTTCTTGTATTTATCGGATTATCAACTTTCATCATTTATTCCACCTGGGCTGCTTTTCAGGGGCGGAATTATTTTTTTGGAAATTACATTTCGCCATTTTATTCGCCCGAGATTTTCGGAAATTCACCGCACAGCTGGTTCGGACCAAAGCCTGACTGGTGGCCGGTCTGGCTGATTTTTTCTCCAGCGCTATTCGTGCTTTGGGCTCCAGGCGGATTCCGGCTGACGTGTTACTACTATCGCGGCGCTTACTACAAAGCGTTCTGGGCTGATCCGCCGGCCTGCACTGTCGGCGAGCCGCGTAAGAGCTATTTGGGCGAACGCTCGTTTCCGTTAATCATGCAAAATGTTCATCGGTATTTTCTTTATCTGGCTCTCCTTTTTCTAGTCGTTCTGGCCTATGACGTCTGGAAAGCGCTGTGGTTTTCCAATGGATTTGGAATTGGCGTCGGCACGATCGTCCTCGCAATCAATCTTGTTTTGCTCAGCGGTTATACGTTTGGTTGTCATTCTCTCCGGCACCTGGCTGGCGGGTTTCTGGATCAATTTTCCAAATCGCCGGCGTGTCATGGCGCTTATGCGTGCGTAACTTGTTTTAACCGACGCCACATGCTTTGGGCATGGCTCAGTTTGTTTTGGGTCGGCTTTTCTGATCTTTACGTGCGTCTTTGCTCACTCGGTATTTGGACAGATTGGAGAATCATCTGACATGGCAACTGTTTTCGTTGCGCTCCGGACGGTGTGCTACATGGCGGGGTTCGTTTTATTTTTCGGTTGGTTCGCCGTGCGCTTTCAAGCGTTGGATGAAAGTTTGAGGATTCCGCTGCCTGCATGGACCAAAGTTGTTGGGGGGGCTGCTGAAACGCTTGGCGCCTTCATTGTGTCCGCGTGTGCAGTGGTCTTTGTCGCGCGGGGGCGGGGCACGCCTGCTATCTTCGACCCACCTCGTAAATTTGTTGCAACAGGTCCGTACAAATTCGTTCGCAATCCAATGTACATTGGAGGATCGATGTTGCTCATCGGGTTTGGTCTCTATCGGCAATCGCTTGCGATTCTGCTGTATTCCGCTGTGATAATGATGCTGTTCCACTTGTATGTTGTTTTTATTGAAGAGCCGGGACTGGAATCGCGATTCGGGAAAAGCTATTTCGCTTACAAACAATCTGTGAATCGCTGGCTACCGAAATTCTCGGATGGAGCGCATGCGGCACCCTGATTATGGAGTATGAAACGCACGAACACGATGTTCTGGTCATCGGCGCTGGCGGCGCCGGGCTGCGTGCTGCAATTGAAGCTTCTGCTGCAGGAGTGCGGGTCGGACTTGTTTGTAAATCTTTATTAGGCAAGGCGCACACTGTGATGGCCGAGGGCGGGATCGCCGCAGCGCTGGCCAACGTCGATGAGCGGGACAATTGGAAGGTGCATTTCGCCGACACGATGCGCGGCGGGCAATACGTAAATCAATGGCGAATGGCGGAGCTGCACGCGAAAGAAGCGCCCGATCGCGTCCGTGAGCTTGAAGCGTGGGGCGCTGTGTTTGATCGCACCAAAGACGGCCGGATTCTGCAAAGGCATTTCGGCGGCCATAAATATCCGCGTCTCGCGCACGTAGGCGATCGCACGGGCCTGGAAATGATACGCACCCTTCAGGATCACGGCGTGCATCAAGGCATCGACGTTTACATGGAGCACACCATTCTTTCGCTGCTCAAAGATGGCGATCGCGTCGTGGGGGCATTCGGTTACGAACGTGAACGAGGGCGCTTCAAAATTTTTCGGGCCAAAGCAGTGGTCCTGGCCACTGGCGGAATTGGACGGGCTTACAAGATCACAAGCAATAGCTGGGAGTACACCGGCGACGGCCACACGCTTGCCTACGACGCAGGCGCCGAGTTAATCGACATGGAATTCGTGCAATTTCATCCCACGGGAATGGTCTGGCCGCCGAGCGTGATTGGAATTTTAGTAACTGAAGGGGTTCGTGGTGAAGGTGGTGTCCTGACGAACAAGCTCGGTCGCCGTTTCATGTTCGATGCCATTCCGGAGAATTATCGCACTCAAACCGCGGACAACGAGGAAGAAGGCTGGCGTTATACTCAGGGCGACAAAGATGCGCGGCGCCCGCCAGAGCTCCTGACCCGCGACCATGTCTCGCGTTGTATCGTACGGGAGATCAAAGAGGGAAGGGGAAGCCCGCACGGTGGCGTTTACCTGGATATCTCCTGGATCAAACAAAAAATATCGAACGCGGCCGACCACATTAAACGCAAACTGCCGAGCATGCATCACCAGTTCAAACAACTGGCCGACATCGACATTACAGAGGAACCCATGGAAGTTGGTCCAACGACGCACTACGTCATGGGCGGGGTTCGTGTCGATCCCGACACCCAGATGTCGCAAGTGCCCGGATTGTTTGCTGCAGGCGAATGCGCCGCGGGAATTAATGGCGCAAACCGCCTCGGCGGCAATTCGCTTTCGGATCTTTTGGTTTTTGGAAAACGGGCTGGCGAGTTCGCTGCCAAATTCGCAAGCGCGAATTCGCTTGGAAATATCGATAACACCGGGGTCGAAGGCGCTGCACGCGAGGCGCTCGCTCCATTCGATCGAGCCGACAGCGAAAGTCCTTATCAAGTGCAAAAAGATCTGCAAAACGCCATGCAGGACCTGGTTGGAATCGTACGAAACGAAACAGAAATGCGCGAAGCTTTGGACAAGATTGGTGAATTCAAGAAGCGCGCCGAAAAAGCAGGAGCCACAGGCAATCGCGAATACAATCCCGGCTGGCATACTGCGCTCGATTTGAAGAATCTGCTCACAGTTTCCGAAGCGATCACACTGGCAGCGCTGGAAAGAAAGGAAAGTCGCGGCGCGCAGTTCCGGGACGACTATCCGGAAAAGGACGAGCGCTTTGCGAAAGTAAACACGATCGTT
>DASXMV010000003.1:0-5138 GCA_036495465.1 Candidatus Udaeobacter sp. | reverse complement strand
GATCAGTTGGCGCGCCGCTGCGCTTGGCATTTCTTCCAGCAGCGCCGTGCGATCGTCCGGCGACATTTCGTTCAGGATGGCTACGACCTGCTCGTGTGCCATCGCCCGTAATAATTTTTGCTGTTCCTCGATCCCGATGTATTCGAAGACGTCCGCGGCGAGAGCGGCTGGCAGGACGCGAAAGATGATCACCTGCTCGTCCTCGGGAAGATCGAGAATCACTTCGGCTACGTCGGCCGGTGGCCATTCGCGAAACACCTCACGCAGCGCCCCGAAGTCCCGGGCGTCGATCATGCTTTTGATTTCTGGCGCTAGAATGTTGCCGACCACGTCGGCGTTTCTAGCACTCGAACTCGCCTAAAGCAACGGCGCGCGAGACTGCAGTTAAAAAGTTACAAAAGTCACAAAGCCAAAAACGCTGTAAGCCGGACATTATACCTTCAAGGCCTACCTGTTCAGCTTTCTTCTGCGCTTGGAATTTGTCCGAAACAGCCTCTTGTCATTCCGAGCGAAGTCGAGGAATCTCCAGGTGGTGTCTTTTACCAGTGGGGAGTTCCTCTCCGCTTGGAATTGCGCAAAAAAGAGTCAAGATAATCCCCATGCCCGCAGTTACCGCAGCTCCACTAATCCGGCGCGAGATCGGAGACGATCATGTTTGCGTGCTTACTTTTGATCGTCCCGAATCAGGCGCAAATATCTTCGACGCGGCAACGCTCGATGAGTTAGGTGAACATCTCGATTCTGTTGAAAATGATGAGTCCCTACGAGGCCTGATCATCGCCTCGGCGAAGAAATCTATTTTCGTCGCCGGCGCCGATTTAAAAACACTGTTAAAACACGCGCAAGCCGGTGAGATGCGTGCATTTATTGCGCGAGGACAGAAGATCTTCAACCGGCTTGCAGAATTGAAGATTCCGACCGTCGCGGCGATTCACGGAGCGTCCGCCGGGGGCGGTTACGAAGTCGCCTTAGCATGCGACTATCGCGTCGCTTCGGATGATCCAGCGACACTGATCGGGCTTCCCGAAACCAACCTGGGCCTGATTCCGGCGTGGGGCGGTTGCACTCGCCTACCTCGGCTAATTGGCGCCGAGAAAGCTGCGGAAGTAATTACGAAAGGGAAGCTTTATTCACCACAGGAAGCGATGAAGCTTTGATTGGTCGATGAGATCGTTCCACGCGATCAACTTTTCGATCGAGCACGGAAAAAATTGCGCGACGGAAAGCGCGGCCTACACGAGGGAACTTCGGCAAGTCCGGCTGCCGAGGAGGCGCGCCCTTCGAGACGAAATGGAAACTTGGCGCCAGGGCGTGCCCTGGAGATTGTCAACAAGACTCTGTCTCTTTCGCCAGGCGCGTCGCTCCAGATGGAGCTGGATGCGATCGTCGATCTGGGAGAAACCGAGTCGACCCAGAACCTGATTCGCAATTTTTTCCTGGCCGAAAAATACAAGAAAGGAAGCTCGAAGGCCGGGCAGGAGAAAGTAGTACACGCCGCGGTAATTGGCGCAGGTGTAATGGGCTCGGGAATCGCGCAATGGCTTAGCTCACGTGGCGTCACGGTGATTCTTCGTGACATAGCGCGGGAGCAGCTCGATCGCGGCCTCGCGAACATCGAGAAGACTTATGCAGATGCTGTGAAGCGCGGGTTGATGACTGAGGAAAAAGCGAAAGCAGGCCGCGCGCGCATCGTCGCTTCCACTGCGCCAATGGAATTGCGGGACGTCCAATTCGTCATCGAGGCGGCTTCGGAGAAATTTGAAATAAAGAAAGAAATCTTTCGTGAGCTGGCCATGCAGGCAGGCTCGAAAACGATTGTCGCTACGAATACTTCTGCCCTTCCAGTGGGCCGGCTGGCTGACGCGACGGTTTCACCCGAACATGTGATCGGCCTTCATTTTTTCAATCCGGTTAGCCGGATGAAGCTGGTGGAAGTCGTCCTTGCGAAACAAACATCGGACGAGACGCGCGACCGCAGCGTGGCCTTTGTGCGTCAGGTTGCAAAACTGCCGGTGATCGTGCACGACAGCCCCGGTTTCCTAGTCAACCGCGTTTTGTTCCCTTATTTGCTGGATGCTGCCGAGCTTTTCGAAAGCGGATTACACGCGGACAAAATCGATAACGCCCTTGTGCAATGGGGTATGCCGATGGGGCCCCTTAGATTGATCGATGAAATTGGTGTCGATATCACTATCGATATCGGCAACACGCTGGAAAAGGCATACGGGCGGCGTGATCACGTTTCCGCCGTACTGCTCTGGCTGCGGGACGGTCAGATGCTGGGCCGTAAGACAGGCGCCGGTTTTTACAAATACGAAGGGAAAACTCACGCGTCGAACGAATCGCTAGCGAAGTGGCGTCGCAATTTGCACGGCGAACCTGAAGGCGCTGAAGGACCAAATATACCACCGGACTGGCATCGCGATCCTCGTTTGCGACTGAGCGAGCAGGATCTGGCTCACCGATTGATTTTTCTGATGGTCAACGAAGCCGCGCGTTGCGTAGAAGAGAATGTTGTCGATTCACCTGAAGACGCCGATTATGGAATGATTTTGGGAACCGGGTTTGCGCCTTTCCGGGGCGGCCCGTTGCGGTTCGCGGAACACTTTGGAATTAGAAAAGTTGTCGATGAACTGGAACGGATGGCGCAGACGGAGGAAAAGTTTTTGCCCTGCGAGATATTGAAGAAACACGTTCGCGAAGGAACGAAGTTTTATGCAGACTAAAACTGCCTTGTCATGTCGAGCGAAGTCGAGACATCTCTGGCTTTTCTCAGGCAATATCGAGAGATTTCTCCACTCAGCTCGGAATGACAGATCCATATGAAATCGCCGCTAGAAGCTCCCGAAAAACAAGTCGCCGAGGAAACCAGTGCGAAGCCAGCAAAATCGGCTGCCGCCGTCATTGACACGTCGAAAATGGGGAAAGGCCAGCGGGAAGCGCTCGAGCTGGCCGAAGCGGCGCGCGATCCGCTGGAGGACCGCGGCAGTTTTGCCAGCAACCTTTTTGTCGGCCGATACGATTTCAATCGCATCTATCCGTATCCTGCGCAGAGCGCTGAAGATCGCGCCGCGGGCGAGGAATTTTTGCAAAAGTTGGAGAGCTATTTACGCGAGCATGTCGATGCCGACGAGATCGATCGCTCCGGGGAAATTCCACCCGAAAACTTCAAGGGCCTTGCGGAAATGGGAGCTTTCGGAATCAAGGTGCCGAAGAAATATGGCGGACTAGGTTTGTCTCAATCAAATTACGGACGTGCTGCCGTTTTGCTTGGCAGCTGGGATGGAAACGTGGCCGCCCTCGTTTCCGCGCATCAATCGATTGGAGTTGCGCAACCGCTGCTGTTGTTTGGGACTGAAGAGCAGAAACAAAAATATCTGCCACGCGTTGCAGCTGGAGAAATCTCCGCGTTTGCATTGACTGAAACACATGCTGGTTCAGATCCAGCGACGATGAGCCTGCGCGCTGAACCCAGCCCTGACGGCAGCGAATTCGTTCTGAATGGCGAAAAGCTTTGGTGCACAAACGGTGTGAAAGCAGGCGTGCTTGTCGTGATGGCGCGCACACCGTCGAAGATGGTAGGCGGGAAAGAACGCAAGCAAATCACGGCGTTCATTGTCGATGTAGATACTCCGGGCCTGGAGGTCATTTATCGCTGCCGGTTCATGGGGTTGCGTGCGCTTTACAACGCAGTCGTGAAATTCACCGATGTGCATGTGCCGCGCGAAAACATCATATCCAAGGAAGGCGCAGGCTTAAGAGTTGCTCTCACAACACTGAACACCGGACGGCTTACGTTGCCGGCCGCCTGCGTCGGCGTTTCGAAACGGCTGCTCGAAATTTCGCGGAAATGGGCGGGCGAGCGCATCCAGTGGGGCGTGCCGATCGGTAAACACGCTGCGATCGCCGGAAAGGTTGCCGAAATGGCAGGCAACGTTTTCGCCATGGAAGCAATGACATTTTTGACGTCATCGCTGCTGGACCGGAAAGCCGGCGATCTGCGCATTGAGACTGCGATGTGCAAAATGTGGGCAACGGAAACAACCTGGAGAATTGCTGATGACGCGATGCAAGTGCGCGGCGGTCGCGGCTACGAAACGGCACAATCACTGAAGGGAAGAGGAGAACCGCCGATTGCTGTGGAACGATTTCTTCGCGATTGCCGGGTTAATACAATCTTCGAAGGCTCAAGCGAAATCATGCGCTTGTTCATTGCGCGCGAAGCACTCGATCCGCACTTGAAAGTCGGTGGTGCAATCTTCAATACGCAGTTGCCAATGTCCGATCGCGCGAAAGCCATTTTGAGTTCCGGGAAATTTTATGCCGGGTGGTATCCGCGCCAATGGTTAATCAACGGCGCGGGTAAGGTGGACAATCTGCATGCGACATTACAAGGGCATGTGGATTACGCCGCGCGCACAAGCAAACGACTCGCGCGCGGTCTATTTCACGCCATGGCTCGGTTTGGTCCGAAGCTCGACCGTGAACAATTGTTGCTCTCGCGCTTTGTCGGAGTCGCTACCGAACTCTTCGCCATCAGCGCCACATGTTCCTATGCGCAATGGTTGCTTGGCCAGGGCAAACCAGCGGATGAAATTCTCTCCGTTGCAGATTATTTCTGTCGATCAGCGAAGACCCGAATCGATCACCATTTTGCGGGCACGATGCGTAACGTGGATAAACGCGGTTATCAGTTGGTGCAGGAGTTACTCGACGGCAAGCACGAACTCTTGCGCAACGGCATCGTGTAGTTATAGCCACGGCGTCGTGTCGTCGTGTTTCCTTCCGACGCCTCGATACCATGAGGCGCTTCAACTGTCCTTTGGTTGACCAATTCTCCAGTCACGGCTAATCTCTTCAATGAGTATGCCGCCCGTGCTCACGGAGGCGGCTTCATCTCGAAGCCGCACCACAAAGAGCGAAAAACAAAAAGCCATATCACCCGCGAAAATTCTCGAAGAAATCGAGCAACATGTCTTGCTCGATGGTTTCAAGATTGTTGTCGATCTCGACAAAAGTCGTGGCTCCTACCTGTATAACGCCGTCACTGATAAACCACTGATCGATCTTTACGGATTTTTCGGATCGAACCCGATCGGATTCAATCATCCCTATTTTGATGATCCCGCGGTTCAGCG
>DASXMV010000002.1:0-10991 GCA_036495465.1 Candidatus Udaeobacter sp. | reverse complement strand
CTGCACAACTCCCAGCCTGCCTACAAAGTTCAGCGCTTCGTCTGCCACTAATCCTGGTTTTGCGAACCCGATCGTGGCCGTGAAATCGGCGACAATACAATCGCGATCGGCCTTTCCCGAATCGCCGTCGAGACCAGTCGGAAGATCGACCGCAAATACGTAAGCGCCTTTGTTTTTCCGCAGTTGGTTGATGCACCGACACGCGGCGCGGATCGGATCCCGCAACGGCGGCCTCGCACCCAGCCCAAGCAAACCATCTAGGATTATCGCTGGCGTTGCGGTGGCGATGTAGGCCTCTGACGCAATTGCTTCCTGCGCTGCGGACAACTCCTCAGCGGCTTCTGTCATTAGTTCCACAAAGATGACGCCGAGATCAGTTCCGCCACGCGACGGTCTCGCATTTAAGATTTCGGGCGGTCTGCGGCGCAGACTTTGAAGTTTTTTGCACATCAGTTCGCTGCAATCGCTCTCCCGAAAAGCAAGTCGCACCTCAATTTTCCACCCGAGTCGTCGCAAGCATTCCGCTGCAACGAGCGCGTCACCCGCATTGTTACCTTTGCCGGCAAACACAATGCATCTGCCTGGCTTGTGAAAAAATCTCGTGACCATTTGCGCAACGCCTGCGCCGGCCTTGTCCATTAGAGCTTCAACCTCGACACCTCGGGCAAAAGCGGCTTCTTCCGCAGCTCGCATCTGCGCCGAAGTCAAGATTGGAAGGTTCAATCATCCCTCCTGATTTTTTGAGCTCGTTTTTGCCTCTGAACCGCGTGACTTTGATGAGCTTTTCTTCTTACGCGCGCTTTTTTTGTGGGAACGCTTGGACTTACGTCGTTCAGATTTCGCCACTCTTGTTTGGTCGATATACGGTTGCAATGGGATGCTTTCCCCGGTTGCCACTCGCGTTGTCGAAAGCGGACTGGAGACCGTGTTACGCCAGCGCACACCGGCAGCAATTTCTTCTGCAAGCTTTTGACGATAAGAAGCGTTTTCCGCGTACGCTGCTTCGGTCGGATTAGTTAAAAAACCGCACTCCACAAGCACTGCCGGAACACTGGTTTTACGGAGGACGTAGTAACCCCGACGCCTCACATTGCGATTTGAAGAGGGCGCTCCGCCCGCTACGTAATAGTGGATAGCCGAAGCGAGCGGAAGACTGTCGCGGCTGAAAAAATACGTTTCGATTCCACCGGCACCGCTCCGGTTAGCCGAGTTAAAATGAATGGAAACGAAAAGGGCGCCGGGATAAGAGTTAGCGATTGCAACACGCGTTCCGAGTGGCACGAACACGTCACTGTCGCGGGTCATTACCACACGATATCCGTTGGCCGAAAGCACCTTTTTCAACCGTTGGGCGACGTCCAGAGTCATATCTTTTTCGGAAACCCTCTGGCCTGGGATTCCGCCGCGGTCATAGCCGCCATGGCCCGCATCGATGACGACCGTAGTGCTCGAGCCGGTGTTTTGAGAGGCACGCTTCGCCTGAACTGTGGAGACAGCGACGCATCCCAGAGATGCGATAAGCAGGGTAGTCCCAACGCGGAGCGAGTAGAAGTTAACCCACATCGCTAGTCGTCCTTCGGTGGCTCAGGCGGACGAGCCGATAATTTTGGTGCTGTGCTCCGCGGAACTTGCGCAGCCGGCGATTCGATCATGCCACCGCGCACGGCTACTTCGCCGTTTGTCTCGCGGATCAGGCGTGGCCGCGTCTTGGTTTCCATGAAGGAAGAGTGCGCCAGCAGTTCACCGTTCAAGCCGATGCGCGAATACGCCCACGCACGAGGCGCAGAGCAATGTAGAACGTGCAATTGATTTCCGTGATCGATCTCTGCCTGTGGTTCTTCAAAGGCAATCGCTCTGCCTAACGAATAAGTCGCATACACAATTCCAGTATCCCTGTCCTGCACGCGCACGTACAAAGAAGTATGGTCCGGAAATCGGTTGGTGAGAAGAGAGTACGTTCTCACGTTGCCCGGTGCGGCAACGCCATCGGGAATCCCAACTGTCTGTTGCCAGATTGGTCGGGCGTCAGTTACCTCAAAAACCCGGGTAGGGGAATAGAAAAACTTTCCAAGGTCTGCAAAATAAACATTCGTCCGCACATGATAAGTGCCGAAATCGTGCACAGGATAAAGCGGAGTTAAATTGATCTCATGCGTGACTCTTTGCCCGCTGACCACTTTCAAGGGCCCTGCGCCTGAGGGATTTTCGATGCTGATCGGCGCAACGGGCTGGCCTTCGTTTCCAGTTATCTCAAAGCCAAGCCATGACTGCCCATCCGCATTGTGAAGGTCAATATCGCGTCCAGCCATATTGGTAATGCTCAGCGTCGCCACGACCGGTTCGTAGGCGATGTACTGCAATCGCTTGAATTTCAGGTCCACTTGAATTTGTGCTTCCGCTTGCGCAACGACGATGAAAAGACATGTAACGTTAAACGCGCATCTCATCAGGAGTCGTGATGATGAAATCAGAACGACGCAGCTGTTTAAAATGTTATAAGGGTCAAAGAAGTCACAACGTTTATGCATCGTCACTCGTTTTAGCCAGCCTTTGCGGCCTCGTTAACCTTGTAACCCTTCCAATTTTTTCACTCGCGACATTCATGGAGCAGAGCCATTCTCGGACGCAGGGAAAAGCTGTAAGAGGCGCGACGGTTCGGCCTGAACGGCTTGCAGTTTATCATCGTAATAGATTCGAATCCTGTACCCCAGATATTTTCGCTTTCCCGCGTCCGCGCTGGAAACTTTGGAGCTTCGACCTTTTTGACCTGGTCGGACAGTTGCTGCCGCTTCAGAAAGAGATGACTCCGACGAAATCATTCCTGCTTTAGGGCGAAGATAACTGACGGAGAGCACCTCAGGGTTTGGATCCGTCCAATCATGCTTCGGCGTCAGCCATTCGTAATTTACGTCTGCATCGGTGAGCTTTATGTCCTTGTCACCGACTGTGTCGTAAAATTCCACCAAAATCTTGACCTTGGTGTGGTCGATCGTTGTGTCGGGCTGCTTTTTAATACCGATCCGCAATGCGAGGTTCGTGTCGGCGTCCGGATCCGGTGTCTCTGCCACTTTAACTTCTGTAATTCCCATGACAGGACCTTCCGGATTGCCGCCCACATCCCTGTGTGACGCGGCATCCAGTGATGCGCTCGCCATCCCAGCGTCTGTTGAAGCGGGCGTTGACACTCCCAATTTCAATCGCTGATCAGCCAACTGGTAGGCCTCACCAGCCGAGGGGCCCATCTCGTGTAGCTTACGCCACATCTCGTTCGACTTGTCATAAAGCTGCATCGTGTCGTACGTCTTAGCTATTTCCTCGAGCACGGTGACGTTGTTGGGTTCGTTGTCCAAAGCTTCCTCAAAGCGCGCCAGAGCATTTGTTGTATCGCCACGGTCCCGCAGCTCGACTCCTTCTCGCAGCAATTGATCAGCAATGGATGGGGGAGGCGTTTGGGGCGCAGATTCCGGTGAAGGAGCCGCCTGTGTCGCTTGTTCCACGGGGGCGGGCGTGGAGAGGGGAGAAGCCGCGGGGCGAGCAATGCTTGTCGTGAAGGACTGTGCCGGCGCTCGCACAGGTTGGACCCGACCGATGTAATAGGAAGTGACAGCAAAGACTTCCGCGAGCGCCAGAATTATGACCAGGCCGAGTCCGACATTAAAGCTTGGATCGACCTGCGTAGCCCGTGAAAGAAGAGTCCGCATGCAGCAAATGAACAAACTTCTCTAAGCGTGCCCTTGCCAAGCTGTCAACTCGCGCGGACATGCGGGGTCAGCTTTGCTTTTCGCTTCATTACGACCGTCGAACCGCTAAATCGTTGAATCGGAGGCCAGTTGTAATGATTGGTTTTGCCGAATCACCAGCGCGTCATCGAGAAATATCGTCCTGGCTCAGTATTTTGAATCCTTCACCCATCAGCACGGAGGACGCGCATTCGGTATCATCCACGTGCAGTGCAATCGCGGCGAAGCCGTGCGGCCGGATGAGCAGGGGATAAGCGAAATGGACATTCACTTCTGCCATGACAAGTGCGGCGAGCAGTTTCGCCAGTTTTGTGGCGACTTCCCGGATTTCCACGACTACAACCTCACAAACGCCGAATGGCACGTTTCTTTCCCGGAACAATGTTTCGACGCGCTCCGGATCACTCGCAATAATCCGGGCAATGGCTGAGTCGGTCGATTCCGACACGCTCAGTGCCACTACGTGAGTGCTCTGTGTAGTGAGCAGCTTCACGACATCCAGCATTGCCCCCACCTTGTTTGGTAGAAACACGGAAAACTGTTTTACCAGCGGCCCATCTATTTTCGACGTCGTTTCCGGTAAATTCGTAGTCATTGCGAATAGTGACACCTGGCTGCAGCAGCCCGGGGCATGTCCACCCAACTATCTCATTTTGGGTATTTCGTTGGCAAACCAATATATTCGATGGATGACTTAAGCGTTGGAGCGAGATTCGCAGAATGCCTTATCTCAATAATGCGATTGAGAAGCAGGCGATCGGTCCCTCAATGCCGGCTTGATTGAGACTGTTCAATTGGTGCGCGGTCAATATACTGTCACGATGATTGCCGGCGCGTATTTTCTTCTTTTCAGCAAAGATGTGGAAGCAGATCGTGCATTCTTTGAAAGGCGAGCCGTACGTCTCAAACTTCGCAATGCTTGGATTCGCGCTTGATGGATGAGGAAAGTGAATTAATCGCGCTCCGGCGCAAGAAACTCGATGCGCTCCGCGCAAGAGGCGTCGATCCATTCGGCACCGGTTTTGAGGTCACCGGATCGATTGCGGATCTGCGCGAAAAGTTCAAGGAAGGCGAGATCTTTCGCGCAGCGGGGCGCATCACGGCGCATCGTGACATGGGTAAAAGTCATTTCCTTGATCTGCGCGACGCAACAGGACGCATTCAAATCTACATTCACGCGAAAGAGGTCGGCCCCGAGCTGATCGACATTTTTCGACTGCTCGATCTTGGCGACTTCATCGGTGTCGAAGGGACGTGTTTTGTCACTAAAAGCGGCGAACCGACTTTGAAAGTGCGCACGTTCGAATTGCTGGCAAAGGCGTTGCGGCCGCTTCCTGAGAAATGGCATGGATTGCAGGACATCGAGGCGCGTTATCGACAACGTTATTTGGATCTTCTTACCAACGAACGTTCCCGTTCAATCTTCGAGAAGCGGATTGCGATTGTGCGTGAAACTCGTCGTTTTTTGGAGGACGGCGGTTTTGTTGAAGTCGAGACGCCCATCTTACAAGCAGTCGCAGGCGGAGCAGCTGCCGAACCATTCGTAACCCGCCACAAGGCGCTCGGACTCGACCTTTATCTGCGCATCGCGCTGGAGCTCTACTTGAAACGCTTGCTGGTGGGCGGGTTCAACAAGGTGTTTGAAATCAGTAAGAACTTTCGCAACGAAGGCATTTCCCGAAAGCATAATCCCGAATTCACCATGCTCGAAGCCTACTGGGCTTATGCGGATTGGGAGAAAATGGCAAATCTGGTCGAGGAACTAATCTGTTATCTCGCGGAGAAAATCTGTGGTTCACTAACGCTCGAGCATCGTGATTCCGATGAGAAGGTCGTTCGTACGATCAATTTAAAACGGCCGTGGCGCCGCGCGCGTTATCACGATGTGGTGCGGAAAGCCGCGGGGAAAGATTGGTTTGAATTATCTGCCGGAGAACGGCGCGACCGTGCCACCAGGGAATTGAAGTTAGAAATTCTTCCGCAACTGGCTGATTTCGAAGTGACGCAGCACGTCTTTGAAAAGCTCGTGGAAGAAAAGACGATTGACCCTTTGTTTGTGACCCATTGTCCGAAGGAGCTGGTACCACTTGCGAAACAGAACAAAGCTGACAACTCGATAGTCGACGTTTTCGAATTGATTATCAACGGTGCCGAGATCGCGCCAGGTTACAGCGAGTTAAACGATCCATTCGTGCAACGTCAGCGACTGCTTGAACAAGCGGGCGAAGAAAAGCAAAAACTTGACGAAGATTTTCTCCTCGCGCTGGAGCACGGCATGCCTCCTGCCGGTGGGATTGGTATTGGGATCGATCGGCTGGCGATGTTACTCACCGGCGCAGAATCGATCCGCGACGTGATTCTTTTCCCACTGCTAAGACCGAAGAAATGATAAAAGTGAGTTCGGCAACTCTGAATTCACGAGGGATACTCCGACAAGATATGCCGGTCCTCTGATTGAGAATCTCTTCATTCACGGTCCGTTTCACAAAGTCTGAATCCGATTTCGGAATCAACGTCGGGCGCGTTGCCATGGCGCTGCGGCCAAAGACGAAGCTGCCCTAAAAAGCCGGGCAGTTTTAACCTTCGTACTTAAAGGACAATTGTAAGCGCGTTCGAAATTCGAGTATTTTTCCATCCTCGATTTTCACATCCATTTTTACGACCTCGGCAATGCGCAGATCACGCAGCGTACCAGAGGCGGTCTCCACCGCTTTCCTTGCCGCGTCTTCCCACGACTTTGCGCTTGTACCGATTACTTCCGTTACTCTGTAGACTGATTCAGTAGATTTATCTTTCTCAGGCATATGTTTCCCTTCTGTCAGCTTGTTTCAGTGAAACTCCCGCTCGTGTTTTAATCACGATAAGTGATTTCGTCTCTTTTTTCTATTTATCGAAGATGCCGCGCGACCCGCGCGTTTTTCATTGGAGTTTGTCTCGATCAAGCAATAGTCCACTTAACGCGTAGACGAGATTGCCTGGGAGTGCGGAGTTGATATGACGAGCGCGATTCCGCCCAGCACCACAACAGAAGCCAGCACATAACGAAGCGTGATTGCCTCGCTCAGCAGCACGATGCCGCCTGTAGCGGCCAAAACCGGGACGCTGAGTTGAATGGTCGCAGCGCTGGTGGCTGTGAGTCCGGGTAACGCACTATACCAGATCACATAACCCAGACCTGATGTAACCGCGCCCGATATGACCCCGTAAGCGACCCCTGCAAGATCGACATGTGCCTTCGAAGCGAAAGCGAGGCTGAGAACAACCGCGAACAGAACCGCGCGGATAAAATTTCCGGTTGTGACGCTTGCCGGATTTTTTTCTCCTTTGCCACGCAGTGAATAAACACCCCAAGCTATGCCGGCTCCCAACATCAGCATCGAACCGGCGAGGGGCGGAGCGGAAAGTCCGGGGAACACAAGCACGCAGAGTCCTGTGATCGCAGCCATGAACCCAATAATTTGGATCAGGCTCAAGCGCTCGTCCTTATACAATCCCCAGAGAATCATCGTCGCTTGAACAGCTCCAAATAAAAGCAAAGCTCCCGTTCCCGCTGAAAGAGACGTGTATGCGAATGAAAAGCCGGCAGCGTAAACGAAAAGCGCGGTCGCGGAAATCCAGTTGCCATAACCAAGTGGTGAGTATGCGGTGTTGGTTGGTGGGCTGGAAAGATCCTCGACGGGAGTGGTGGCCGTTCTATTTACCTTCGCCATTCTCCGAACGCTCATAACCAGCCAGAGACCCGCGGCTCCGGAGAAAATACGAACGAGCGTGAAAGTGGCGGGGTCGAGACTGCTTTCTTTCAATGCGGCTCGGCACAAGAGCGAATTGCTGGCGAAGGCAATCATCGCCAGTAGTGTGAGTATGAAAATTCGCGCGCTACTCATGGGAAAAATTTCCAGTCGCGAGTTTAACGGCAAAGCGTTCGGTGTCGCGCGCCGTTCTCGCTGGCACCCAGCGCGATGAAAGGCCGGCTACTCAATTTTTTCCCAGAAACCCCGACGATTCGGAATGTTTGGGAAAACAAGTTGGCCCTGGTAAAAGGTAAACGGATTGGAGCGATCGTTGCCACCGAAGGATAACGTGAGCATTTTGCCTTCAACGCCCCAATGGCCTGTCACCGGTTCCCGGCGCTCGTAGGCCGTGACGGTCCAGTTTTCAACAGTCCCGTTGGAACGAAGAACGAGATGCTCATCGATCGGGCCCGTATAACCGATCGTTGTTTTCCGCCAATGACCAACCAATTCGCTCGAATTTTCCGAAGATGGGCCAGTTGATTCTTGAAATTTAATGATCCCCGAACCGGCCGCTTCACCAGAGACTGGGAGGATCAAAAAAACGACACACTGCGCTATCAGTGCGAATCGAGTTCTCATGGGGGATTTCTGGAAGCTTGGGAAGTTGACAGAGCGATGGCAAGCCTATTCTGCGATTTGTTGCGCGGCCCTGGATTCGAACCCATGTTGAACGGGTAACTTGAAACTGCCAACAATCATCGAACGAGGACGATTTCCTTCGCCCGCACCGACGCCGCAGGCGCTGGCGTGGGATGGTAAAAGATTGTGGATGGGCTCGCGAGATCTGCGGCGGGTTTATGCGATCGATCCGGAGAAGTGGGAAGTGCTTGAAGAGAAGGAACCGCCTGGCATCCCATGGGCCGCTGTGGCGACGAATGGAACGTTTCGCTTTACGATTGGGGAAGGTCCAAACGACGATCGCTACATTCGCCGATTCGCTCCCGAGACGGGCTTTTCGGAGCAGGATAAAATCAAATGCCCGGAATTTACTGGATCATACCTGAGCTATGACGGTGAGAATTTGTACCTGAGTCAATGGCACAAGCATCGCATTCTCAAGCTGGGGGCAAACGGCAATATCACCCGTGTTATCGACATTGACGCCGAGATCTCCGGCCACACGTTTGTCGACGGAATGATCTATGTCTTACGCGGCACTGAACAGAACGGTGAGAGCTGGACGATCGCTCGACTCGATCCACAGGAGGAAAAGCCGCAGGTTACCGACATTGCGACAGTGCCGTTCGCGTGTCGCTCGTTAACGTTCGATGGTGCGAACTTCTGGTCGAATCATCGAGCTGCGAACGAAATCGTATCATTCGTGGTACCATTGTAGCCGCTGCCACTGGCTGCGGTTTTCTCGTCCGCCATCAAGTTCCTGAGCGATGTCACGTAGAGGTTGCGAGTCTGATTTGCGCCCCTGAGAATTAAGCGATTCGGGGCGGCGATATTGAGCAAATGTTTGTCGGACATTACAGCGTTGCTTTCGCAGCTAAGACCGGGAAAAACAAAATCCCGCTGTGGGTTTTGTTTATCGCGGTCCAGTTCCTCGATTACATCTGGGCGACACTTGTTTTGCTTGGGATCGAGAAGGTGCGCGTGATCAAAGGGTTCACTGCTGGCAGCATGCTCGACTCATACTTCCATCCCTATTCACATAGTCTGATCGCCGCAGTCGTTTGGAGCGGTGTGGCTGCGTTCGTATACAAAGCAGTATGCGATAGGCTCGGCCACCCTTGCACGAGGCCAGCGACTCTAATCGTGGGATTGGCTGTTTTCTCTCATTGGATTCTCGATCTAATCGCGCATCCACGTGACCTGGCGATCTACGACAACACATGGAAGGTAGGCTTTGGTTTGTGGAATTATCGCGACCCGGAGTTCGCATTGGAAATCGCACTGCTTGCAGTCGGCATCATCCTGTATGTGACACGAAATGCGATATCGATGATTCGTGAGGCGGTGGTGATCGCTTTTGGGATTGTTCTCTTTGTCATTCAGATAGGTGATACGTACGTGCCTCGCAATCCGTTGACGGACAAAGAAACCGTTATGGGCGTTTGGATTTTCTATACGCTTTTTGTGATTGTCGCTTTCGTGATAGAGAAAATCGGAAGGCGGCGGCAAACTACGCCGTGATTGTGATTGTTTTTGGCGTCTCTGGCGCTGGAAAAACAACGATTGGCAAACTACTGGCTGGAGAACTTGGCTGGCGATTTCTTGAAGCGGATGATTTTCATCCACCGTCCAACATTGAAAAAATGCGTAGTGGCCATCCGCTCACCGATGAAGACCGATGGCCGTGGCTGAATAGATTGCGCGATCAGATCACCCGCTCTACTGCGGCAGCAGAGAACGCAGTGCTCGCGTGCTCCGCATTGAAACGCGCATATCGGGAACGTTTACGAGTCAGCGACGACGTAAAGTTTGTATTTCTCCATGGAGACTACACGCTGATTGAGAAACAACTGCAGGGCAGACGTGGCCATTTTATGAATCCTGCGTTATTGAAGAGTCAGTTTACCGATTTGGAAGAACCCAAGCTTGCTGAGGGAACAGTAATTATTGAGTTGGGCAGAAGTCCGCAGGAACTGGTTGAGGAAATCAAAGCGAAGCTGAGTTTGGCGAAGAGCACGTGACTGCTATGTTTTGTAATAAAGGTTGTCGCTCTCGACGTCGAAAATTCGATTCCACCGTGCGCGATAATTTTCGAACGCGATTTGTGCGCCTAGCTGCATGAGTTGTTCTTCGGAGAATTGATTCCGCAATCGCCCATACAAATCATCCGACACATTAGCGGGCGTCATTGTCATGGCGTCAGCCAGTTCAATCACCAGCTTTTCGGTTTCAGTGAAGGGTGTTCTATCGTCGCCGGGGATGGCGCGTAGTTTCTCATCAGTAAGACCCGCTTTTCTGCCGACGGCAGAATTGACGTCTACTCAAAACGGACAACCAATGCGCGCCGCGGCGCGGACTTTCCCCAATTGCATGTAACGCAACGAGACTAACCGTTTACGGCCGAGCGCGGCTTCCATGGCAATGCCTCCCCACACGAGACTGGGTAAACGCATCTGGATCTTCGCCGGCGTAAGGTCTTTTTGGAACATCTTGCGCATTACGCCGTAGAACCAGCGCAGATGCCACGGTGCCTCTTTTTTCTCTAACCCCGAAATTTGAGCCATGACTAATTTGTTTCGTTCCCCCAAGTGCTTTCGGTCTTGAGCGGTCCGGTTTTCGATGGCGTCCGACTGTTTCAGGTATGTGCCGGTTTTCTTGGTGAGGTAAGCTTGGTTACCAGCGCGTTGGTTGCTTTCTCTAAAAGCATTCCCCAACCGCTTAGGACAGCCAGGACCGGCACACAGATGAGAAGGAATGCCCAGATCGGCACTTCGCGGATACGCAGGCCGAGCCAGATCACATAAGGTTGATGGATTAGATACAGGCCGTAGGAATAGAG
>DASXMV010000001.1:0-8513 GCA_036495465.1 Candidatus Udaeobacter sp. | reverse complement strand
CCGATATTCCAATCGCGTTCACTTTTCTGAGTATCGGTTTGCTCCTCTGGGTTTTTTACCAGACACATAACGACCCGGCATTGCCGAAAACTCCGAACGAGGTGTTCTGTCATTACATTCTCTACGAAATGCCTGTTGGCTTGCGGGGGCTGCTCATTGCCGGGATTTTCGCAACCGCAATGGGCTCGCTCAGCACGGCGATCAACGCGCTGGCGACGAGTTTTACGCGCGATTGGTATGAGCCCTACATCAATCCAAAAACAACAAGCGAACAAAGCCTTCGCGCCGTGCGTTGGGCGACAATTTGGTTCTCGGTGCTGATGATCGTTGTCGCGTCAGCTACATCCTATCTGGTGATCGTATATCCTAATGTTCGCATCATTCCGATTGTGCTTGGGATCTACGGTTATACTTATGGCTCCGTTCTGGGAATCTTTCTCGCGGGGATGTTAACCAAATCGCGCGGGAACGATTTCGGAAACATCATCGCAATGGTTCTGGGCTTCATCGTCGTCGCGATTCTGAGCGGTTTGCCCAACAAAATCGCTGGAATTTTCGGGAGCAAGCTTTACACCCAGCCCACCTGGCTTCCCGTGATGGAATTTCCGTGGTGGATCTGCTTCGGAACGATCGTCACTTTCTTCATCGCGATCCTGTTCCGGACAAAGCACGAACATCAACCGCCGAGTATGGCGTAACGCCGGAATTTTCGCGGGCAACATTCGCTAATTACTTGACGCGCAACCGCGATCCTTTATACGCAACATTCAACTATTGAAATCTCATGGCTCACGTTGTCACTGACAAATGTAACGGATGTAAGTTTACCGACTGTGTAGAAGTGTGTCCGGTCGCCTGCTTCTACGAAATGGAAAACCAGTTGGTCATTCACCCGGAGGAGTGCATTGATTGCATGGCATGCGTGGATGTATGCCCAGTGCATGCAATTTATGCAGAGGCGGATCTTCCCGCGGAGTTCGCGAAAGATATCGAATTCAACGCCACCGAGGCTCACCAACTGAAGGACGCGGGCGCTGAGGCAATTACAGTGAAGAAGGATCCGTTGCCTGGCGCGGACGAGCGAAAAGTGGCATTGGGCTACTAAGCCCGCAGTTCGCGATGCGGACGCTGGCGATACAGGGACCGCTACTCTTTTTTGTCTTTCGTCAGTTGCAGTGATAGCTCGCGCAATTGTCGTGCATCGACCTCAGATGGTGAATTCGACATCAAATCCATTGCACGATTGTTCTTCGGGAACGCCATCACCTCGCGGATGCTTTGTTCGCCCGCAATCAGCATGACCAGACGATCGAATCCAAACGCGATTCCGCCATGTGGCGGGGCGCCGAGATGCAGCGCGCGCAACAAATGGCCAAACTGCGCCAGGCGATTTTCAGGATTGATACCCAGAGCTTCGAACATTTTGTCCTGCAAGTCCGGCTCGTAAATTCGCATGCTGCCGCCACCGATTTCGACGCCATTGAGCACAACGTCGTACGCCTCGGCCCGAACCTCCGGAAATTTTTTCGCCGCAAACAACGGCATGTCCTCGGCTTTCGGACGGGTAAATGGATGATGCATGGCGTTCCATTTGTTTTCTTCCGGACTCCATTCAAACAGCGGAAAATCGGTCACCCAAAGAAAATTCAAGGTTTCGACACCGGACGTAAGCGTTTGCATTTCCGCGATCCGCAACCGCAATCGTCCAAGGACTTCACAAGCCACCTCCCATTTGTCAGCGCCAAAGAAAACACAGTCGCCTTCCTCGATTTTTAGTCCGACCCGTAGCGCTTCTCTTTCAGTCTCGGAAAAAAACTTCACGATGGGGGATTTCCATTCGCCATTCTCAATTTTGATAAAAGCGAGCCCTTTCGCGCCGTACAACTTCGCAATTCCGGTTAATTCATCGGCCTGGCCAATTGTAATCCCGGCAAATCCTTTTGCGTTAATCGCCTTGACTACACCTCCTGTTTCAAGGGCGTTGCGAAAAACTTTGAAACCGCTTTCGCGAAAGACTTCGCCAAGATCCACAAGTTCCATTCCAAAGCGGCGATCTGGTTTATCGCTTCCGTAGCGACTCACGGCTTCGCGATAGGTGAGCCGGTCGAACGGTGTCTTGGTCTCTATGTCGCGCGTGGCTTTGAAAATTGCCGCGAGCATTCCTTCGGTAAGAGCAAAGATATCATCGGGAGTCACGAAGGATGCCTCGATGTCGATCTGCGTAAATTCCGGTTGCCGGTCAGCTCGCAAATCTTCGTCGCGGAAACATTTTGCGATCTGAAAATATTTTTCCACGCCGGCGACCATCAGTAGTTGTTTGTATTGCTGAGGCGCCTGTGGCAGAGCATAAAATTTTCCAGGCGAGATCCGGCTTGCCACCAGGAAATCGCGCGCGCCTTCGGGAGTGCTCTTCGACAGAATTGGAGTTTCAACTTCGACATAACCCTGGCTGTCGAGATAGTCGCGCGTGGCCTTCGCCGCGAGGTGGCGCAGGCGCAGATTGCGCGCCAACCGGGGGCGTCGCAAGTCATAGTATCGATGCGTCATTCGCAAATCTTCGTTGTGCGGTTCGGCGTCGAGCGGAAACGGCAGGTCGTCCGACCGATTCAAAATCTTTAGTTCGGTTGGAATGATTTCTATGTCGCCTGTTGCGAGATTTGGATTTTCTGTGCCCGGCAGACGCGCCGCGACACGACCTGAAACCTGAACCACATCTTCGCTTCGCAATGAATGTGCCTGCTTCGCCAGCTGCGCGTTTTCCTCAGGGCGAAAGACGATTTGCGTCAACCCCTTGCGATCGCGGAGATCAATGAAAATCACGCCACCGTGGTCGCGTGTGACGTTCACCCAACCGGCCAAAGCAACTTGTTTGCCGATATCTCCTTTGCGAAGCGGATTGCAGTCGTGTGTACGGTACATATTTCTTGTCATTCGGAGCGAAGTCCGGGAATCCCGTCCCCAAGCGTTGCCCAAAGCGATCGGATCGTTTGACGCCACTTCACTGCGCTCAGGATGACAAGCTGGATGACGCTTGCAAGTGCGTAAGTAACTCTCCGTGGTGTACCAAAGATTCCTCGCGCGTGGCCAGGTTTTTAACTTTCACCTGCGGCCATTCATCTCCAAACAACAATGCAGCGCGCGCACCAAGTTGCTCGGCGGTTTGGAACTGTTTGCCGACCTTTTCGCTTGTGAGCGAATAATCTACCCGATAACCGCAGTCGCGAAATTGCTGAATTTGCGCAAGAGCATCGCCACGGCGCTGTTCCTTTGCGATAACAACATACAAGTCGACCTTCCGCTCATCCGCGATTGCACTCTCCAATTTTTCACGTGCGTGAGCTGTTTCGTTAATTAACTCGCCCAGCACAACATCGCCCATCGCAAATCCGAGTGACGGCATTGAAACAGCGCCATCGCTTAGTTGACCGATGAGATTGTCATAACGGCCGCCGCCGGCTATAGCACGAAATTTCCCGGCGCGATCAAATACCTCGAAAACTATGCCGGTATAATAAGCCAGCCCGCGAACAATCCCGACATCGATCGCCACGTAATCGGCAAGTCCCCGCTCGTGAAGCCCGGCAACAAGTTGGTCGAGCTTTTGGCTTTTTGCTCCGGCTTTCAAAACTGAAAAGATTGGATCAGCGAGTTTCCCAAGCCTCTCCGCTGTTTTTTCATTCGTTTCACGTCCCGATTTATCGATGGCCTGTAACAAACCATCCCAATCCTTCGGAGAAACATCCTTTTCGCGAAAAAAATCAGTCCAGAAATCCCGATCGCTTATTCGCACCACAAAATCTTTTTCGGTGAACCCAAATGCCCGCAGGACATCGATGCACAACGCCACCAGTTCGATATCCGCGGCAAGGCTCGCTTCGCCGATGATGTCGCAGTTGAGTTGGAAATGTTCGCGCAATCTTCCGCGCTGTTGTTTCTCGTAACGAAAAAATTGACCAATTGAGAACCATTTCAACGGCTTCTTAAACTCGCGTTCATGTAACGCGACCACGCGAGCAAGTGAGGGCGTGAGTTCGGGACGCATGCCAACTTCCCGTTCGCCCTTATCAGTAAAGTTGAAAAGCTGATCGACGATTTCCGCACCGCTCTTTTTTTTGTAAAGCTCGGTCGGTTCCAGAACGGGGCTATCCCATTCAACAAAGTAGTAACGACGGGCGATTTCGCGCCAACGCGCAAAGATGTAATTGCGCACCGCACAGTCATTCGGAAGAAAATCGCGGAAACCGGGTAATGCCTGCATAAACGCCATGCTACCTTACCATTTTATCACAAGGGGTTTACGCCTGCGGATGCGACCATGCGAACCTGAATTTACGATATCAGGGCGTAACTGGAAAAGATCCGGCGCCAAGGTGTCGGAGAAATACTTAATGGAGAACATCAATCCAACCAAAGCAGAGAGATAAATATGAAACAAACTAGATTAATCAAAATGTTGGCAGTCGGAGTGGCTTGTGCGACTACGATGGCGACGGCGCTTGCGCAGCAAACCACAACAACGACCACAACAGCGGACCCGGTAACGGGAACGACAACAACTCAGGCGACGACGACCAACAGTGCCGGCACAATCGTGACGTATACGCCGGATTCGGATTATTTCATGTTCCGAACAGCGCCGTCTACGGCCCCGGTGCGCTATTATTACACAAGGGACACGGCCATCGTGGACCCGGAAGGTCGCACCGTAAGCTGGTCTGCCGTTCGACCAGATATGCCAGCCACCGTTTATTACACGACGGTTGGCGACCGGGTAGTAGTGCGCAAAGTAGTGTTGAGCCGACCGGCTGGTGTTATTAAACACGAGGAAACAACTACTACGACGACGACAAGACCTTGACGGGAAACTGTTCCCGTAAAATCGAAGCGCCCGCGAGAAATTTCGCGGGCGTTTTGCTGTACCCGCACTTGTCAGGTTGAAGGGGACGATAGCAATTTCCAGATATCCGCTTCTCGCGTAGATTTACAGCCGAATGGCTGTATCGACCAGGGAGAAGCAGGACTTGCAGAAAAAGGTGCACGAAGTCCCGCACAAACCGGGCGTGTACTTGATGCGGGACCGCTTCAATCGCGTGATTTACGTGGGCAAGGCACGAGACCTGCGCAAACGCGTTGGTTCATATTTTCTGCCCTCCAAACTGGCCCAGGCTGATTTGAAGACGCGCGCCATGCTGGAGGCGACCTGGGATTTTGAGACGCATGTGGTTCGCAGCGAAGCAGAGTCCGTCTTACTCGAAGGCAGACTGATTAAGGAATACCGTCCCCGCTACAATATTTCTTTCCGTGACGACAAGCGGTTCCTACTGGTCAGGGTGGATATGTCGGAAGAATGGCCGCGTTTTCGGCTGGCCAGGTTCAAAAAAGACGATGGAAGTCGCCACTTCGGCCCGTACGCGCATGCGGGTGCACTGCGGCAGACCTTGAATTTCATGCGCAAGAAATTCGGTGTGCTCACGTTTGGACGGGGCTCACCGACGGAGCGGGAATTGAAATCCTCCACCTATCAGTTACCCGTGCGCCTGAGCGAAATTAGCGCGGAACAATATCGCGATCGTGTCGTCCAGGCATGTGAATTCCTGGAAGGAAAATCGAGGGAAATGATTGCGGCGTTAGAGGATGAAATGCATAAGGCGGCCAAGAAAATGGACTTCGAGAAAGCCGCCGAACTGCGCAACATGATTGACGACTTGCGGAGCACGACAAGACCGATGCGTCGATTTACTCGCGGTAGTTTGCCGAGTGCGCTCGATCCGATGGCGGACGTGCGCGCGTTGGCCGATGCCTTACAGTTGCCATCCGTGCCGCGGATAATGGAATGTTTCGATATCTCGAATATTTCTACGACGCATGTTGTTGCATCGATGGTTTGTTTCCGCGATGGCGTGCCAGACAAGGACAATTACCGGCGCTATCGGGTGCGAACAGTCGATGGACAGGACGATTTTGCCAGCATGGCCGAAGTGGTCCGGCGCAGGTATTCACGTGTGCTACTCGAAGCGCGCAGCGCGAACTCTGATGTAGCGGAGTTTTCGCAAGAGGATCCCGCGAGTGCCTTGGAGCGAATTACTCGTCATCCCGAGCACAGCGATTCTACGGAGAAACAGCCGGGTGATGCGAACGAACTCAACAATTCAGCTCGGAATGACACGAGCTTCGTTGCCGTTCGCTTGCCCGACCTCATCATTGTCGATGGCGGAAAGGGCCAACTCTCGGCAGCATGTCGCGAATTACAACGATTAGGCTTGCACGACCTTCCCATTATCGGCCTGGCCAAGGAGCGGGAAGAAATCTACCGACCGGGACGGGCGTTCCCCCTGCAACTACCCTTGGACTCCGGCGCCTTACGTTTGCTCCAACGCATCCGTGATGAGGCGCACCGCTTCGCAAATGCCTATCATCAACTGCTCATGAAAAAACGCGTGGGCGAAAGCATCCTTGACGATTGCCCCGGTGTAAGTCAGAACCGCAAGAGCTTACTATTGCGAAAATTTGGTTCGGTGAATCGCCTGCGCAAGGCAACTGTGGAAGAAATTGCTTCCACGGACGGGATCGGCCGAAAGTTGGCTGAAGAAGTCTATCAATTCCTGCAAAAACATTGATTTATCCATAGATGATGGAAATTCACTTCGCCGAATGAAGTCGTTCTGGGAAACCTTGGGGATTTTGTGGATTGCGTTTTCGATCCAAACGCCCGGTTTCGTATGCGCCCAGGTGCTCGCGCCATCTGCCGTGCCAGCCGTCAGCGCGACTCCGCAAACTGAAGAAGAAAACATTATTCCAACGTTCGAGACCCAAAAACTCGCCCGCACGTACATTCTCGATGTTCCAGGGCCCCGCGGCCAGATCACAGATCGCAATGGGGAGCCGCTAGCGCAAAATCGCCTCAGCTACAATGTGGCAATCAATTTCCCTACGCCGCTTGATTTTACCGATGCCCAGGTGCTCAGCTTTGCCAGGGAAAAAATCGATAAGACAGCCAGACTCATCGGCCGCAAAATCAAGATTTCGGACGAAGCGATCCTTCGCCATTACCACAACCGCGGAATCATGCCGCTGGAGATCGCGCAGAATCTCAGTCAGTTGGAGTACGAACAAATCAAGAACGATCCGCCGCCCGGGGTCATTGTGCGCCCGACCTACGTGCGGGTTTATCCGAACGGAAAAGTGGCCGGCCAAATTATTGGCTACACTGGCAAAACCGGCCGAAACCCCGACGGCATCGTTGACAATCACGAAACGCTCTGGCCCGAAACGGAGGGCCGCGAAGGACTTGAGCAGACGTTCAACGAGATGCTCACAGGCAAGCATGGAGAATACAAACTCACGTTTGATAAGGATGGCCGGAAGACTTCCGAAAAACTAATTACTCCGCCGGAACCCGGGTACAACGTCGTGACCACGCTTGATCTGCGTCTTCAGCAACTCGCTGAGAAGGCGTTGGAAGCAAAAGCAAAACGTGGCGCTATCGTTATTATGGATCCAAACAACGGCGACATTCTGGCGTTGGCCTCCTGGCCTACATACGACCCAAACCTGTTTGTGCCGTCAATCTCAGCGGAACAGTTCAAGATTTTGCAGAACGATCCAGACATTCCGCTTTTGCCGCGAGCGTATCGTTCATCTTATCCTCCCGGATCGACTTTCAAAATTGCGGTTGGAATTGCCGCGCTCGAAAGCCAGGCAGTCCACCCGGACGATCGATATGAATGCGTTCCTTCGATTCAGATTGGCAATGTCACTTTCCACAATTGGAAAAAAGCCAACCGGGGCGCTTTGAACTTCGTCCAGGCACTTACAGAGTCGTGCGACACTTGGTTTTATCAGGTTGGAATTAGAACGGGCGCGCAACCGATCATCGATTGGGCTTTACAATTAGGCTTTGGCGCGAAGTGCGGCGTGCCTCTACGCGGCGAAGCGGAAGGCCGCGTTCCAAATGATGAATACATGAAGGCAACACACGGTCGCAGGCTGCTTAACGGCGACATCGCAAATATGTCGATCGGTCAGGGAGACACGCAGGCGACTCCGCTTCAAATGGCGCAGGCTATGGGCGTCGTGGCAAATGGTGGTACGTTGTACCAGACGCGACTCGTTCAACAGGTACAGACTTTCGATAACCAAATAGTCACTGCCTACCAGGTGCGAGCAAAGAGAACATTAAACCTGTCATCGGAGACACTGGACGAAGTGGACACGGGAATGATTGACGTTGTGAATGGCGCAGGCGGCACCGCGCATCAAGCCAGTCTCAATAATGCTGAGGTCGCCGGTAAAACCGGAACGGCGCAATGGGGACCCAAAGATAAAGAGCGTACCGCCGCGTGGTTCGCCGGATTCTTGCCAGCGGATCAACCGCGATACGCGTTCGCGGCCGTTTACGAAGGAGACGTAGGCAGCAAAGTCCATGGCGGTTCTGCTGCTGCCCCTATGATTGCCGACATCTTCAAAGAGATTTACAAGGGGGAAAAGGTTGTTAGCCAAAAACAGCGTCGCAC